>JBOGOP010000164.1:0-11986 GCA_050747225.1 Pyrinomonadaceae bacterium
GCGCCAAACGCACGCCCAACAAAGCCGGCAAAAGCGAGACCCAAAAAATCGTATTAATTGCTGCGTCTCGCTTTTGCAATGGCATTGGCGGTCGATATTCAGTCGCAACCGAACCTGTAGATTCGATTTCATCGCCAGGATAGACCGGAGAAGCAATAACCAAACCAGCCAATACTGCGAATGTTAGAACCAGCACACAACACAAGAGGTATGCCGCCACGCGGCTACGTTTGATTCGAGAGCCGTGATTATCCTTGAGTAAGAGTTCGGCGAACCCATAGGATAGCCCAGAGACGAAGAACACGCTGGTGGTAATAACGGCGAAGTATTTCAAGATTGCGGTCCACTTCCAATGGATCCATTCTGTCCAGTGAGTCCCTGCGAACGCCCCATCCAGCAGTACTAGAAGAATAAACACCACGATGAGAATCGGGTTGTTAAATTCGTCGATGCTGAGTTTCTTTAGGTTCAAGAGTGTCTGAGCGACCCAATATGTATTATACCGCGGATCTGCGGCATAACTACGGATTCAGTGATCTTATCCGGTGTTGTGCTATGGGGAGTCACAAGGCAATAAAGCACCAATGAGTCTCTTCTGTCGGGTCATGCATTGCCCATCAAGGGCTGATCGGTTTGCCACAGCGTCCACAAAATTTCGTGCCGCCCGAATAGCTGCTGCCGCACGACTTGCAAACAACTTCTACCGGTCGCGGCTGGCTCCAGTCGAGGGCCGCCGGCGCGCCGATGGGAATGCCACACTTGCCGCAGAATCTGACTCCGCCAGGATATTGTTGCTTGCAGCGCGGGCATGCGACTGTAGTCGGCGCCGGAGTCGCTGGACTACTCCCAACACTCTGAACACCTGCCATCTCGCCGGTGACGAACGTAAATCCTGCGTTGCCGCAGCGTCCACAAAACTTTATCCCCTCGGCGAAGCGTGAGCCGCAACTGGCACAGGCAACAATGCGCGGCGCATTCGCTCCGCCTCCTGCCCGGCTATCCAGGCTTCCTCCCCGCGACGGCGTCAGCTGTGCGCTCGTCGGCGCGCTCTTAAACTGTGCCTGAATAATTTGTTCAATGCCGTCCGGACGAATCTCGATGACGCGCTCGTCGTCAACCTCGCCGCTACGCGCCACGCGCAACAGGTGTTGACCCGGCGGAATTGAATTCAGAATCACGCGACCGGAGCGTCCGATGCTGCCGTGTCTTTCATCGTCGACATAGACCTCGGAGCCCTGCGGCGCCATCACTACTAAACGCGACTCAGTTTGAGCTGGAGCTTCAAATTGTTTTCCTGCCGCCGTCTCGAGCTGGTCAAACCAGTCACTCGCGTCCTTAGGCCGCTCGGCTGGGTCGCGCGCCAGTGCCTGAAGTATCACCTTGTCGACTTCTGCGGAAATATCAGAACGCAAACTCAGCAAAGACGGCGGTGACTGCATTAGTTTCTGCGCCACGAGCTGCGGCAGGTCCCCTATGAAGGGTGGACGACCGCCGAGCATGTGGTAGGCGATGGCGCCCAGGGCGTAGATATCTGAACGCGCATCCAGTTGCGCGCCAGTCTGCATTTGTTCGGGCGACATGTATTCGGGCGTGCCAATAATGCCGCGGGATTGAGGCCCGCTCTCGGAAGTTGTTCCAGTCTGATCGGCGTGGATTATCTTGGCGAGACCGAAGTCGCCGACTTTCACGAAGCCGTCGTTAGTCCCAGCGCTGCCGGTTCTGCGCAGCCTTTGCATGATGAAAATATTGGCCGGCTTCAGATCGCGATGAAGTATGCCGGCATCATGAGCGGCTTCGACGCCAGCGATTGCCTGACCAAGAATCGTCATGGTGCGCTGAATATCGAGAGTGCCTTCGCGTCGCAACAGCTGATAAAGGCTTTCGCCGTCGACGTATTCCATCACCAGGAAAAACACACCCTCGGGACTTTTCCCGAAATCCGTGACGTCCACAACGTTGGGATGGCGGATAGATGCGGCGGCGCGAACTTCGCGCTCGAAGCGTGCGATCGCCTCGCCTTCCTGCAGCATCTCGTCGCTGAGAATGTCCGGGCGAACAGTCTTGATGGCTACGCGTCGAGTTACGAGATTCTGATCGCGAGCCAGATAGACCTGTCCCATCGCGCCCCGGCCCAGACGCTTCTCGAGCAGATAACGCGACGACAACAGTGTCGGACCCGGCAACGTATGCTTGGTGTTTGCCTGATCCAGGGGACAAGCAACTACGTCGTCTTCATAACAACTTTCACAGCGGGGACACTCGCGCATTGATTATGTCCAAAGTCCAAAGCCCAAAGTCCAAAGTCCAAAGTCCAAGGTCCAAAGCCCAAAGTCCAACCGTCCAACGTCCAACGTCCAACGTCCAACGTCCAAAGTCCAAAGTCCAAAGCCCAAAGCCCAAAGCCCAAAGTCCAAAGTCTAAGGTTCAAAGTCTGCTGCGCTAAACAGACCTTGGACTTTAGACTTTGGACGGTTCTTAAGTCGCTTGCAGTTCCGAGGTGCATCCCGAACAACGCGTCGCGGCAACTGGAATCGCCGACAAGCAATACGGGCAATCTTTCGTTGTGGCTGCGGTAGCTTCTTCACGCTTCGCCTTATTTACGGCCTTTACGACCAGGAAGATTACGAAGGCAACAATCAGGAAACTAACGATGTCGTTAATCAACATGCCATACGCAATCACCGGAAGGCCGCGCAGTTGAGCATCGGCCAGTGAAACGGGATTCTGACCGGAGAGATCGATAAACAGATTAGCGAAATCTACTTTACCCAGTACCATGCCGATGGGCGGCATGATCACGCCTTCAACCAATGAAGTGACGATCTTTCCGAACGCGGCGCCGATAATTACCGCCACCGCCAGGTCGAGCACGTTACCGCGGGCAATGAAGTCGCGAAATTCTTTGAGCATGTTAGGTCCCTTTCAGCTAATGAAGTCCAAAGTCCAATGTCCAGGGTCAAAGTCTGATTCCTCAAACTGACATTGGACTTTTGGAAATTGGACTTTGGACATTCGGCTTACTGGCAGTTCTTCGCCAGTTTAAACCCGGCCTTTTCGGCTTCTTCTTTCGACTTAAATCCTACGCGATCCAATTCGTTAATCTGGCTGGCCGGCAGGCAGCCCTCCAGGTAGTAGATTTTGGCTTTCTTATCCGCGACTATTTCAACCTCGGCTTCTTCTGCGACCGAATCCTGTTTCTCTTTAGCTTCTCTGCGCGTGGCAATGGTTTCTTCGGCTGCCTCGTCGATGATGTGAAAGCTCGGGCCTTCCGCGACTATCGTTACAGTCATTTGAAAGTCGGAGCAGTTAAGTTGTTGACCGCGGATTTTCCACGGTCTCCATGCGTCCGGCAGATGCAGGGACTGCGAGATACCGCTGACGAAGTCAGGCACTGACGTCCACTTGAACGTGCTGTCGTAACCGAACCAAAGCGAAGTCAGGTGACCGTCGAGGAAGTCGAGTGAAACAGTTCTTACTCCGTTGAGACTGGCCTTGTCGATACGCGGATCGAAATCGGGGTTAATGCTTGTTTTCGAGACACCGAAGGGATCGACACGTCCAAAGGCTACTTGCGGCACGCGCGTCTTTGCCTGCTCGGTTGTCATGCCGAAGTGAAACCCAAACAACTCAGGCGAGGCGGGAAGGTCAGCCAACTTCAACGTACATTTGTTCTCTTGCGCGAAGGTGCTGATGGCGCAGAGGAGGACCAGGGTGAAGAAAAGTCCAACGTCCAAAGTCCAACGTCCAAAGTCTTTCTTGTCGTGAGACCTGGTATCCAGTCCTGGCTTACAGCTTTGGTTTTGACTTTGGACATTGGACATTGGACTTTGGACTATCGAATCAGCGCTCGAATCAGCCGTTCCAATTCATCAGGCTCAAAGGGAGTTGAGACGTATTCATTGCAGCCGGCAGCGAGTGCGTGATCACGATACTGGTCGGCGCCATACGCGGAAACGGCCACGATTGGCACGGCGGCAAAACCCTTGAGCTCGCGAATCTTCCGCGTTGCCGCCAGCCCATCCAGCTCCGGCATCTCAACATCCATGATGATCAAATCAGGACGGCTGGACTCTGCGGCTGCGATGGCGCGATTTCCATCTTCAGCTTCAATTACACGAAAGCCTTTTTTCTGCAGCCAGGTTCGGAGCAGAAGTCGCGTGTCATCAAAGTCATCAACGACCAGGATCGTGCCCCGGCTGTCGTTTGGGTTATCCAACTCAGCGGCCATGGCAGGAGCCTACCATTTTCGCACACTCATGCCAACGCGATCCGAAGGTGGATTATTGATAGGAAATGCCAATTGGCTGAGCAACTTTTGCGAAGGGCGTGATTGAAAGGAACCTTGTAAAAGACCAAATACCCACTTTCCCGACGGCATGCGGGTGTGGCGCCAATACTCGCGTAGAATCGTCATTAATAGAAACTGCAGTACACCCGCTGCGCCGCTGTCCGGACACCCTTCCGTAAAGCCGCTTCAATTAGTTAAGCGCATTGAGGAACTGAGAAAACCTTTTGAGGGCGTCTCAGTTCCCAACTCTAATAATTGGAGAATGTATGAAGCGAGCGCCCCATTCGCAGCTTCCGCGCCTGCGCGCGGCTGGCTTGGTTATTCACGAACTGCCTGACGAGGTTCTGGTGTACGACAAAACGACTGATCAGGCCCACTGCCTGAATCACACCGCCGCGCTCGTGTGGCGCGCCTGCGATGGCAAGCTCACGCCCGCCGAAATTGCACGCAAGCTCACGACGCAACTCGGTGCTGACGTCCCCGAAGCGGTGGTCCTGTTTGCGTTAACCAAACTCGAAAAGCTCCATCTCCTCGAACCGCGGGAAAGCACACCGGCTTCATATGCCGGAATATCCCGGCGACAGATGGCTCGCACGCTGGGCCTTGCAGCGGCGGTTGCGTTGCCTGTGGTTACTTCAATCGTGGCGCCTACACCAGCGCAGGCTGCGACCTGTACAGCTCCGGGTCAGCCGTGCAGTCCCGTAAAGCTTTGCTGTACGAGTTGCAACCCGGCAGCCCCCGGCGGACCCAAGTGTTTCTAGAATTTTCCGTCGCTCCAGCGGCGGGAAAACTGACTAATGAGGATATTCAAATGACCCCTACTCACCACCGTAGTCTTTCGGATCCCAACGACAAGACGCTGCCCTTGTTTCAGCGATCGGCGCTTCGGCATCGAGTACCGGCAATGCGGCGGATCGGCTTCTTGTTGGCGCTGTTTTGGGTTTTCTCGTTGAGCAGTACAGTCGAAGCGCAAACAACGGTCTTCACCGACGACTTCAGCACCAATCAAAGTGCAACCTACACGACTGGCGGCGCGATTGGGGCGAGCGCCTGGAGTGTTACGAGATCTGGAGCGGATTTTGGAGCGAGAAGAAACACGAGTCCTGCACATCTGGAATTGACGAATGACGTGGACGCCACGCCGAATGCAAATGGATGGGTCTTAGTGAACACACCTTCCTCCTCATTTACCAGTCCTTACAACACGATCTTGAATGCCAACCCGGGCGTTGTTATCTGGACATTCAATATGCGGCAGATTCGGCTCGACCCTGCCGGCTTCGCTGCCACCTCCTATGGCGTGGCCTTCATCGTGGCTGGCACGTCAGATACGAATAACAATACAGGGAGCGGTTACGCTATCGTGCTGGGCCAAGTGGGCACAACTGATCCTATTCGACTAGCAAGGTACAGCGGCGGCATTCAGGGAACGTTGACGAATATCATTGTCTCGAACAACGGATTAACAGACTTTGGCACAGAGTATCTCAGTATTAAAGTTACCTATACACCTTCGACAGATACTTGGGAGCTATTCTTGCGGAATGACGGGGGCACTGCCTTTGCGGATCCAGCCGCCGGAAGCTTGACGTCTCAGGGAACGCTTGTAGACAGCACGAGTACGGGCACATCGCTTCCTCTTATGGGTGGCTGGTGGCAAGGGTCAACGGCAGCGAATCAGCCGGCTTTTTTTGATAATACGACTGTAACGGTCGAAGAGCCCACGGCAGTTAGGTTAACTGCTTTTGCAGCCGTTCAAACCGGAGACGAGGTAGTGCTTGAGTGGCGGAGTGGAAGAGAGACACGCAATCTTGGCTACAACATCTATCGCGAGCAGGATGGGAAGCGGGTGGCTATCACTCCTTCGCTGGTTGCCGGATCAGCTTTGATTGCCGGAAGGCAGACCACGCTGTCGGCGGGGTTGAACTACACGTGGTACGACAAAATAGGGGAGAAGGCAGTAAGAGGTGGGCAGACGCCAGCAGGCAGGACAAGTGGCACAGTCACTTACTGGCTTGAAGATGTCGACCTAAACGGTACCCGCACACTGCATGGACCCATCGCGCCCTTTGTGCAATACCGCAGACCCGCGCCAGTCGCCCCGCGTGCGCTATTGCTTGCCGAAGTCACACAACGAACTCGGGGTGACGGCGTTCGGTTGGATGGCTATCCGGCGCGTTTCGCAGGACAGCGCGCGAATTATCCCGGTCTGCTGGTTTCCGATACCGACGCTACCGCGTTGCAGCGACAGATCGAAGCCAGGCCCGGCATCAAGATCGTCGTTCGCAAAACCGGCTGGTATCGTGTCATGCAGCCAGAGCTAGTTGCCGCGGGTCTCGACCCGAATGTAAACGCGCCGCAGTTGCAGCTATATACAAACGGGCGGGCGGTGCCGATCAAGCAGTCAGGTGACGAGGTACACCTGACGTCGTCTGACTACATAGAGTTCTACGGCCACGCCGTAGACTCACCCACTGATGCGACCCAAACCTATTATCTGGTCATAGAGCCGGAACACTTTGGCTCGCGCATTCGCGATCTTGTCTATCGCCATCCGAAGTTGCTGCCGCCGCCTTCCGGGCCAACCAGTTTTGAATACACTATCGAGCGTCGCGAGCGAATGATTTACTTTTCCGGTTTACTCAATGGGGAGGTTGAGAATTTCTTCGGCCAGGTCATTAGCGGCACACCGGTGTCTTCGGCGATGCCCGTTGATAATCTTGATTCGGTGTCAGTAGCAGCCGGCGCTCCGGCGCAACTGGAAGTTTCATTGCAAGGTGTAACGAACCAGAGCCATCTGGTGCGCGTCGTCGTCAACGGGACAGACTTAGGGACCGTAAGCTTCGCCAATACCGAGCATGCAACGGAAACGTTTGCAGTTCCCGCGGCCGCTTTGGCCAACGGAGAGAACATCGTGGAGTTTACTTCGCTGTGCGGCGCCGCAGACGTAAGCTTGGTTGACACGCTTCGCCTTACCTATGCGCATCGCTTCGCGGCAGACGCGAACGCACTCGCAGTGAATATCGATAATGGATCGACCAGACGTATTACCGGTTTTACCAGCGATAACATTCGCATCGTTGATATCACCACACCCGACAACGTGATCGAGATCACCCAGACAGGAAAAGTGAACAACGAGGCCGATGGCACCTATTCAGTAGACTTGCAGGTTCAGGGCGCGAACTTCCGCCGCGAGCATACGGTGCTGCTGTTCGCGAATGATTCGGCCTTGAGCGCCGACGCCGTGAAGCTGAATGAGCCATCGACCTTATGGTCGCAAACGTCAGGTGCGGACTATGTAATGATCAGTACCACTGATCTGAAGGCGAACGTTGAACCACTGGCCCAGTTGCGCCGCAATCAGGGAATGGTGGTTCAAGTCGTGGACGTCGAAAATCTGTACGATGAGTTCACTTTCGGCCGGCACTCGCCGCAGGCAGTTCACGACTATCTCGCGCGAGCGATGAATACCTGGGCGCGCACGCCGCATTATGTGTTGCTGGCAGGCGATGCCAGTTACGATCCGAAAAATTACCTTGGCCAGGGACTTAACGATCTCGTGCCGACCAGACTCATTGACACGAACCTGACGGAAGCCGCCAGTGACGATTTGCTGGCCGACTTCAACAACGACGGCATGGCTGATCTCGCCCTGGGCCGTTTGCCGGTAAGGACGGTCGAGGACATGAATGCGTTAGTGGCAAAGATTGTGGGCTACGAGAATGCGGTCCCGAATCCGTCGCGCGGAGTGTTGCTGGTCGCTGACACAGGCTTTGAGCGTCAGAGCAGTGCGGTGCAGAATCTGTTGCCTTCGGGGATGACGGTCGCAACGATCAACCGCAGCAGCGCTGACGATGAAACCATTCACAGTCGGATCATCAGCGCCATTAATCAGGGACCGCGACTGACGAACTTCGTTGGCCACGGATCGAATGGGGTGTGGACCGGCGGCTCGGTGCTATCGAGTTTTGATGCACCGTCCCTGACGAACACGAACCGCTTGTCTGTGTTCACCATGATGACTTGCTTCAATGGTTACTTCCAGGATGCCTACAACGACAGTTTGTCCGAAGCGTTATTGAAGGCGCCGGGAGGAGCGGTGGCGGTGTGGGCCTCGACTACGCTGACGGCGCCCGCAGGACAAAATGCCATCGACCAGGAGTTTTACCGGGTGCTCTTCGGAGTTCAGGATGCAACACTTGGCGATGCGGCCCGGGCGGCCAAGGTGGTTACAGCCGACGTGGACGTGCGACGCACCTGGACTCTGTTTGGCGACCCGGCGATGCGGCTGCGATAAGGCAGTAGGCAGTAGGTAGAAAACGAGGATTTGTCTTTGACACACCCGAAGCCCGGATCTACTAGCGAAGAAGTAGTCCGAGGATGTAATCTAATGGCCGTGGCGATAAAACCCTTTGCGATTGATTATAGGATACCTGTCCCTACGGGGTATGTGGTGATAAATGGAGATCAGATTGCAAAAATAGAGGCTACTAAGGTCTTAAACGGTTTGGGCGTCCCGACCGGGGATTGGAAAATCGTTTTCTACTTGTCGGATGGAAGCGAGTATGCAATCAAGCCCGGCGAATGGACAAAACGCTTCGTGGGTGACGTATTCGAGATCGGCATATGAGCGAAGACGAGACCAAAATGCTGGAGAACAGCCCACTACTTAGGCGCGTATTGGAATCGCTTGAGAAACTTGAAGCTCATATCAAGACGGTAGAAACCAAGATTGAGCAACAAGGCTTTAATACAAAACCTATGTGGGAAAAAACGTTGGTTGAGCTCGCTGAGGTTAATCGTAATCTTTCGCTGCTCACCAAAAAGATCGACATATTCAACAGTGATATGCTTAATGTGCGAGCCACTCAATTGCAGAACCAAGATCGTCTAGGCCGACTTGAGGCTGAGAACGAAGGCGGAGGCATGACTACTGTTAACTAGAGCAGAATCCTCATTTCTCAGAAAACAGTAGACAGTAATTCTGCCTACTGCCTGCCGTTTCCTGTATTCTGTCTTCTGCTTTGGCAACCACCCCCAAAAACAAACTTCTCGTTGCGGCGTTTGTCGTCTATATCAGCGTCGTTTTTGCTATCACAATTGTTCCTACTCGGCTCACCCGTTTTACGACGCCCAATTCGTATCGGATAAGCGTGGTCCCGCTTGGCTATTCGTTTAAATGCTTTCGCCAGGATCCGAGGCACCACCAGAATGCGTTCTGTTTGCGGAACACGCTCGGTAACCTCGCCCTCTTTGTGCCTTTGGGGATCTTGTTGCCACTCACAAGCAATCGATTCCGGACCCTGAGGAGAGTGCTGCTATTTGCACTATGCCTGTCTTTGAGTATTGAAGCGATCCAATTCCTGTTGAGGTTCTTCGGAAATCCGAGGGCGGTCGATATCGATGACGTGATTCTAAATACGCTCGGTGCTTGTGTGGGCTTCGCGATCTATAAGTCCTTCACACCGACCCCGCTTGTCAGGGAAGCGCCTGCGGATGCGACTCTTAAGGAATAGATCCGACAAACCCGGCAGACTCACAATTGCTCTAAGGTCATTTGATTTGGCGGACTGAGGAAGATGGTTGGTACCCGCGGCAGGGGTCGAACCTGCGACCTTTCGCTCCGGAGGCGAACGCTCTAATCCACTGAGCTACGCGGGCAATCTTGTTTGCGTGAAAAGATAACACAGCACGGAGTAGTGTTCTACTTTGCCTCAAAGTGAGACCAGCAAGAATCTGCCAGGTAAGGAACGGACTCCTAACTGATGTGGCCGGGAGCGTCAAACTTTCATAGCTGATTCGTTTGGCAAGCTTGGCGTTTGGTGCTGGCTTACGCCGAGAGATGAAGAATTGCGCGGACGATCCAGAAAGAACCCGCTGCGATCAAGGCGGCGGCAGGAATGGTGAGTACCCAGGCCCACACGATTCTTCCGGCGACACCCCACTTGACGGCAGACAACCGGCGGGTGGCGCCAACGCCGACGATGGCGCCGGTTATGGTATGCGTAGTTGAAACGGGTGTGCCCGTAAGCGTTACGTAGGCAAGCGTGATCGCCGCTCCCGTCTCGGCGCAAAAACCGCCAATCGGTCGCAGCTTCGTTATTTTTGAACCCATGGTGTGGACAATACGCCAGCCTCCGGACAACGTGCCGAGTGCAATCGCGGCGTGGGCAGTCAGCACCACCCAGAGAGGAATTGGTGGAATGCCGCCCTTATCTCCATAAGCCAGGATCCCACCGGCTGCCAGCACCGCCGTGATGATCCCCATCGTCTTTTGCGCGTCATTACCACCATGGCCAAGCGAGAACGCAGCGGCTGAGAAGAGTTGACCCTTGCGGAAAAACTTATCGACGGCCTTCGGTGTCGCTCGCCGAAAGATCCAATGCACCGCCACCATTAAGCTGAATCCCAGCAGTAGTCCAATCATCGGCGACAAGACGATAAACGTGATTGTGCGCAGCCAAACGTCCGTTTTGAGCAGCCCATGATAACCGCCAAAGGCAGCGATGCCGGCGCCGGCATATCCGCCTAACAGCGCGTGTGAACTGGAAGTCGGCAGGCCCAGATACCACGTGATCAGGTTCCAGATGATTGCGCCCAACAGCGCACACATGAGGACGTACAAGCGCAAGTCCGCGCCAATTAAGTCCATGCGAACGCCATCACCGATCGCTTTCGCGACGCGAGTTCCGAAGACAGCGAAGGCTATGAAGTTAAAGAAAGCCGCCCAGAGCACAGCCACACCTGGTGACAAGACGCGTGTGGAAACTACCGTGGCTATGGAATTGGCGGCGTCGTGGAAACCGTTGATGTAGTCGAAAACAAGTGCGAGGCCGACGAGAATTACGACAAAGGCAAAGGTGGCAGTCATTGGGGAAGTCAACTGAAAGTGATGAGTACTGAGTGATGAGTACTGAGTACTAAGTCGGAGTAGCGACGTCATCCAGGATGGCCGCTTTGCCTTACTCAGCACTCATTACTCATCACTCAGTACTCATCATTTTTCTTACGTATGTTTTATGATCACGCTTTCGATTATGTTGGCGACATTTTCACAACGATCGACCGCAGCTTCGAGTTTTTCATAGACTTCTTTCCACTTAAGCACGGTCAGAGCATCGAGTGAGTCATGAAAGAGCGCCGCAATTGCCGCATGGTAAATGTCGTCGCCTTCGTTTTCCAGACGGTGAATCTCAACCAGTCTTTGCGTTACATTTTTCGGCTTTTGCAGAGTGGCGACAATCTCCTGTAGCTGTTCAGCCATCCGTACAATAACGTCGGCGAAAGCGCGGGCGTAGTCAGTAATCTCATGGACGTCGAAGATGATGATAGCGCGCGCGGCATCGTCGATCAGGTCAACAATATCGTCGAGCGCGGTCGACATTGTGTAGATGTCCTCGCGATCGAAAGGCGTGATAAACGACTTGTTCAGTCGCGTCGAAACGTTGTGAGTGAGCTCGTCGCAAGCGTGCTCCAGTCCCTTAATGCGTTGTGCATATTCCGCGTAGTCGTGGTTTTTGTCCGCCAGCATTTCCTTGAGTTCACGCGCTGCCGAGGAAATGTAGAGCGTCATCTGAACGAAAAGATCGAAGTACTGCTCTTCACGTGGCAGAAAATTCAGCAAGCCCATCTATCGAATTCCTAACTTTAGAGAATCAGTTAATTGCGCCGGAAGATGCGCACTATAGCCGAGCG
>JBOGOP010000165.1:0-11954 GCA_050747225.1 Pyrinomonadaceae bacterium
CAACTAAGTTATCTTCCTTCACGGCGTATTCCTCCTTAGCAATAAGGTTGATGGTTCCGTCAAAAACTCATCAAGAATACGCCACCTCTTTCATCCGCTCATACACAACTTTCGAGCATAACTCCAGAGAAAAAGGCCGCAAGCCTAAAAGCTACGACCTTTTTTTATCTTTAACTGAAAAAGTTAAGGCTTCTTTTGAGAGGCAAGCTCCTTCTTTATTCTCTCGATGACTATCGCTGCCTGACTAGCGAAAGGCCCCTTCGGATCGAGTCTTAAATACTCTTCAAACTCGTGCTGCGCATCTTCGACTCGCTTTACGCGTATCAACAAATTACCCTTGAGCACATGAGCCTGCGCCAGATTGGGATCAAGCGTTAGCGACTTCTTAACTTCTTCGTAGGCTTTTTCGAGATTAGGCCTCGCTTGAGTATCGTCCTTAATCTGCGAGGCGTTGTTCCAATAAACGCGAGCGAGACTTAAGTGTCCCTGGGCGGAGTTCGCTTCGAGCTTCAATCCTTCCAGCATAGACTTTTCAGCTTCTGCATTCTTCTTTTGACTCAAATACAATTCACCCAGCGCAAACAGCGCATTGGCTGCCTTGGGATCCAGTGCCAATGTTTTCTTGAGCGCAGTCTCGGCTTTGTCATAATGCCCAAGATTTAAAATGAGCCGTACCAAGCATGAGCTGACCTTGAGCGAAATCTGGATAAATGCTTAGACCCTTATTGTGATGGCGCCAAACCGCTAAAACGAAATCTGCCACTGCGGTCTGTCATCTCCTCGCCACAAGAGCCACTATTGAAACGAGTCACACCTGACCAGGACGTTGAAGGCTGGTTGGCCTCCCTCAACATAACGAACCTGTCCAGAGGATCTGCACACTTCATGCATGATGGTGCACGTACTTCAATAAATCTCGATCTATCCGACTTGACGTTCTTTTTGGTGCTGCGAGGGCAAACCTAATCTTTTCAATCAGCGCACGGGTCTGAGCGACAAATTCACCATTGGGATTTAGTCGAACGTATTCTTCAAACTCATGCAGCGCGTCTTCAGCGCGTCTTGCCTTGAAATATAAGTTGCCTTTTAACAAATGTGCGTCTGCCAGATCGGGCTTAAGTTCCAGTGCTCGTTTTGCCTGGACGTACGATTTCTCAAGCAACGGCCGGTAGTGCGTTTCATCACTGAGTTTTGCGGCCATGTTCCAGTAAACATGCCCTAGACTCAGGTGGCTTTGCCATGAGCGATCCTCAAACTGCAATCCCTGGAGCAAAACCTTTTCCGCGTCCGAGTCTTTTTTTTGCCTAACATAAAGCTCCCCCAGCGCAAACAAAGCGTTTGCAGCTTTGGGGTAGAGTTCCAGTGCTCGCTCAAGCGACTGTTGAGCTTTCTCCAAATTGCTCTGGTCCATGTAGGCAGTTCCAAGCAGTAGCAGCGCAGCGAAGTACCTGGGATAAATCCTGACAGCATTTTCGAGATGCAGGATGCCATTGGCGGCATCGTTGGTTAGCAAAAGCGCGTCGCGACCTTTTTCGAATTCGGTAAGGGCGGCACGAGGAACGTTTGCATCGATCACCCCCGTGAGGTTCACCGGAGAAGAGCTCTTCCCTTCGGCAACCAGCATTAGCTGCAAGTAATCCGTTAACTGCGTCTTGAGATCGACTTGTTGCGCTACTTCTCTAAAACCCGGCGCCCTTATTGACACTACATAGAGCTCTGGGGATAAGCCGGTGAAGATAAATTTTCCGGAGCGATCCGTAGTTATCTCGCCTTCGACACCGCCCCTGAAGCTCTCAAGCCGAACCAGGATGAATTCTGCCGGGCGGCCGCCTTGCGCGTATCGGACTTGACCATGTATCTGCAGCGGGATGGGAGACGGAGCTCTTTGCGCACGACTTGCCACTGGCAGAAGGAGGAAGGAAAGAAGAACGACCAAGCGGAAAAAACAGCGAAACATTGTGTTACTCCGGCAAACGAGCTACTGCCTGGGGAGGATAATTCTAGCCTACCAATTCAAGAAAAAATAGGGAGGAGATTGCTCCCCTCCCTATCAAAGATTCGTTTCCGAATCCAATTAGAATTCAAATCTAACTCCCAGCCTTAGATTGAACGGGAGGTAATATCCACTGATTGCCCTTGGTTTGAGAAAGTCCGGATTTGGCGGATTTCCTGCACCCACAAAGTCAAGTGCGCTATTTTCGTCTGGCCGCCGTAGCTTTTGACTGTTGAAGATGTTGAAGAAGTCCGCGATGAACTTCAGCTTAGTCTTCTCGGTCAGGCCATAAGAATAATCCGTGTGGACATCAAACCGCGCGTAGTTTGGAGTACGACCCTGGCTGCCGCGACCGCCAACCGGAATCTCGCCCGTATTCAAGTAAACTGGATGCGGATCGAGTTTGTTGATTGGAAGCCCAGTCTCGTAGTGTACGTTGAGACCAAGGTTAAGGCCGTTCAGCGTGCTGAAGCCCCGCTCTTTGCCGAAGCTGTAGCTGCCGAATACGTTAATGATGTGTCGGCGATCGGTGTTCAGCGGTCCAATACCAAACTGATCACCCAACAGGTTCAAGTCTCCTGTCGTAAAGTCAAACAACGAGCTGATGGCCGGATCGGTCTGGCCATTATCGTTGCGCAGGTGGCCCTCAAAGTTACCTTGCAACTTGGCGATGCGCCAGTTGAAGAAACCTTGCCAGCCGTTTGAGAATCGACGATTGAGCTCGAGCTCAAACGCGCGATATTGGCGGACCGCATCGGGGAAGCCATCAGCATTACCGTCAGGATTATTGATCTCCAAATCGGTAACCGGGTCGATCCCGGTTTGAGCAAAACAGATACCCGGGCCCACGCCTGTCCAATAGAAGTAGTTGGGATTACCAGCAGTACTGGCGCAGCCAGCGGGGGTGTTGGTAATGTTCCCGCCCGCGTCGAACGCCGGAGTGAAGGAGAATGGCACGAGGTTTACGGCAGCGTCCAGTCTCGAACTGATGTTGCCAATGTAATAAACCTGACCAACGAAGTGTGTGTTGCAGTTGGGCCAATCACATGATAGCGAGGCCTCCGGCGAAACAGATGCTGCGTCTTCAACAATGCGCTTGGCGTCGCGTTTGATATAACGCGCGCTCAACACAAAGTTGTGCGGCAACTGCTGCTCAAATCCGAACGTATGTTCATCGGTGAATCCAAGTTTTGTGCCCGGAGTAATCGGGTTCTGAGGATCGCCGACCGATACTGCCGCACCTGCTATCTGGTGGGCCGCATCAATGATTGGGTTGACCGTGCCGAATTGGTTGATCACTGCACGGCGAACCCCACCGACGGTAGTGAACTCGGGGATGAACAGCGCTCCAAGCCAATCCTGCTCTGCTGAAAGCGAACGCTCGGCCAGGTCGAGTGGGATGAACTCGAAGAATCTACCGTAGTTGTAAAATGCTTTCGTCTTTCCTTTACCGAATGGATCAACCGTCACGCCGAGGCGCGGAGCCCACTGGTCTGTGAAGGTATAGCCGACGCGGGCGCCTGTTGGTCCAGGGCTGCCAACTAACCGTTCCTGCTCCCAGCGAATGCCGAACAGACCTGTGATGTACTTATTGAAGCGCCACGTGTCCTGCGCATACCAGGCATGATAGTTGGAGTAAGTTTTGAAAGTCGGCTCACTAAACTCAGCTCGAACAACCTGGAGGCGCACCGGCACGTCGGCCGTTGTGCCATCGGCCAGTCTCACCGGGAACAATGGCAGGGTGCCACCGGCATCAGTCGCTCGGTAGCGTAAGCGAAACGCTATGCTGGTTGTTTCCCCGGTAGCGGCGCCATTGCCGGCCGGAATTGTCCAACTCGGACCGCTGCGGAAACGACTACCATCATAATAACCACGCTGGAACGTGTAACCGATTCCCGCGGTGTGCTGACCCCACAGGCTCTGGGTCTTGGAAAGGTTAAATTCAGCGCGTCTGGTTCTGCTGTCGGTAGGCTCAAAGAATCCAAGACCGACGGCCGTAAAGTTTCCTCGTGCAGGAAGCTGGCCCGTGAAATCTTCAACATTAAGCTGATCGGAACCACGCCGATCGGCTATCTGGTTAATATCGTCAAAGCCCGTTTCATTGAAGCGCGACTTGCCAAAACCCAACGAGGCATTAAAAGTCAGCGTGGGTGACAAGGTGCCGTTGTACCGCAGTGACATGTTGCGAGTTCCGTAATCCAGAATACTGTCAGCGGTGGCGTTATCAATGATCAGCGAATTGAAAGAGCTTTTATTCGTTTTTGAAGGATCGCCAAAGATTGAGAATGTGACCTGGTGGTTGGGGTTAATTAACCACTCTCCTTTGGCGGCGTAGTTGTACGCACGCGTGCGGCGAGCAAATTCGGGACCCCGGAGAATTCTCAATCCAGAGTCAGTAGTGCTCAGCGCGTTTGCTTCTGCGCCACGAACAATGTCACGCCTGACGCTGGGGTTGAAGGATCCGAAGAAGAACAAGTTATTGCGGGCTCCCGGCACATAACCGCCGAGGTCGGCTCCAATGTCGTATCCTTCCGCATGTAGGAACTTGCCACCCGGGTTCCTGCGGGGAAAATCATCCGGCTGTTTTCTGGTTGCCTCAAACGACTTCGGACTTGCAAACCCGTAAAGGGCACCATGGAACTCGTTGCTGCCCGATTGCGTGATGATGTTAACGATACCGCCTTGTGACTGGCCATATTGTGGCTCAAAGCCAGCGGTCTTAACCTGTACTTCCTTAATGAAGGACGTGTTGATACCGGTTCCGAGAGCGCCATATATACGCGCGAAGGTTCCGATCCCGCCGAAAGCAGAGTCAGTGATGTTTACACCGTCAGCGACATAGAGATTGTCGAGAGCGGAACCGCCTGAGATTGAAGGATTATCCTTGCCGCCGCCCAAGCTGTCCGTTGTGCCCGGCGCCAAATAGAACAGGCTGGAGACGCCTCGTTGAACAGGAATATTAGAGAACAACTGATCGTTCAGGTTTGAGCTCGTTGCCGTGCTCCCCTGATCGATGCCTTCACCGCCGCCGGTCACCGTGACGACCTCCGAAATATTTCCCGCCTGCAACGTTACGGCAGCAGTGGTGGACTTGCCGACCAGTACGATGACATCTATCACTTCGCCGGCTTTGAAACCTTCTTTTTCGACTCTTACTTTGTAGGTGCTACCGGGAACTAGATTAGAAAACTCATAGTGTCCCTGGCCATCGGTCGTAGCGGTGCGCTCGCCCGTGGGCGTAGTTAATTTAACGGTGGCGCCAGGTACAACTCCTCCGTTTGAGTCTACTACGTTGCCCGAAATTGACCCTGTGGTCAAAGTATCCTGCGCAAACGCTCCCGTCCCCGCGAGTGCGATGCACAGGACCATAAACAGCCTTAAAACATTTTTCATTTTCTACTTTCCTTTCATGATTTCTGAGGGAGTGTCGGTGGGGAGCCCATTGTCACTTCATTGCATTTTCGCGACACTCAAAAAATCCTCGACTGAACCGTCTTAGAAATCTCTTGCGCGACGTTTTCGCAATTCTTATGCCCGCAGAGGGTCTGCGGTATATGGCTAACCGAGTCATACATTTAGTGACCCTAAGCCGCGTCGCAAGATGCTTGAAAAATCCAAATTCCTGGGAACGATCCAGAAATCACAACCGGGGTTTAAGTTCGACAAGTTTTCATGACAATTTGACTAGCGGCTCGGCCTTTTATTTGCTCAGCAGCTGAGCCACTTTTTCGCTAGCGCCTGATCTAGTCTCTCCAGGATTCGCTGTTGTTCCAGCGCCTCCCTCTTCTTTCCTATAGCGAAATTTTCCGACACCGAAAATAGATTAAGGCGCCTTGCGGACTCGTTGCGCCGGCCCCGGCAAAAACAGCAAGCGCGACGGCAAAAAGAAAATATGAACTTAGCCGCATAACAAATACTCCCCTCAACCTTGTTGGCTCAGTCTGTCATCACCTGGCAAATTTGAACCACAATTCGCACGTCGCGAAAAGGCACAGTCAGACCCTGCTGCCCACTATTTTCCCTTGTGTTAGACTGTCGCCAGAACCACAAGTCAGATAACTGTTTTGTCCGAACGAATCTATCGCGATCCGGTCCACAACATCATTCGCCTTCGCACCGACAACAGCGAAGGCGAGTTGATGATGCGTTTGATCGACACGCCGGAGTTCCAGAGACTGCGACGCATCAAACAGCTTGGACTCGGACTCTATACCTATCAGGGCGCAGAACACTCTCGCTTCACTCACTCGCTCGGCGCCTTTCATTTGATGACTCGCGTTCTTGATCGCTTAAGTGAGAAACATGTAATCAACGAACAGGACCATACTGCCGCGCGTGCGGCGGCACTGCTTCATGATGTGGGCCACGGGTCGTTTTCACATGTCATGGAAAAAGTGCTGGGCCTCCATCACGAAAAGTGGACCGTCGAGGTTGTACTGAGTGAAGCAACAGAAATCGGACAGCTGCTTCGCTCATACGCCCCGGACTTACCGGCAAAGGTCGCGGCGATTGTCGAAGGCAAGTTTCATCCGGCGGCTCTGGCTCAGTTGGTTTCTTCACAACTCGACGTGGATCGAATGGATTACCTGCTGCGCGATTCATTGATGACGGGAGCGAAGTATGGCATCTACGATCTTGAGTGGATCATAAACGCGCTGGCAATCGATGAAGAACACGATCGAATCTACGTCGCAGCGCGCGGGCTTTATGCAGTTGAGGAGTATTTGCAAGCTCGCTATTACATGTTTCGTCAGGTCTATTTTCACCGCGCCTTGCGCTCGGCGGAGGCTGTGTTGCGAGCAATCCTGCGACGCGCTCTAAAACTTCTCGAAACGGGCGAGCCGGTTTGGCACGCGCCGGGTACTGCCTTTGAAAAGGTCCTGCGCCGAAACGAACTTACGATCACCGAGTATCTCGAAGTTGACGACTCCGATGTGCTCTTTCACGTTAAGCAGTGGCAACGATCTTCTGATGAAATCCTGGCTGACCTCAGCAAGCGCTTCACCGCCCGCAGGCTGTTCAAAGCGATCGATCTCGACATGCCAATGGCGGAGCGTCCGGAGTTTTTGTCGGCAGCGCGAGCCTGCGTCGTCCAGGCCGGCTACGATCCGGATTATTACTTCATAGAAGATCGCGCCAGTGATGTGCCCTATTACAACTACTACACGGCTGAAGGCGCTGAGCCGAAGAGCCGGATCTATGTGGAAGACGGCTACGCGCAGCCTTGCATCCGCGAGATCACCGAGGTAAGCGAGGTCGTCCGCGGACTGCAGCGTGGCTACGAACTCCATCGAGTCTGCTTCCCGTCTGAAGTGAAAACAGAGGTCTACCGGCTCTACCACAAGCTGACGCCTAACGACCGCTCGTCGGTGGCAAGCACGTAGCTTAAGGTTGTCGTGTGGTGGTAAAGCAAACTGTTAGTTTTGCGGTTTCTAGACGAGGTCGCGTCGCCGCAATCTAACAAAGTGCGTGAACTAGATCCTATGCGGAGAATTACGATGGCGAGAATAGCAAACGCGGATCCTACCGCAGCGGACAAGTACATCAGGACAGTTCTCGAGGCGCAGGCGAAAAACTGGGGCAATCCGCTATTCAACCATCTTGTCTACGCGCGTCGACCATCGATCTTCAAGGGCGCACGGGCGATGTGGACCGGAATTGATGCGTCAGGATTAGTTGACCCTGCTTTGCGAGCGCTGATCAATCGACGCGTCGCCTTCCTCAATGGTTGCGAGTTTTGACAGGACATCAATGCTGCCGTGAGCAGCCAGCTCGGAGTTTCAGACGAAAAGATTGATGCTCTCGCAGACTACGCAAGCAGTGAACTCTACACCGAAGCGGAACGCCTCGCGCTCGAGTTTGCCGACGCCATGACGATAACGGGTCGCGACGTCAGCGATGAACTCTTTGCGCAACTTCGCAGGCATTTCGATGAGGACGCTTTGGTAGAGTTGACGGCCACGATCGCCTGGGAAAACGCGTCCAGTAAATTCAATCGCGCCTTGCGCGTGCCGTCTCAGCAATTGTGGAAAAGAAGTTGACTGTTTACCGGACCATTTCTTGTACAAGGTCGATGTTCCCTCATATGTAATGCAATTTCTTAGACCTTCTAAAGTTCCAGGATTAACTATTCCAGCGCGGACTGTTCGCAATGCATGCCTTGGGTTGGCAAACTTCGTTTTGATGTTCCTTAGTTTTCCAATCGCTGGACAGCCGGAAGTTGTTCGTGCCGTATGGCTGCAAACAGTTGTGACTACAACAGAGCGCCCACTGTCTTTGGCGATTTTGGACTTTGGAGATACTGCGTTTGCGCACCTGGCAGCAGACAAGCTTGCCGCCAATCTCAAACACGAGACCAGCTTAGTGGTTTTGGATCGCGATCAGGTTCGAGCGGCAGCTCGTGGAGCTGGATATACTGGCTCGATGAGTCTGTCGTTAGCCGAGGCGCGCGATCTTGGCGCCGCACTCGGATGCGATTTCTTCATCATAGGAGACGCGCAAACGCTCCGGCGTTCACCCTCAACCGGTTCAATTTACTTTGATTCCTACGCCTCGATCTTCCTGGTAAGCGCGCGGACCGGCAGGCTCATCAGCTGGGAGCGGCCAACCTTCGTGGGAAACACACCGGCGACGGCAGAACAATCGCTGATTTCCGAGTTGTCCGGGGTTGAAGTGCAGCACCGGCTCAGTGGAATAGCGAACCGCGCCCAGCAAGATGAACGAGGCGAACGCGAGCTGACAACCGCTGAGCAAATCCCAATCATCGAAGCAGCGCCAGACGATGACAAGAGCGCTGCCGCAGAAGGGTTGCGATTGCCGCGCCCTTACCGAAGATTAGTACCGCCGTACCCGGAGACTGCTGCGCGCGCTGAAGCCGAAGCAACGGTCGATGTGCTGGTGGATCTCGACGCGGGTGGTGAAGTGACTCGAGTTGAAGTCGCGCGTTGGGCAGGCTTTGGCCTGGACGAGGCAACTGTCGAAACCGTGCGCCG
Organism: Pyrinomonadaceae bacterium; assembly: GCA_050747225.1. Lineage (GTDB taxonomy): Bacteria > Acidobacteriota > Blastocatellia > Pyrinomonadales > Pyrinomonadaceae > PSRF01. The sequence continues at coordinate 8,986 of JBOGOP010000165.1, forward strand.
TTTGCATTTCTTTCCAGCTATGCGCGATGGAGTTGCGATTCCAATACGCGTCTTGTTGCGTTACAACTTTCGCAAACCACCGAAATAAAGCCCGGGCGAAAAAGCGGAACTGGGGAAGAGGGGAATGGGGAAAGAGGGAAAAAGTAAATCGATGCGCACGAAGATTGTGGCTTTTGTAATAGGCCTATTCCTATTCGTCAGTTTTCCAGTCCCCCTTTTCCCCCATTCCCCTGTTCCCCCGTTTCAGTCCGCGCTTGTCTCCACCACAACCCCCGAAGGCCGGCTCGCTGTCTTTGATGACGCCTGGGCCAGGATAAACGAGCGTTACTACGATCAAACCTTTCACGGCCTGGATTGGGCCGCGCAAAGAACAAACTTTCGCACACTCGCAGCTAACGCCGGTTCCAGCCAGGAACTGTACTCAGTGTTGCGCCGTATGATTTCTTCCCTAAACGATCCGCACACTCGCGTTTTTGCTCCCGAAGAAAAGTCTGACTGGTGGCGACCGCGATATGTGAGTGTTGGTTTTGCGACAGCCGAGATTGCAGGAGTACCGACGGTTATCAAAGTCGATCGCAACTCTGCCGCGCAACGAGCGGGTGTGCGCGCCGGCGACGTAATCGAATCCATAAATGGCCAAGCAGCGTTGGCTTTGGTCAATAGTCGTTTGGCGAATTTGACTGAACCTGCAGGCGTATCCTCGCGGTTCCGTGTTTTTGCAAAACTGTTTGAGGGACCAGGCGGAAGCTTCGTCGATGTAGTCTGGAAGGGAAAGTACGGCAAACAGAAATCTGCTCGATTTCAACGCTACTGGCAACAGCGCGAGCTTGGTATGCGGGTGCATCGCGAGCGAGGCGAGTATGCGGTAATTGAAATTGAAGCCTTCACGAAATCAATTGCAGTCGCTTTCGCAAAAGACCTGAAGCAGAAATCACGAGGCGCACGTGGTGTGATTATCGACCTGCGAACCAATGGTGGTGGCGATGCGGAAGCAATGAGCGATGTAGCCTCCACCTTCCTGAGCATTGGCACAAGCCTCGGCCAGTTTACCGATCGCGCCGGCACCAGTTTCACATTATCAACTCATTTCAGATCCTTGCTTACGCCACAGCCCCTCACGCAGACAAAGCTACCTTTGATCGTCTTAACCAGTGAACGCACCGCGAGTGCAGCCGAGATCTTTGTCGCGGCGCTCAGAGATTCGAGGCGCGCTACCATCATCGGCGCCGAAACCTGCGGCTGCGTGCTCGCAGTCCGCACGCGACACCTTCTACCCGACGGCGGTTTACTTGATGTCAGCGAACTTGATTACGAGACCGCGCTGGGCCACCGGCTGGAAGGGCACGGTCTGAAGCCTGACGAGACTATTTTTGTCGAGCGAAACGATCTCTATGCAGGACGCGATCGCGCGATGGAGCTGGCTCTCAGTCAATTGGGTCGAGTCCGAGTCGCGTATCATTAGTTAGTGAACGAGCCTGACTGTTCCGACCCTTAACCCCGCCAGCTCATGCTATGATTCGCGCGAAGTTAACACCCCCTTGGTGATTCAATAATGTTGTATCTGTCGCAAGTGTTGGGTCGCCCCATCCGCGATCTTGAAGGCGAGCGTGTGGCCACCGTCAAGGACGTCATTGTACGTCTTGGCGAGGACGATCATCCGCCCGTCACCGGTCTCGTAGCGCGCTTCGGTCGTCGCGAATTCTTTCTCTCTCGCTGGCGTCTCACCGAACTTAATGAGCAGGGCGTGCGACTCAATTCAGACAAACTTAACCTACGTCCATTTGTGCGACGCGACGGCGAGGTACTGTTGGCGAAGGACGTGTTAGACAAACAATTGATCGATGTCGACGGCAAACGGGTGGTTCGCGTTAACGACGTTCAACTGATTGAAGCAGCAGGCGACTGGCGCGTGACGGGCGCCGACGTTAGTTTGCAGGGACTTTATAGACGACTCGCGCCGGCCGGTTTCATGGGCACGCGCAAACCTGTTGAAGTGCTCGACTGGGCCGACGTCGGTTATCTCGCGACCGATGCGGCGACAGTCCAGCTGAAGTCTTCCAGCGGCAAACTAGCTCGGCTTCATCCGGTTGAAATAGCACGGCTCGCCGAAGCGCTCTCCTATCATCATGGCTTCGAAGTAGTTGAGTCGCTCGATGACGAAACGGCGGCTGAGACGCTTGAGGAAATGCCTTCCGAACAACAAGCGCGAATTCTCGGCAACATGGACGAGGAGCGCGCTGCCGACATTCTTGAATGGATGGCACCCGATGAAGCGGCGGACGTGTTGGGCGACTTGCCGGAAGAAAAAGCGGAAGAGCTGCTCGGACTAATGGAAGGCGAGGAGCAGGCCGACGTTGCGGAACTGTTGCCTTACGAAGACGACACGGCCGGCGGTCTGATGACCACACAGTTTGTTACGTTGCCGCGCGAGTTGACAGTTGGCGAAGCGCTGGCTCGCTTGCGTGAGATGGCGGAAACGCCAAACATGATCTACTACCTTTATGTCGTTGAAGGTGAAGGTTTATGGAAACTCGTCGGCGTGATCGCGCTGCGCAGTTTGATACTGGCTGATCCCGAAATGCCGCTGGCTGAGGTTATGCGCACGGAGTTTCAAACGGCGCATCCGGATGAAGCGGCAGATGAAGTGGCGCAAAGAATCGCCGAGTACAATCTCCTGGCCTTGCCGGTGGTGGATGAAACGGGTGATATTCTGGGAATCATTACCGTAGACGACGCGATGGAGATCCTGTTGCCGAAAGATTGGCGGCAACGACTGCCCAGACTGTTTTCTTAGAACGGATCGTAGCCGCGGATTTACACGAATGAACGCGGATCAGATTAACTAGCGGAAGCAATCTTCAGGAACGTTTTTCAGATTCGTATCGTCCGCGTTAATCCGCGGTCAATATCTGTCTCTTCGTTTGAGATAACTTGAGATCTCAAATTTCAGATCTGAAATTGCAAATAAC
>JBOGOP010000166.1:0-11947 GCA_050747225.1 Pyrinomonadaceae bacterium
CCGGTGAATAGTGCTTTCCGCATGTGGGGCAATGAAGCATAAGAAACTCAGTGACTGAGGAGACAATAGCATTATTACCTAAACAAACGGCGAGCGGTAGCGGCGCTCCGAAGGCGAGTTGTTAGTCAAACCAATGTAGGCAGACCGCGCACCATTCGGGAGCGATCCTCCGGCCAGTACTCAAGGCGCCGAAAGCTACTGCAAGTCCATCGCCGCCTTGAGCCCCGCTTCGATCTGACTCAGTTCCATTGGATTCAATTCGCCAATTCGTTTGGTGAGCTTGGAGCGATCTAGTGTGGTCACTTGATGACAGAGCGCGACACTGTCTTTGCCGAGACTGGCTGTGCCTTGTGGCAGCAACACGGCAGAAGGCCCGCGCCCGGCTTGCGCAACGGAAGTGGAGAGCGGGACAACGATGATCGAGCGCCAGCCTTGCGTCTGGTTGAAAGCGTCGTGTGAGATCACAACCACCGGACGTCGGCCCTGCTGCTCAGATCCTGAACGAGGAACGAGATCGGCCCAATAGACTTCGCCCCGTTTCATTTTCCTGAGTCTTGCTGGAGCAAGTGATCGGTCGCGGCGGCCTCGATGTCAGAATCGAGATCGGCATCGGTCCCCGCGTGTTGAACTGCGTAATCGGTGAGCGCTTGATGAAGACTTGTTCGATTGAGGCCATCCTCACGGCGCGCCAGAGAATCCACAAAATCCGCAACTTCAGCGACACGATCCTGAGGCAGTCTCTTGATTCTGTCGATGAGTTCTTGCTGTTCCATGATTCAGAGTATATCGCACACGGAAGCGACGCCGAAGCTCAGTTCGCGGAGGACTCAAGTGATATCGGTATCCGGGACGAAAAAGGCTCTCACGATGCTGGATATTCTGAATTAAGATTGTGCCTTTCCAATTGGGTTTCACGACAAATTCATCGAAGGTCGGATCACCACGCAAGCGACCCTTAGTCCACACTGACAACACTAGCGCGTTCAGGAATCAACGGCTCAGCTTCCGCATTCTTATCCATGGACGTTTCATTGCGCATACGGTTTTCATGGGCGGCGCGCACAAAAGCCGAAAAGAGCGGATGGGCGTTGAGGGGCTTCGACTTATATTCGGGATGGAACTGACAGCCGAGAAACCATGGATGCTCCTCGCGTGAGAGTTCAACTATTTCCACAAACTTGCCGTCAGGTGAAACGCCGCTGAAGACCAGGCCGACGCGCTCCAGCGTTTCGCGAAACTCCGGATTGAACTCATAGCGATGACGGTGTCGCTCGCTGATTGCTTCGGAACCATAAACCTCCTGTGCCAACGAGCCGGGGGCAAGATTGCAGGGCCAAGCGCCCAGTCGCATCGTGCCTCCAAGATCTTCAACGTCGACGAGATCTCGTAACTTGAAGATCACCGGCTGCGGAGTCTTCTCATCAAACTCCGTCGAATCCGCATCCTTAAGTCCGCAGACATTCTGCGCAAACTCGATGCAGGCTGTCTGCATTCCCAGGCAGATGCCAAAATAAGGTGTATGACTTTTTCGCGCGTAGCTAATTGCACGAATCATTCCTGCTATACCTCGTTTGCCAAAACCACCGGGAACCAGTATCGCGTCAAAATCGCGCAGCCGAGACTCGTAATCGTCATCCATCAGACCTTCGGATTCGATCCACTTCACGCTCACACGAACATTGTTAGCGACGCCGCCGTGAGTTAGCGCTTCACGTAACGACTTGTAAGAGTCTTCCAACTCGACATACTTACCCACAATGGCAATTGAAGTCTCGCCGGCTGAAGGTTCCCGTATCGTTCCTACCAGGTCGCGCCACTCGGACAGGTCCGAATGCGAGGCGCGATCGCCGAATCCAAGTTGGGTAACAATCAACTCGTCCAGGCCTTGCTCATGAAACGCCAGCGGCACATCGTAAATCGTGTCGACGTCCTGCGCGCTAATCACAGCCGACTCTTTCACGTTGCAGAAGAGAGCGATCTTCGAGCGCAAATCATAGGAGAGCGGTTTTTCAGAACGACATAAGAGAATGTCAGGCGCAATACCAATCTGCCGCAGTTCCTTCACGGAGTGCTGCGTGGGCTTAGTCTTCAATTCCTTGGCTGCGGCGATGTAAGGCACAAGCGTAACGTGAATAAAGAGTGTGTTGCCTGCGCCCTCTTCGTTTCCCATTTGGCGAATCGCCTCCAGGAACGGAAGCGACTCGATGTCACCCACCGTACCGCCAATCTCAACGATGATCGCGTCGGGGTTGTCCTTTTCCGCAACTGCCCTCACCGCAGTTTTTATTTCATTTGTGATGTGCGGTACTACCTGAATTGTTTTTCCCAGGTAATCCCCACGCCGTTCTTTCTCGATTACGGAAAGATAAATCCGGCCGGTAGTCCAGTTGTTGGCTTGGGAAAGTGGCGCATGTGTGAATCGTTCGTAATGGCCAAGGTCGAGATCGGTTTCCGCGCCATCGTCAGTGACAAAGACTTCGCCGTGTTGAAATGGCGACATCGTGCCGGGATCGACGTTGATATAAGGATCGAGTTTTATAAGTGAGACGTTGAGACCGCGTGCCTCCAGCAGGCAGCCGATCGAAGAAGCCGCTAAGCCTTTTCCCAAACTCGAAACAACACCGCCGGTAACAAAGATGTATTTGGTCATGATTACCTTTCAAAGTAGGACAGGCATTCCTGCCTGTCCTACTCTTCGCTCGATCTAAAACTGGACAGACTGGAAAGTCTGTCCTACTTGTCTTCTCCTGCTTCGTCTCCGTCGCCTTTCGCTTGCTCGCTGTCGAAGCGCCCTTCCTTGAAATCTTCCTGGGCTACAACCGCCTTTGCCGTGGCTGGATCGAGAAACTTCTGCAGGCCCACAAAGCCCGCGCTCAACAGGCTAGGCGCCTCGTGAGCACGTTTCTCAAACTCCTCGACGCTGACTTCATAAGGCTTCGAAAGCCACCACAGCGCAAGCACTGCACACAAACCAATGAATACAATTACCGCTAAGCCAATCCAGTCGCTCATAAAAGCAAAGTTCCGAGTTTTGAGTTTCGAGTTCCGAGTTCCGAGTTTGAAGGGCTAATTATGGTGCCGCGCGGTCCTGACTCGAAACTTGGACCTCGAAACTCGAAGCTTCCCCTATCAACGAACGCACGCGCTCAAGGTCTTGTGAAGTGTCCACTCCGATTGAGGGTGTGCTGGCCTTGATTGCCATAATCTTGACACCATGCTCCAACGCCCGCAGTTGCTCCAGCGACTCCAACCGTTCAAGCTTCGCCTGGGGCCACTTCGCAAACTCCAACAATACCTCACGCCGGTGAACGTAAAGTCCCGTGTGCTTACGAAAAACTGCTAACAAGCGCGGCTCGCTTTCTAAGGCCGTCTGCAGGGAACCGTACTTCCGCACAGCGTCACGCGGATAGGGCACCGGCGAACGAGAGAAGTAAACCGCCCGCTCGCGTTCATCAACCACCACCTTCACCACGTCAGGATTCAAAACGTCGGCAGCCGACTCAATCGGCTCCCACGTAGTGACAATGCCTGGTGCTTCCCCGTTTCCCCCCGTCCCCTCTTCCCATATCGCTTCAACCGCACGCTCTATTGTGAACGGCGAAATCAATGGCTCATCACCCTGGACGTTAACAATGATGTCAGCGTCATCCAGGGAAGCAGCAACTTCCGCAATTCGATCCGTGCCGCTCCGGCGATCAGAGCTTGTCATCACGGCTTCGTAACCCGCAGCCTTCACCGCAGCGGCTATTCGCTCATCATCAGTCGCCACGATTGCGCGAGCGACATTCCGGGCGGCAAGCGCGCGTTCTACTACCCAGCAAATCATTGGCTTGCCGGCGATTTCGAGCAAGGCTTTGCCCGGCAAACGAACAGAATCGTAGCGAGCAGGGATTATTGCGACAGCGTTTGTTTTTGGATTAGGAGGAGGATTTGAGCCCGTGTGATTCACGGGGTAACAGGTTAACTTGCCCGAGCGCGAGTGTCAACGAACGGCAGGAGTGGGTGCTCGTTCAGTTTGCCAGAACTAATCTCATTAGCACCGGAGCTTTAGCCCGGTGAATTCCGTGCCCTGCACAATCCCTAAACCGTTTAAACGGTTTCGATTCCGAAGCCCCATTGATCACCGGGCTAAAGCCACGGTGCTAATGAAAAACATTTCGAGGAGTACGATCCACTAAATCACACAAAACTACACGAACGACATTTCGTGTTAGTTCGTGTCCTTTCGTGGATTCGGCTGTTGGTGTTTCGTTTGGGCACAGCGACCCCCGCGGTTCCAGCCAATCGCTTGACCGTTTTTACGTTGATTGACACCGCCTGTTACGCGGGCTACGATGCCACGCTTCCGCCGGTTTAAGCGCAGCTTGCGTCGCAAATCATACTCTGCGCTACCGGCGCGTTTTACTATTCACGGTTCAGCATTTACGATTGACCTATGGGTTTCGCAACTACAGCTATTCACAGCGGACAGGATCCAGATCAAACTACCGGCTCGGTTACCGTCCCTATCTATCAAACGTCAACCTATGCGCAGGACGGACTCGGGAAGCATAAGGGCTACGAGTACGCGCGCACGCAGAACCCGACGCGCAGCGCACTCGAACAAAACCTGGCGGCCCTGGAAGGCGCTCGCTTTGGTTACGCTTTCGCCTCCGGCATGGCCGCGATCGATGCCACGCTCCGGCTGGTAAAAGCCGGCGAGCACGTGGTTGTTTCAGATAACACCTACGGCGGAACCTTTCGTCTCTTCACGAAGATACTTGCGAATTACAAGCTCGAATTTGATTTTGTCGACACGTCAGACGCGCTCAACGTCGAAGCCGCGATCAGGCCAAACACGAAAATGGTTTTCGTGGAGACGCCAACCAACCCGGTGATGATTGTTACTGACTTGCGTGAGGTGTCGGAGATAGCGCATCGAGCCGGGGCGCGCGTCGTTTGTGACAACACCTTTATGTCGCCTTACCTGCAGCGTCCGCTCGAGTTTGGCGTGGACATCGTAGTTCACTCGACCACCAAGTATCTGAACGGACACTCTGATGGGATCGGCGGCGCCGTCTTACTGAACAACGAAGAAGATGCCGCCTGGATCGGGTTCGTTCAAAACAGCGCCGGCGCAATTCTTTCGCCTTTCGACTCCTGGCTCGTAATGCGCGGCACCAAGACGCTCGCGCTCCGCATGGAACAGCACGACAAGTCAGGTCGCGCCGTAGCTGCTTTCCTTGAAGAGCATCCGAAGGTCATCAAGATCTATTATCCGGGTTCGGCCTCACATCCCCAACATGCCCTGGCGAAACGTCAGCAACATGGCTTCGGCGGCATGGTAGCCTTTGACGTCGGCTCGCTCGAGGCAGCGCGCGCCGTGCTGGAGTCAGTTAAGCTTTGTACTCTGGCGGAAAGCCTCGGTGGCGTGGAAACGCTTATCTCGCATCCTGCCACGATGACCCACGCTTCGGTCGATGCCGATAAACGCGCGCGCCTGGGAATCACTGACGGGTTGGTGAGGGTTTCTGTCGGCCTCGAAGACACGGATGATATAATTGCCGACCTCGATCAGGCCCTGAATACTATTTGAACTAAGTAAGACAGACTTTCCAGTCTGTCGTTGATCTAGGGGTGCTCTTGAAGAGAAAGGACAGGCTAGAAAGCCTGTCCCACTTCGGAAGTGACAGCCAAACTCTGAACGGGTTAGAATCCAAAGCGAATTTTGCCTTTTCCTGAATCGCCTTCACGCGCCATATGATTGTTGAACTGCACGCCAAATCCGATGTAGGTCGAGTTCGCCGCGGAAACGAGGACAACTTCCTCGTCCTGGAACTTTCGAAACAGCAAACCTGGACGGCTACTGATGGCGCCGGCGAGCCAACCAATATGGGCAACTTCGAATTAGGCGCCAAGGGGTTAGTGCTGGTTGTTTCCGACGGTATGGGTGGCGCCCTCGCTGGTGACGTTGCCAGCCGCATGGCTGTAGATTCCGTCCGCGACATGATTCTGGGCAACGACTCCGAAAAGGCGTGCGATCCTGAGGAGTCGCTGGTCGACTGCCTGAAGAGCGCCACGGTTTACGCTAATCGAGCGATTCATCATAAGAGCCAGGAAGACTCGCGCTGCGCGGGGATGGGCGCAACCTTTACCGGGGCCGCAGTCCACGGTGACCTGCTGGATCTGGTTCAAGTAGGCGACAGCCGTGGCTACCTGCTGCGCAAGGATCAGATTCGCCTGGCGACCAAGGATCAATCATTAGTGCAGCAGCTTGTCGATGTCGGCCAGATCAGCGAGGCGGAAGCTGAGACCCACATGTTTCGCAACGTGATCCTGCAGGCGCTGGGCGCACAGGGAGATGTAACGCCCGTCACCGGCCGCATACGCCTGCGACGCGGTGACACCCTGTTGCTTTGTAGTGATGGATTATCGGGCAAGTTGCGGGCGGAAGATATTCAAAACATCGTTGGCAGCAATCCCGATCTGGCTAAGGCGTGTGACGAGTTGATCGCTGAAGCTAACAACCGTGGTGGTGAAGATAATATTACGGTTATCCTCGCGCGCTTTACCGGAAACGAATTAGAAGAACCCTCGGCCGATAAGATAACTATCGAACTACCTCTGCTCGAAGAAGACAAGACCCTCGACGATACCTACGACCCTGACACAGAGCCCCGATAACTCCGCTAAGGAGCGGGGGCAAACCCACCTTCCCCACCTCGAGCCTAACTAAATTGTGCTATCGATTCCTGATTGAAGGGCTTCCGTCCTCGATCATAAAGCTACAATGAATGTCTCTCAGGTCGGGAAGGTGGGCTCGCCCCCGCTCGAGCCAAATCCAATCCTATTCGTCTTGAACTGTGCTGGAACTTTCCGGCAGTTCCTTCGCGCGCCAATCAACTCCCTCATCGATGCGACGAACGTAGATTGACGAGCCTTCGATGCTTTCCACTCTCACGCGCTCTCCTGCTTCCAAAGCCGACTCGCCTTCAGCTGGGTAGGCCGTCCACGTAGAACCGAAAACTTTCACTGCGCCTTCCTGCATGGCCCCACGACTTGATGAAACGACTGTGCCGATTTTCCCCGGCAGTGAATCCACCCCGGTGCGCAATGAGTCCCCGGTTTTCTCGCGAGAAAAATAGTTAACAAAGATCGTGCGTGAAGCAGCTGTGAGTCCTACGGAAACGAGAGCGAAGATCAGAAACTGAATGCCCAGGCTATTAACGCCAAGAATGCCTGCAAGCGCGGCGGCAAGGGCGCCAATTCCGAACCACAACATTACAAAACCCGACGTGAAGACTTCCGCAACGATCAGAATCGCGCCGAGGATAAACCAGAGGATCCAGTAGAAGTTGTCCATGCGGATAGCCCTGAAACAATACCCGACCATGGACAGGCAGGAATGCCTGTCCTTACGTTAGCCTTTGAACAGGTTCTTAAAGACAAACCAAATGTTGGCGGGTCGTTCCGCCAGCCGCCTCATGAAGTAAGGATACCAGTGTTTTCCGTAGGGCACATAGACCCTTATGTTGTATCCGTCTTTCGCAAGTTGCCGTTGCAAATCGCGCCGCACGCCATAGAGCATCTGAAACTCGAAGGCTTCTTTAGGAATGCCTTCACGCTTTGAGAACTCGATGGTGGCTTGGATCATTTTTGGATCGTGAGTCGCGATGCCGTGATAGATCCCGCTGGATAACAGCAACTGCATCACGCGCACGTAGTTTTCGTCCACGTCCTTTTTGTCGGGGAAAGCGACCTCCGGCGGTTCATTGTAGGCGCCCTTACAGATACGAATTCGCGCCGGCAGCTTTACCAGTTCCTGTGCGTCTGCATAGGTCCGACGCAGATACGACTGCAAAACTATGCCTACGTCATTCAACTCAAACTCGGCGCGCAGGCGTTTGAAAATATCTATCGTTACCTGCGTGACGGCTGAAGCTTCCATGTCCACGCGCACAAAGTTTCCTCGCCGGGCTGCGTCTTCAACCACTGCGCGTGCATTCTTATAGGCGAGTTCGGGATCGAGTTCCAGGCCAAACTGCGTCAACTTTATCGAGACGTTCGAGTTGATTCCTGTTTCGTCGATGCGGCTCAAAACCTGCAGATACTCTCTTACTTCCCCTTCCGCCTCGGCCGGGTTGGCGACCGATTCATTAAGGTGGTCGAAGGAAGCAGAACAGCCCTCGGCGTTCAACTCGCGAATGAAGGCGACAGCTTCATCGATTGTTTCGCCGGCAACGAAACGCGTGGTTAGCTTCTTAAAAAGACGAAACCGAGCGGCAAAATCCTTCAGCCCTTCCTGCCGCGAGAGATAGATTAAGGCGCTTCTGGTAAGCATGTGTGCAACATAAAGCCGCTGTAACTCAGATCTGAATGCTGTGGTATCCTAAGCTCGCTCAAATCGGAGTACTGCTTCCATCAAGGCGAGTTTCGCGCAATTCCGCTCGGCCTGAAGGATACAATCAAATGCGCCTGAAGCTGGTACTTATTTCTTCGCTGGTCGCTGCGATCGCAGGAGCAGGTTCCGCTATCGCGATCATCCTAACGGTCTTCTCATCGCTACACCCAATTGCAACGCCAGGCTCGCTGGTGGTGTCGACGTACCTGCTTCCAATACTGACGACGCTACTGGCTTCGATCTTCGTTTATCGTCACACAGCCCGGCGACGGAAGTTGCAGGCCATCCTAACGGCAACGATTGCCGCGATCCTAACCATCCTGCTCTTCGTCGTCGCTTCGATCGTTATTGCCCGGCGAGAACCGGTACTGCCCCAGCCGGGGTTGCAGCGCAACGTCGGTTAGGCACTCAACTGCCACTGGATGCCAGAGCGTTGAGTCCGATTTGATTCTGCAAAGGCCGCAACGCGTCGATCACAAACCGAATGTGATCATCCAGATCGACCCCGAGTTCTTCAATTCCCTGACGGATGTCGTCTCTGTTTACAGAACGCGCAAACGCCTTGTCCTTTAACTTCTTCTTCACCGAAGAAACTTCCAGATCATCGAGACTCTTGTTTGGCCGAACCAGCGCACACGCCACCAGGAAACCACACAACTCATCGGTGGCGAAAAGCGCGCGAGCCATCGCTGTGTCACGCGGTACGCCGGTATAAGTCGCGTGACCCATGATGGCGCGAATGAACCGTTCTGAGTAACCACGACCGCAAAGTATGTTTGCGCCGGTAAAAGGATGCTGCTCGGCGGTCGGAAACATTTCGTAGTCAAAGTCGTGAAGTAGCCCGACCAGTCCCCACTCGTCCTCATCATCCTCAGCTGAGCCATATCGCTTCACGCAGGCGCGCATTGCTGCTTCCACTGCGAGGGCGTGCTTGCGCAAGCTTTCACCCTTCGTGTACTCGCACAACAACTCCCAGGCATCGTTACGATCAGGCATATTCGATGTAAAGAAAAATGATGATGACAGACAAGAATGTCCGTCCTACTTTTCCGAGCGAGCAAAACTAGCACGAGTGAACTGTGGGGAACAAGATAGGTTGGGGCTTGGCAATTTCATTATTCTGATTTCACCGGCTGGGCCGATAAAAACGATCCACGAAGTCACACGAAATTTCACGAAAGAGGTTCGTGTGTGTTTAGTGGACCGTCCTTTTCTTATCGAGGTGGAGGAGCCCGGACCCCGGTTGCTTAGCCACCGCTGGGCGCGCGGTAACCAGGTCGAGCGCGGACGACAACGTTCTTGCGCGTGGTTGTGACTTTGATCTTGCGATACTGGCCGTCTCGTGTCTTGTTGACGGGGTAATAGCCGATGGCGTATTGCGTCCTAAGCTCCGCTGCAATCTGCGCGAAAGCGTCCGGCAAAGAACCAAGCGTGTCCGCCCGCAGTAGCCGCCCGCCTGATTTGTTTGCCAGCTCATTGAGATAACTATCAGCCGTGAGGTAAAGCTGATCGAGCATTGCGTCTATCGAATCGCCTTCCCGCGGATTGCGGCGTCCGGAAGGCCATGTGCCACCCCGGTCGTCGCGTGGATCGGGTAACGGATCACGCGGATCCCGACGGACATCTGGCCGTCGACTTGGATCGTTTGGTCCGGTCGGCCCGCCTGGTGGCAGCTGATCGGGCTGCGGATAACCATTTGGGTCGGAATCTCGCCTTCGTCGTCCTCTTAGAATCTCATCGGCGGTCGGCAAGCCAAGGGGTCCGGTAGTTCTTGGCTGTCCAGTGGTCGGCACTGTGTCTGGATCGCCACCCGGAAAAGTCGGCGGGGTTGTTCCTGGAGGAGCCTTACGAATAACGTCTATGGTCGGCAGTTGGGGAGCCGGATCCTCCATCGCCTCCCGCGCGATGCGTTCAGTCTCGGCGCGCGTTTCATAGCGGATCGGATAAACAACCACGCCTTCTTCGTCCAACCCCCGAAGCGAGCCATCAAAGGTTGACTCAGCGCTGTGGTAATCCATGCCATCACTAAAAAGCACGATGGCTTTCCTGCCCTTGATAGTTCTTATCGAAGCGAGCGCCAGTTCGAAGGCATCATAGAGCCTTGTTCCCGTCCCTGAGACCGTCCTGTAGATCGCGATCCTCAACACAGCCCGATCATTTGTAAACTCGCAAAGCTCCCGCAGTTCATTGTCAAACGAGATGACCTTCACCCGATCGGCGCTTTGCAACTGCTCAACGAAGGTCGCTGCCGCACGCTTTATCGAACCCAACTTCTCCTCGGTGCTGGCACTCGTATCCAGCAACAAGACGACATGAAACGGAGCACTCACCGTGGCAAAGAAGGCTATCTGTTGTTGCTGTCCGTCTTCGGCAATGCTGAACTCTTCCTGGCGCAAGTCGGGAATGTAGTTCCCGTCTCTGGTGGCAGCTATGACGGGAACAGTTACCAGGTTCGTATCCGTCTTCAGACTCTCAACATCTTTCGGCTCGTCTTTTGGATAGTCTTTTGGAACGTCGTCGGGCAACGGTTCGATTGTCGGAGCTGCAGTCGGTTCCGGAGTTACTCGCGGTGTGGGGTTCGCTTTTGGCTGCTGATTTGTCTGAACTTTCCTGACGCCACGTTGACCTACGGATCGCGTTAGTGACACGCCGGCAATTGCTCCCGCCAAACATATCGAGCAGATTAAGCAGATACGTAGCAGCAATTCAGTTTCTCCAGGCAGGTAATTGACAAAGCGAAGCGCTCAGGACGTGTCGCTACGATGAGTAAGACCAGAATAACGGTTGCCACGCTTGCCGACAACACACAAGGAACCGCGGACAATTAACAGCAAGTTCGATAGAGAAGCCCTCCATAACTGCGGGGCTACCCGCCCCAGCATAGGTTGCGCGTGGTTTTGAACTTGTCCTCTTATCTGTCCCAGCAAACTTGCGTCGTACCTCGGGGCAGTAGCCCGACAGTTATGGAGGGCCCCGCAGAAACTCTAGCTGGAACTGGGGTGGCGACCGATGCTTCAAGTTCGAACGTGTCCGTGCAGTGCAATCATCGCAGCAAGTGCGGCGTCTTTCTGATCTTTACCCCACGGTGAACCAACTGATTTACCCAGTGCCGTAGTCTCCTGAGCAAGACTGCTGGCGCTTCTTGTAAGTGCCGCTTCGGCGTGTTCAGGCAGGGACTTTTCCGGGATCGCTACGAGTCTCAGGTCGCATGCTTCTGCTGACTGCGCAAGGACATCTCGAAATAGAACGCCCTCAGCTTTATGCATCCGAAAATGCACCGCCAGGATTTCATCAACGCTCCAATCCGGCATCGGGTTACCGACAAGCAGCCCGCAAGCTCGAACTTCGAAACCTCGCTCACGCGTTCGCTTCACGGCGATTCGCATCTCACGAAGGGCAATCCGCTTCGCCGCGTCGATGCCGCGTTTCACAACCTTTCTTGCCTCAGCCGGCTTCAACTCTTCGGCTGCATGGTATGGTTGTTTAGCCCACTCCTCCTCAACCAGATCCAGACGGCTCCGCTCCAATATTTGTAGTTCACCGTCGCGCGTGCCGAGGACGACCAGC
>JBOGOP010000167.1:0-11928 GCA_050747225.1 Pyrinomonadaceae bacterium
CTTCTGGAATATGGCACTAACTCACCCCGTTTTATCTTGATAGACGGCGGACCGGCGGATGTTTTTCCAGCACATCTAAAACCAGTTCTCGAGCAGATTGCTCAGTCCGGTGCGCCGCTTGATCTGGTCGCGCTCAGTCACGTGGATACAGACCACGTTACGGGGCTGTTGGACTTCTTTGCCGAGCTACGCATGCCAAATAACACGTTGCCAATGCCTGCTGGTCTTTGGCACAACTCATTCGCCGCAAGCATAGACCCGAATGGTGTGATTCAGCCTCGTCTGGCCGCCCTCATTACTCCGTCAAGAGCAAGCGTAATGGCATTTTCGGGCATGGCGGTTCAGGGAATTCAGGAAGGGGCTGGTCTGCGCTCACAGGCTCTCGCGCTGAACTTATCAATTAACGATGGATTTCCAAACGGCCTGATTACCGTGGACAGCGCGCCAGGGGCAAAGCAATTTGACAATCTGGAACTGACCATTGTCGGACCGACGCAGGCAAATCTGGACAACCTCGAGCAGAAGTGGATTGCCTGGCTCGATGCCCAGGAAAACAGCATCATGTCTGACGATCCATTTGTAATGGCGAACTCTGACGGCAGTGTACCTAACTTGTCGAGCGTCATGTTCTATGCCAAAGCGGATAATCGCACCATGCTATTTACCGGCGACGGACGTAGCGACCACTTGCTTGACGGGCTCGGCCAGGCGGGATTGCTTGATGCAAATGGCGAAATGCACGTAAACGTGCTGAAACTGCCTCATCACGGAAGCGACCGGAACATTACGAAGACCTTCTTCAAGAAGGTTACCGCAGATACGTATGTTGCTTCAGCGAATGGACGTGATGGCAACCCTGACCTCGCAGCCCTGATCTGGTTGGTGGAAGCGGCAAAAAGCCAACAGCGCCAGGTTGAAATCGTCGTTACCAATAATCCTACGTCGGTGCAAAAGCTTTTGGAAGAATATCCAGTTCAAGATTACACCTACTCGTTAAGAGTTCTGCCTGTCGGCGGACACTCGATTGTTGTGTGAGTTTCGGATCGAGTATAGCGAGGTCGTTCGATGCGCAGACCTCTGGCTGCCGGCTTCAACGTCATTGACAATCGTGGCCTTCTTCGACACTTCGATTGCTGAATAGCGTAGTCGAATATTGCCAAAGCCACCAACCTTACAGGAAGGCATCTATGAGCGAACCATCACCGCCATCCGCCGTTGGAAACATCACAGAAAATTCGACAGCTGCGATGAAAACGCGCGTGCGGGAACTAAACATCGCAAACGTATTCTTCGTGGTTTATGGTGTCGTCTGTTTCTTAACCGTTGTGTGGCACTGCGGTTTCACAAAGGCGGCCGGCACGTCGATCATTTGGGCTCTTGCTTGCGCTACCACAGGCGGCGCATTCGGTTTTCTCTTTGGAATCCCGAAGATCCTCCAGAATGATCGACTTCCCGTCGAGCCGGCCAATAGCGCTGCGGTCGGGTATCGACAACAGGTCAACACAAATCTAACTGAGATATCGGACTGGCTCACCAAGATAATCGTCGGACTCAGCCTCATCAATCTTGGGAGAATCCCGGGCTATCTAAACAACACGGCCCAGGTCCTGGCGGTGAGTATTGACAGCTCAACCGTGGAAGAGCACCGGGCGTTTGCTTACGGTCTAATCGTTTGCTTCACCGTCCTCGGTTTTCTGGGTGGGTATCTATATACGCGGTTGTACTTGCAGGGGATGTTCTCACGTGCGGATCAGGAAGCCGCGGCACAGAGGCAAAATGATACTGATGCGAGGGTGGCTACATTGGAGACGCAAGTAGATACGCAACACGACCTGCTGCTGGGCGGGGCTCCAGTGGGTAGACTTGAGCCAACCGGGGAATCGTCTGCTGCCCCACCCAGCGTTCCGATCGATATGACTTTGGAAACCGATGACCCAATGGCGGCGCTGAGGCAGATGGCAAATACTTATATGAATATCAGGATCACTGACTACAGTGAACGGCTGCGCCGCAAGGACGCAATTGCGAAGAAAATGTTCCAGCACCTGATAGCCAATCGAATTTCGAAAGACGACCTGGTTCAAGAGATCGAACGAAGCCGGAGTGAAGGGGTCGTTCTCGCTTTGGCGCATTTCATCGTGGCCTCACCCGAAGTAGGTGATCTGGATCGACTAGTGCACGTCGCATACATCCCGCAACGGTGGCACATTCAATACCGAGTTGTTCAGGCAATCGGCCAGCTATTCGCTAAACACTGCGCTACCGCCACTGACCGCGTCACCGCACTTAGAGTCCTGGACCATTACGAGTCGCGGGCAGACGCATCGTTGTTGAAGCTAATTCGCGGTACCCGTTCAATAATTGAACGGAGCGTGCAGCAAGATCAATTGGCGCCCGCCTAGGCTCTTTCGCCTTACGCCTGGATCGCGTTCATTGAGGGTTCTCTATTCCTTGACTACCTCAAAGAGCAGAAATCTGTGAGGTGTTTCTGCTCTTTTCCTTCTCAGCGTAATCTGTGAAACAAACCGACAACTTCTTGTTTTCTTGGCAAGAAATTATGCTGCCAAGAGAGCGATATCTGGTTGTCGGAACTTTAGTGCAGTGGCCATCACTTGGTGTCCCTTTCGCGTGATGCGGTAGTAGTTAGTTTTGAATACCTTGTAGATCAATTTGTGCGCACGCAGCAGGGCAAGCAAACGAGTCACGCGAGCGGAACTGTTTTTTGGATCAGATTCAGCCAAAGTTTTTCGCAGGTCTCGGTTACGAAATCCTTGCAGTGAGTGTTCGCCGTGGAGAATGGCTTGGAACAAACTAGCGTCATCTGGACTAATCGGACGCAAAGCCCGATACTGCCGTTTCAGCTTCTTCACTGCATGGTTAACTCGGTCCAGCAATCGGTAGGAGGGCGTTTCCACTCCCACCACGGAAAGGGCATCCAAATAGCGCCCATTGGCCGCGCGGCTCAGTTCTACTCTGCGTCGTATGTCGGCGATGCCTTTGCGCATTGGCAGCCACTTTTTAACTTTCTTCCCACGGGTAATACCGCTTCGGTGTACTTTGAAACGTCGGGGGTTATTAATAGTCGTCTCGATCCTCAGCACGCTACCTTGCTTGTCGTACATTTTGATCGAGTTCTCCTCCACCCGATGTTTCACTCGGATACCTTCAATGCGCCGTTGCAGATCGCTGCTGGCCTCGCCCGCGAAACGCTGGTTAGTGCGACGCTGCAGAAACCGCATTACTTCCTCACTGCCAAACTCAAACATGGCATGGCGCAGCAGCAACGGATAGACTTCGGCCAGCTTCGCAGCGCTACGAAACATAACGTCCGTGGCATATTCCCCTTGACGCACGCTCCAGTAATAGCTTCTGACATCCAGTCCCGTCTGCGGGTGAATCCAGGGGTTTACCTTTTGCGCCAAGGCATCGAGAAAACGCCCCCAATTGCGTTCCGTCAATCGATCCATCAACTGCTGCGCTCGCTTCAAGTCAGAAATGTAAGTAAAGCAATTGTCGCGCTTGGTGTAAGTGATCCCAGCCCGGTCCAGCTTGCGGGCCAACCACTCACGTCCGTTAAGACAGACCTGAATCGTGAACGGCAACCAAGTCTGCAATCTGATGTGCATCAAGCCAAACTCACGGTCCTGATAGTAGAAATAAAGATGCAAACACTTACGTTCTTTCGAAATCAGCAGCAAATGCTTCGAAGCTTTATCTTTCTTCAAATCAAACGACTGGCAGGGTTCGACACACGCAAACACAGCAATCAACCCTTGTTTGAGGCCATCCCGTTCCATGATTTGCAGTGCCAGCTCCTCTTTCGACGCCTTAGAAGACGGCAGGTATTGGTACGGGCGCCCCAGCTTGCTGGCCGTGCTCTTCGCTTGCTCGATGATTCGCTGCGACAGATGTTCTGCATATTTCCCGAAATCTTTGAAAAGCACATGTTGGCTGTACAGGAAAACCTCCAACCCGCTACCATGAGCGATCGAACGAAGCGTGCCGCGAAACAACACCCGATCAAACCCCGAAAGAGTTCCAGTTATGCGGCCGCTGTGCCGCTCAAGGAAACGCTTCATGACTCGCCTCCGGCTTATGTTTGTTGGTTCAAACATATAATGCCAAAAAGTGAGTCATGGAGCGTTCTTATTTTGGTTGCGGCCTAGGCCGCGCTGTGTAATCTGTGGATGAACACCAAATCCGAAATCCACATTCCGAAATCCGAAATTCAGCGACATGAGCACTGAACCAAACAAAGTCATCTACTCCATGGTCGGCGTCAGCAAGTTTTACGACAAGAAGCCGGTCCTCAGAGACATTTACCTTTCCTATTTTTACGGCGCCAAGATTGGCGTTATTGGTCTAAACGGCTCGGGCAAATCTTCCCTGCTCCGCATACTCGCCGGCGTCGACAAGGAAATTAACGGCGAGACAGTCATCTCTCCCGGCTTCACTGTCGGTTATCTCGAACAGGAACCGCTGATCGACGACTCGCGCACCGTGCGCGAAGTTGTTGAGGAAGCTGTGCAGGAGACTGTTGGCTTGTTGAAGGAGTTTGATGAAATAAACGCCAGGTTTGGCGAAGAGATGTCTGACGAGGACATGGACAAACTGCTCGCGCGGCAGGGTGAAGTCCAGGAGAAACTCGACCACCAGGACGCGTGGGATCTCGATGCGCGTCTGGAAATGGCGATGGACGCTTTGCGCTGCCCACCGCCCGATACGAAAGTCGCGGTGTTGTCCGGTGGCGAACGTCGCCGCGTTGCCCTGTGTCGCCTGCTACTTCAAAAGCCCGACATCCTCCTGCTCGATGAACCCACCAACCATCTCGATGCGGAGTCGGTCGCGTGGTTGGAGCATCATCTGCAAAGCTATCCGGGCACAATCATTGCCGTTACTCACGATAGATATTTTCTCGACAACGTGGCAGGTTGGATTCTGGAACTTGACCGCGGTCAGGGCATCCCCTGGAAAGGCAACTACACCAGCTGGCTCGAACAGAAGCAGGAGCGACTGCGACGCGAAGAGAAGTCGGAAAGCGAAAGACAGAAGACGCTGCAACGCGAGCTCGAATGGATCCGCATGTCGCCCAAGGCTCGTCATGCGAAGGGCAAAGCGCGCATCAACGCTTATGAGTCGATGTTGCAGGAGGGCTCGGACAAGCGTCGTGAGGATTTGGAGATCCACATTCCACCCGGACCGCGGCTTGGCAATGTCGTGGTCGAGGCTGAAGGCCTAAGCAAAGGCTATGGCGACAATCTGCTGGTCGAGGACATGAAGTTTTCGTTGCCGCCGGGTGGTATTGTGGGCGTGATCGGTCCGAACGGCGCCGGCAAGACCACGTTGTTTCGCATGATCACGAAACAGGAAGAACCCGATGCCGGAACGATTCGAATTGGGGAGACCGTTTCGCTAGCATACGTCGATCAGAGTCGCACGCTTGATCCCGAGAAATCCATCTGGGAAGAAATCTCAGGCGGCACTGACATGCTGATGCTCGGCAAGCGTGAGGTTAGTTCGCGCGCCTACGTGGGCCGATTCAACTTTTCAGGCTCGGATCAGCAAAAAAAGGTTGGCATGCTTTCAGGCGGCGAACGCAATCGCGTGCATCTGGCGAAGATGTTGAAAGAAGGCGCGAACGTCTTGCTGTTGGACGAACCGACAAACGACCTGGACGTAAATACACTGCGGGCACTGGAAGAAGCCCTGGAAAACTTCGCCGGCTGCGCGGTAGTGATTTCCCACGACCGTTGGTTTCTGGATCGGATCGCAACGCACATGCTCGCGTTCGAAGGCGACAGCAAAGTCGTCTGGTTTGAAGGAAATTATTCAGAGTATGAAGAAGATCGCAAGGCACGACTCGGAGCCGCGGCGGACCAACCGCACCGAATCAAGTACCGGCAGCTGACAAGAGGTTAGAAAGCTTATCCGCAGATTCCGCAGATTACACAGATTCACGTTAAGGCGGACTCAAAACAACAGCTGCACCACAAGTGGTTAACCAGTATGTTTTGAATCTGTGAAATCTGCGTAATCTGTGGACAATCATAGATGCCGAGTGAAATACCTCCAAAACGAGAGAACGCTCATCGACGCCTGAGGGCCGAGACGGAACCATTCTCTGCAAATAAACGCCTCAAAAGTCTCTTCGCAAAATCCAATCGCGGACTGCTGCTAGACATCGTCGTCTTCATCCTGAATATCTTTCTCATGCGTCTGCTGACGCGGCAATTCCTGGATCTCTTCAGCCAGGTCTCGGCTGAAAATCCGACGGCAAAGTTTATTCTCGGACTCGTCTTCGCAGCGATGTGGATTCTGCCGGCTGCGGGCGCGGTTTTGAAGCGCTGGCACTTTCACCAGCGCCGCGATGCGCTGACGCTAGATTCCATGGAATCAAATCTGTCTGGATGTTTGTTCAATCCTATCTTCTATTTCTGCCTGAACCTGGTAATTAGTTCGGCCGTCTTGGCGAGCCTCGGCGATTTCTTTTTCGGCAGGCGCGGCCTCGACAGCGCCCCAATCTTCGTTCCTATCATCTTCGCCATTATGATTCTCACGATCGTGCAGACGTTTTTGATATACCGTTATTTCTCGCCACCGAAGAAGCCGCCCAAATGGGATCTCCTGCGCACACCACAAAGCGAAACGCTCGGCGACATCTGTCTCTTCCTCAACATGATTCTCTTTCAAGTGTTTTGGAACATGTTGACGTTTGCGGATCTCGGCCACCCGTCCGGAGTTGTTGAATTCCTGGGCCGGCTCTTCTTTCTGTGTTTCATTGCGCTCTTGATTTACTTTCCCCCGCGAATGTTTTATCTGGCGGAAGACATCCACCGCCGGCGTACCTGGTTAACCATGCTACTGGCGAATTCGCCCGTGATAATTCGCGTGCTTATCGGCACCAGTTCAAACACGCCGGGCTGGTGAGGGGAATAGCAAACAGCAAGAAGGAGGCTCGATTCATTTGAGTTGATGCAAGCCTCTGCGGAGTAGATCACAACTGTACCTGCTGTCTGCTGTTTACTGTCTGCTGTTTACTGTCTACTGTTTGCTGTCTACTCTTTATGGCATCAACGCGACGTTTCGCGAAAGAGGTTGTGGCGGCGATTCGCGAGGGGAAGATTCTCGGGATTCGCGCGGGGATGAAGCCACATCGGATCATTGGCATCTGGGCGGTGGTGGTAGAGAATCGTGTGTTCGTCAGGTCGTGGAGTTTGAAGAAGCGGAGTTGGTATCGCACGTTTCTGGAGGAGCCGGTCGGAGTGATCGAGATCGATGTCCAGCAGATTCCGGTGCGAGCGGTGTTTACCAGAAGCGAGCGGTTGAAGACGGCGGTTGATAGGGCGTACGCGGAGAAGTTTAATACGAAGGGATCGCTACATTTTGTGGAAGGGTTCAGGGAGAAGAGGCGACGCGATTCGACAACGGAGCTTTGTCCTCGTTAGCTAAACAAAACTGCTATCCGCAGCTTGCGCAGATTACGCTGATGCAAAGCAAACGCCGAGGATTTTAGGTTGTTAATCAAAGCTGCAATCAACGGTGGACGAACGCGGAATGATCACGCGGCAGTACCGGTGAGTCCTAACGAGGTGGCCGCCGACGTAGTTGAGTGTCTGAAGGCTGGAGCAGGCGCTGTCCACCTCCACGTCCGTTCGACCTCAGATGACTCAGAAAAAGAAAGCCTCGACAAGGAAGATGTCGAACGGACGATTTGCACCGTGCTGACCGTCGCTCCAAAAAAACGGATCGGTATAAGCACTGGCGCCTGGATTCTGCCGCACCCGGCACGGTTAGAAGCAGCCAAGAATTGGACGGTATTGCCAGGATTTGCGTCGGTGAACTTCAGTGAAGAGGGTGCGACGGAACTTGCCACACTGCTCGTTTCCCTTGGTGTGTCAGTCGAAGCCGGATTGTGCGACGCCGATAGCGCGCAGGTTTTTCTGCAGAGTGGATTGGCAACGCGCTGCCTTCGCGTGCTGCTCGAGCCACAGGAACAGGAAATGAAGAGTGCAATTGAAACTGTGAATGCGATGGAGAACGTTCTAAAATCCGCCGCAGCAGATCTCTCTTTTCTGCTTCATGGCACTGAAGCCACTACCTGGCAAATGATGGATGAAGCAATCGCGCGCGGCTATGACGTGAGAATTGGACTTGAAGACACGCTCGTTATGCCTGACGGACGAATCGCGAAAGATAATGTCGAGTTGGTGAATGAGGCAGTGCGTCGAGTTCGAGCTATAAGAAAGAGAGAGGGGGCAAGCCCACCTTCCTGACCTTGAGACTACTAAGCTTGAGTAGGAGCTACTAACCTTGAATGCTTAACCCTTAGCGAAAGACAATTCCGAAATCCGCAATCCGAATTCCGAAATTCTTACTCTGCCATCTCATCGTTTATCGATTTCAAAGCGCTCTCGAGCATGGTCCGGTGTCTGGGGTTAGTGGCGCCGGCTAATTGGGTCATGATGCGTGAGCGGGAGAGTCGCAAAGACTCAAACTTAGCGCTGCGTGCGCGTTCCTCTACCGACGAGGTGCCGCGGTTTGCCCTGGCATCAGCAGCCGCCTGTTGCCGTTCAAACACTTCTTCCATCTTGCCCGCCAAATCATCGCCATCCCATGCCATGACGCCACCTCCTGTAAAGTTTTGTCCATCGTAACACCTTATCTGGGGATGCACACTGTTGCGTTGGTGTCATTGACTATGACAGCGTTTTAAGTCGCGCCGATTTTCATTAACACCGCGGCTTTAGCCCGGTGGCACGCGGTGGGATTTGGAACGGAAAACCGTTTAAACGGTTTCTGATCGGGTTTGAGCGTTAACTCACCGGGCTAAAGCCGCGGTGTTAATGAGAGCGTTCCTTTTACAATGTTTCGCATAACCCAACCGCTCACTTGCGCTTTGTGTCTGCTACTGACACGATTGCGCGACCCAAAACATCTATGAGCGCAACAGTAACCAAACCAGAGAAAAAGAAAATCTCGCCGGCAGCCGCGTGGCGTGATGCGCGAGAATTGATCTGGGTACATCGCCATCGCCTGGCGCTGGGTATGTTTCTGATGATGGTCAACCGTCTCGCCGGTCTGGTTCTGCCCATCAGTTCCAAATACGTAATCGATGAAGTCATCATGAAACAACGCAGCCAGCTGCTGGTGCCGCTTGCGCTGGCAGCGGGCGCGGCAACGCTGATTCAGGCGTTCAGCTCGTTTGGACTCTCGCAGGTGTTAGGCGTCGCCGCGCAACGCGCAATCACCGAAATGCGGATGAGCGTGCAGGAACATGTCGCTCGCCTGCCCATTCGTTACTTCGATTCTACGCAAACCGGCGTGCTGATCTCCCGCATCATGACCGACGCCGAAGGTATACGGAACCTTGTCGGTACCGGATTGGTACAACTCGTCGGCGGCCTGGTGACCGCGGCCATCGCATTGGGCGTCCTCTTCTATCTGAATTGGCGGCTGACTTCCATTACGCTCCTCGCACTCGCGGCTTTTGGAAGCGTTATGGCGTTGGCCTTCCAGAAACTTCGGCCCTTGTTTCGTGAACGCGGCAAGATCAATGCTGAAGTCACCGGCCGTTTGACTGAGTCGCTGGGCGGTATTCGCATCGTCAAGGCGTACGCGGCTGAGAAACGCGAGGAACTGGTTTTCGCGCGCGGTGCCCACCGCTTGTTTCGCAACGTTGCGCGCTCGATGACGGCAGTCTCAGGCGTCACCGCTTT
This sequence comes from Pyrinomonadaceae bacterium, assembly GCA_050747225.1. GTDB lineage: Bacteria > Acidobacteriota > Blastocatellia > Pyrinomonadales > Pyrinomonadaceae > PSRF01. The sequence continues at coordinate 9,717 of JBOGOP010000167.1, forward strand.
TTCGACTATCATCGTCGGTGTGATCGGCGTCATCCTCATACTCGTCGGCGGACGCGACACCCTCAACGGCCAAATGACGCTCGGCGATTTCTTCATGTACGTCTTCTTTACCGCACTTGTGGCGGCGCCGTTGGTGGAGATTGCTTCGATTGGCACGCAAATCACCGAGGCGTTTGCCGGACTTGATCGCATTCGCGAGATCAAGCGCATGGCGACTGAAGATGAGGCCGACGCCACTCGCCAACCTTGTCCCGCGATTGTAGGCGAGGTCGAGTTTAGGGATGTCAGCTTTGAGTATAGCGACGACGCGCCGGTCCTGAAACATGTCAACTTTCGCGCTGCTGCGGGATCGACAACCGCGCTGGTAGGCTCGAGTGGTTCGGGAAAGTCGACCCTGATTAGCCTGGTGATGGCCTTTAACCGGCCGCTCGAAGGAAGTGTTTCTGTCGATGGTCGCGATTTGGAATCAGTTCGACTGCGAGACTACCGGCAACAACTCGGCGTGGTCTTGCAGGATAACTTTCTTTTCGACGGCACCATTGCCGAGAACATTGGCTTCTCTCATCCGCACGCCACGCACGACGAAATCATCACAGCCAGCCGCGTCGCGCACTGCGAGGAGTTCATTAACGGCTTCGCCGACGGCTATGACACTATCGTTGGCGAGCGCGGTGTGAAGTTGTCCGGCGGCCAGCGACAACGTGTGGCGATTGCGCGCGCAATTCTGGCTGAACCCAGAATTCTGATTCTTGACGAAGCCACCTCGAGTCTCGACAGCGAAAGCGAGGCCATGATTCAGGACGGTTTGCAGTCGCTGCGTCGCGGCCGCACTACGTTTGTTATCGCGCATCGACTCTCAACCATTCGCAGCGCTGATCAGATTCTGGTGTTGGAGGCTGGTGAGATTGTTGAGCGCGGCACGCATGAAGAATTGCTGGAAGCAAGTGGTCGCTATAAGCAGCTTTACGACAAGCAATATAATTTCGAACGGAACCAGTTCATAAATCCGGGCGAAGACTTCACTCCTGAGTTACCCAAGGCCGCAAAGGCAGCGCCGGCATCCGACGCCATGCCGACGAATTTGTGAACCAGCTGATGGCCCTAAGGCCGCAATTGAAAGGACAAGCATGAACCCCCAAACTTTCGCAAACCACACTCGTTGGCAGCCGGCGTTTCACTTTTTTGTCTTGCCGGTGATGCTAATTAACTTTTTCTGGGCAGCTGTAGTGTTCTATAAGGCGCCAGGCTGGAATTCAGGTTGGTGGGTTGTAGTCTCAGTGGCCCTGGCGATGCTGACCACATGGGTACGGACGAATTCTCTCAAGGTGCAGGATCGGATTATTCGGCTGGAAGAGAAACTGCGTTATCAGCAATTGCTCTCCCCTGCCCTTGCGCAACAAGCTGGTGCATTGACGGTGGCTCAGGTAGTCGCACTCCGTTTTGCCGGAGACAGCGAACTTGAGGAATTGGTGAGCGCTGCAATAGCCGGCAATTTTGCTAAAACCAAAGACATCAAGCAGGCGATCAAACACTGGCGCGCCGACTATTTCAGGGTGTGACGGGAGTATCTCGGTTCGGCGGAGTCCGCTCGCGACTGCGCCGAACTGAGACACTTTTCCAGCCAGCCTGCAGGGTCGAGCGACTGCCGCCCGGCACCCTTTCCCCTGTTCCCTCCGCCCTTTTCCCACAGGTCTCTCAACCATATCGTGCACCGCCTCGCCCATAACTTCGCACATCGTCTACATCCGGCGAACGAAGATTTTCACAACAACTTTTTGCCCAGCTAATTCGACTAATAAGAAGAGTTCGGATGCGAGTAGCCAGCCGACCGCTTTTGGCACGGTCGTTGCCAAAGTACTTTCGGACTCGCCACAGCAGCATGGTTTGGCAGCGGCAGCGCGAGTTGAGGAGAGTTGAAATGGTCACGTTAGCGAGGTTCGAAGTGCGGATGAAAACAGCGACCGCAACCCGTTCGAAATTGCGGCGTCTGAAGTTGCGCCGCTTGAAGTTGCGGCGGCTGGAAATGAAAACCAGCGCCAGTAATCGAGTCTCAAGAGCTTTTCAGGCTTTAGTCGCAAACTAGGAGTTTGCGTCATCGGAATCGGCAGCCTCGCGGCCGCCGATACGTTGGGAGCCCGCAAGCGAAGGGGAGAGCGCGGGCGGGCTTCCAAACCAAAGGATTAAGACGGAAGGATGAAGGATGAATCGTAGC
>JBOGOP010000168.1:0-11922 GCA_050747225.1 Pyrinomonadaceae bacterium
TTCAATGTCGGCCTCGCCGGTGATCCCGGTCGTTATTTCAACAAACTTCACCTTATTACCAGTAAGGACATATACCCCCTTGAGACTCTTCGGCTTCTCGCCGCTGGCTGGTGTCGGCACACTGCCGGCCACGCTGGCTCCGGGTGAAGGAGTCGGTGGCGCCTTCTCAACGATTGCCTCCAGCGGCACGGCGATCACATTGTTCTTGGTCTTGGTGGTGATGGTCGCTGTTGCGCTCATGCCTGGTCGCAGGCCGTTGCGAATCTCGTCGGGCATATCACGCAGTTCAACAGTAACTTTGAACTCCTTGGCTTCCTGAACGTTAACGCGATTGGAGAGACCGCCCTGCGTGTCTGACTTCGAAACCGCGAGCGGATTCTTTTGGGTAACTACCGCCACAATCTCTTTATCGCCAAGCGCGTCTACTTTGACTTTAGCCTGTTGTCCTACCTCAACGTTCGAAATCTCAGTCTCATCAACGTTGACTTCAACGTTTATGGTTGACATGTCGGCAATAGTCATTAGCGGCGTGCTCGAGAGCTGAGAAACAGCGTACTCACCGACGCGAGTAGGGATGTCAGCCACAACTCCAGTGAGCGGCGAAAGCTGCGTCGCCTTTGAACGTTGACTTGACTGCCCGCGCAACAGGGCTTGCTGTTGGCTGGCGCGCATCTCAGACGACCTGATGCCGGTTTTCGCTTCCTGCACGGAAATCTTCTGTTGGTTAGCTCTTTCCTGCGCCTCCTTAACAGCGATTCGCTGTGCCTCGAGGTTTGCCCTGGCCGTCTGCAACGCAATCTTCGCTTGATCAAACTTATCGCGCGCAGCATCGTATTCGAAGCGTGACGAAACCCCCGACTCGATGAGTTCAGTGTAGCGCTTGAGTTCTCGCTGTGCGGTATTCAAATCAACCTGGGCGCGATCTACCTGCGTTTGCAGGGAAACCAACTGCTGTCTCGCTGAGGCGACTGAAGATTCGGCCACCACCAATCCCTGTTGCGCGTTGGCTACGGCGTTGCGGGCGTTCTGGACGTCGTTGATGGCCTGCTGTGCGGCTGCCCATTGCGCTTCCTGGCTCGACTGCAGCTGCGTGGGATCCACTCGCACGAGCGGTTTTCCCAGGGTCACCTGGTCGCCGGGGTTGACGTAAATTTCCTCGATGCGCCCAGGCACTTCACTGGTCAGCTTAATGTAACGAATGGGTCTCACTTCGCCGGAGGCGGTTACCGTCTGTCGAAGTTCAGGCTTGACCTCCAATTTGACGGTGGTTACTTCGGCTTCGTCTTTGCGGCTCGCAAATACGCTGATAATGATTACGAGTGCCAGGACGGCGACGGCCGCGACCGCGATAATGATCTTCTTCTTCTTCGTTAAAGCCATAACGTTTCCTTAATTCGGGGGGTTAAACTTCTTTAAGTTCTGTCAAAATATTGATTTTGCACGAAAACGCGCAGGTTTTGAAACCAATCTGAACCGAGTAACTCTTACGTCAAAAAACCGTAAACAGTTTCATCTAAAGGGGCAGGAGGGCAGGAGCAGGAGGCAGACGGCAGGAGCAGAAGAAAACAAGGTAGTTCTTCTGAAGCAAGTCTTGCTCATCCTTCTGAGGTAGTACACCTGCACCTGCCTCCTGCCGTCTGCTCCTTTAATTTCCTGCGTCCTGCTCCTGAAGTCGCTCGTTGGCTACTAGAATGCTTTCGCGCTAGAATGATCCACCGTTTCCTGAGCTCAGTCATTTCGAACAACTTGAGAATCTATCGCGGATTGGGTGCGGGTCGCAAACTTCCGAAAAAACCATGATTACGTGTGAAAGATGCAAAGCCTCAAACCTCGATGGCGGGCAGTATTGTGATGAATGCGGCGCTCCCTTGCGGCCAAACGCTGGCCCCAATCCTTCCGGCATAAACCTGTTCAAGCCTGAGGGACAGAACGGCTCCCACTCACCGGCTGAGATTCCGCAACCTGAAATGGCGGCCGGCAAGACAGGCGCAACGCTCAATCTTGGATCTGCGGCCGCGGGTTCCGCTGATAAGCCTCACGCTCGGCTCGTGATCGAGCGGGGCAAGTCTGTCGGCAAACAGTTTCTGCTCAGTTCCGCTGAGTCTAATATCGGGCGTTGGGACGCTGACGGAGGAATCTTTCCGGACGTCGACCTGGACTCTGACGATCCGGAAGCGAAGGTCTCGCGCCGTCACGCTCGAATTACCTTCAACGAGGGAACGTACTTACTGGAAGATCTGGGATCGACCAACGGCACGTTTATCAATCGTGGAAAAAGACTGCCGAAGGGAACGCGTCAGCCCCTGCGCGACGGCGACGAAATTATCGTGGGAAAGACCTTTCTTCGCTTCCAGATAGTTAAGTAGATCGATTGACCGTGTTTTGCGTTAATGGGTTCTAGAGTAAATGTCTGAGTGTCTCAAATGCGGTACGACAACGGTGCCGGGCGAAGCGTTCTGCAGCAATTGTGGAACGAAAAATCCGCCTGCCGCGAAGGCACCCGCCTCAAAGTCGCAGGAATCTGAGGAGACGACTCTGTCTTACGAAGATGAGCCTGAAGGCGACGCTGCGGCCACAGCTGTTGCGCCGGCAAACCCCTCCGAAGATTCTGCCGGTGAGGAAATAAGTGGCGAGGTCAGCGGCAGCGACTTCGACTCATCGGTCTCTCTTGGCGGCATCTCGACCGGCGAAGTGCCGGTTGAAGCTCCGCTTATCAAACACACAGTCAAGAAGGGCGACACCGGCGGCGGCTATCAACCAACCGTCAAACAGCTCGATCCTGGCAGCGTCCTCAACTCTCGCTACGAGATTGTGCGGCGCATCGGTGGCGGCGGCATGGGTGCCGTCTACCTTGCCAAGGACCGAAACCTGGGCGACGCGCCGCGCGCCGTGAAAGAGATGGTCGAGGCGCATCTCGATCCGGCACAGCATGAAAAAGCAATTGGAGACTTCAAGCGCGAGTCACTCTTGCTTACGTCGTTGGAGCATCCTTCGATTCCGACCATCTACGACTATTTTTACGATGAACCGCTGGGTCGTTTCTATCTGGTGATGAAGTTTATTTCAGGTGGCGATTTGGCGTCGCGGCTGCGCACGGCACCGGGCGGAAGAATTGACGAGAAGACAGTCGCCGATTGGGGAATGCAGGCCGCTGACGTGCTCGAGTATCTTCACAGCCGGCCCAAGCCCATCATCTATCGCGATCTCAAACCGGCAAACCTGATGATCGATGGCAACAGCGGTCGGATAATGCTGATCGACTTTGGCATTGCCCGCTGGGTAAAGCGGGAAGAGAAGGGTGTGACTGCGGTAGGCACCATGGGTTACGCGCCGCCGGAACTTTTTGGCGGCAGGGTTGAGCCACGTTCGGATGTTTACAGTTTGGGCGCCACCTTGTTTCATCTGCTGACCGGAGCGGACCCGCAGGATAATCCGCTTTTGATTTTTGACTTCCAAAAGAACCCGCGGCCGCGTCAGATCGCGCCATCGATATCCAGTGAGATGGAGCACATTCTAATGCGCTCGGTCGAATACAAACCGGAAGATCGCTTTCATTCTGCCGGCGGGATGCGCGACGCCCTTGCGATTCATCTCGAAAAAATAATGGCGGGGCAGTTGACCTTCGGCGCCGCTTCTACGCAGATCGGCGGTGAGACCGTTCAGGTGCAAACGGTCTATTGCGGTTTCTGTGGCGGACGAATCGCTGCGGACGACATTTTCTGCGCGCATTGCGGCGCGCGCCAGCCAATGGCTGGTCTCGGGTCGAGTGCGACCTTGAGAGCAGCCAGGCCGACCGCCAAATTGGTGGTGGCGGGAACAACCGAACTTGATGCGTCTTTCGTTTTACAGAAAGATAACAACCTGCTCGGCCGCACAGATCCGCACTCCAATGTTTTTCCGGAGATTGATCTTTCGCGATTCGATCCCGAAACCAAGGTCTCTCGCCGCCACGCCCGCATCTGGCGGGAAGGAGAAACGTTTCTCGTCGAAGACCTGGGGTCAGTTAATGGCACCGTGATAAACGATTCCGTCAGACTCGCGCCGCGCCAACCAAGAGTCCTGGACAGTGGGGACAAAATTCGCCTGGGCGAAACAACGCTGCATTTTCTGTTAGGGTAGGTTTTGAGTTTGTTGGTCTTGGGTTTTTAGCCTTTGGTCTTTGGATTACAAAGTTTGAAGTACAAAGACTAAAGACCAAAGGCCAAAAGCTAAAGTTCAAAGACCAAAGAATTCCGCTTTCGAAAGCTATTAATGACTGCAAGAGTTGAAACGGCTCCGCCGCGAACAAGGGTGAAATCATCCGTAGCAGTTCAAGGTTTCGCGAGATTCCGCGCGCCGTTTGCTTTGCGCTGTGGCGCGATCCTGATCGACTACATTACGCTGGTGGGAATCCTGGTGTTTAGTACGATCGTGAGCCGGATTCTGGGTGGTGGCGCGCGTTCCTGGGGCAGTTCGTCCGAAACTGTTGGAGTGGTGTTGGCGATCTTTGTTGCCGGCATGAATCTGGCAGTCCTTCCAGGTCTGACGGGCTTCACCATCGGCAAGTGGGCTGCCGGTCTCCGCATCCTGCAACAGAATGGGTCCGAGATCGGAGTTGGACGTGCCTTGTTGAGGCACTTCGTCGGCTATCCACTTTCTTTTATCACTCTGGGTCTGGGGTTTCTGATCATTGCGTTCACTTCGCGTGGACGCGGGTTGCATGACTTGATTGCCGGCACGGTGGTGGTGCGCCAGGGACCGGCAATGGCTGTTTCCAGCCGTTCATGAAATCTGAAACTATCTGAGATTTCAAATTTGAGATCTGAGATTTGAGAAGACACAACGCAAAGCAAACTAAATACAACCGCAAACGCAGAAAATAATACCGACCACACAAAAATGCCTGAGCTAATAGTGAAATATCCCGACCGTGCGCCCGACCGGTTTCCCCTGGGACGACTGCGTATCACCCTCGGCAGATCTGCTCGTAACGACTTGTGTATCCCCGATCCGTTTGCATCGCGAGTGCATGCCGAAGTGCGCCGCGAGGGCGAGGAGTATTTTCTTCAGGATCTGGGCTCCGCCAACGGCACGCTTTACAACGGCGGCAACGTTGAAGGCACCGTGCCTTTAACCGCCGGCGGTCGTATACAGATCGGCGAAACCGAAATCGTTTTTGACGACGGCACCTATCACTCGAGTATGGGTGCCACCATGATCACCGACAATTCCTCAACGTCGTTGCCCGAAGCAACTATCGCCCTCGCTTCCGGTGACCGAACTACCTCAGGTTTACTCGAAGCGATTGAAGGCGCGCGCAGCAAGCCGGACATCAGCGAGGTCGCGCGCGTGGCTCGCGAAGGCGACCTGCTTGCCTTGATCAGCAAGGTGGGCGTCACGCTGCTCAGTTCTTCTACACTTGAACAAACACTGGAACAAATCGTCTCGCTGGTGTTCGAGGCCGTCCCCGCCGATCGTTGTTTGCTCATGATGAGTGATGAGCATAGCGAAGAAATGAGAGTGGCGGTCGCTCGTTTGCGTGATCGCGTCGGTGCCGTAGGAGAGATTCGCGTCAGCCGCAACGTGATGGATGAAGTTGTCATTAAGGGTAAGTCGGTGCTGACGTCCGACGCGCAACACGATCCGCGCTTTGCCAGTGGCACCGTTGTGCTGCAGGGCGTCAGGTCGGTGCTCGCAGTTCCTCTGGGAGTTTCGGAAAAAGTTTTCGGCATCATTTATGCCGATTCGCCGATTGCCGAGGGAAGGTTTACCGAAGATCACCTCAAGGTGTTGACAACCCTGGCGTCGGTCGCGGCCATTCGCGTCGAGAATGCACGACTGGTCGAGGCGCGCTTCCAACAGGAGCGTCTGGAGCGCGAGCTACAACTGGCTATGGAAATCCAGCAGCGCTTCCAACCGACAGCGCCGCCGGTGGTCACAGGTTATGAATTCCAGGGCATCAGTTTTCCCTGCTACGAAATTGGCGGAGACTATTACGACTTTATTCAGCGCGAGGATGGCCGTTTGGTGATCGCGTTGGGCGACGTTTCGGGCAAGGGCACTGCAGCTGCACTCCTGATGTCGTCGCTGCACGCGTCAATCCACGCGCAAACCGGCTCGCACGATACTCTGGTGGAAACTATCTCGGCAGTTAATCGCTATCTGGCCGAGAACATTCCGTCTAATCGCTTTGTCACACTTTTCTATGCTGAGCTTGATCCGGATTCGGGCGCTCTTTCTTTTCTAAACGCCGGTCACAATCCGCCGTTGATCGTTCATGCTGCGGGAACTGTTGAGCAACTTGCTTCTGGCGGCTTGCCGCTGGGAATCAAAGGCGACGCAGACTATCGCGAAGGGCGAACGACGTTGCAGCCCGGCGACGTGCTGGTGATTTATTCCGATGGCGTAACCGAGGCGGCCAGCCCGAGTGGCGAGGAGTTTGGTCCCACGAGACTTTATGAAGTTGTCTCGCGCAACGTTGACTCTTCAGCAGCGGGAATACGAGATCGCATCGAGTCGGCCTTGACCAAATTCTCGCAAGGCACGCAAGCCGCTGACGACATCACGCTGGTGATCGTCAAACGCCAGGCGGAAACGAGAGCACTTACCGGCAGCGGCGCTGCGCTTGCCGCCGCGCTCCGTAAGTAGACTCAGCGTTTTCGTCCTGAGTTGGCATAAGTTGCCATATCTCGCAGCGCTTCGAGTTGTTCTTCACTTAGCAAATATTCTCTGTTGCCCAACGTCAATACCACCGTTTTGGCGTCCGCTACTTTGAGAAACTGAGCAAGGGGAATCGCCTGAACCAGAAACTCATTTCCGCCTGTCGTCGTCGCATTCAAGTTGTGCGCTTTGTCGTTATAGATCGCGATGCCATCCGCGACGAGTTTTAAGACCGGGTCCTCCTTAAAAACTTTCTCCGGCGCAAACGACGCAAAATCGAAAATTACCGCCGACGGGATCCCGATTGTATGACCGGCGATGCTTGCATCACCACGCACTTTGAAATGCGGCGATAACACCACGCCTTTTTCAGTGTTCCCTTCCAGCTGTAGCCGCATAATCCCAACTTCGGACTCATTGCGAGTGGCGTTGTAATTGACGTTGACGTCACCTGGGCCTTTGAACGCCCGCGGATTGTATTCAGGTGGCGCTCCGATCAATACCGCGTCTTTACCAAACATAAAGCTATCGATTTCTTCAGTATAAGTAATCACGTAATTTCGAGTCTCGTTCTTCAGGAACCTGACCAAAATGCTTTCAAGCCGATCAATGCCGACATAATGACGTTTGATAAAGAACGCGGTCTCTTGCGCCCGCATGGGTAGTTCGTCCGGATACGCATTGAGCGGCGAATTAACAAAAGTAACTGCAAGGTTAGTTGAGTTCTGGATAGTTACATCAATGTTCTGCTCGTGAAACTCCTTGATCAGTGCATTCCTCAGCTGGGCTAATTCGGTAAGGGAGTTGAAGAGATCCTTGCCACAGCCGAATGAACAGACGAGCAATGCAGGAATGAGAAACCTGACAAGCGGAGGCAGCGAGGAAGTGTTGCTTCCTTTTGACGGGCGAAACAGTTTTTGCAAACGTGAGGACATCTCGATCTCTTCCTACTAACAACTTGACTGGCAGGTCTCGCTAGTCAGTCGACTTCCCCTGGAGCAGCGCCTCGCTATCCAGAGTCTGCGGTCCGGCCTCGTTGCAGATCGCGAATTGCGGACCGGGATACATGGTCACGCCGGCAAACTCGCCCCTGGCGTTGATGATGTAAAAGTTGATTCCGAAGTTTGGATTGCCCTTGCTGTTTAGCAGTCGCTTCTCAATGGTATTTGCCTTGATGCGGCGCAGCGCCTCCATGCCGGCGTCTTTTGGATGTTTTCCCTGGCGCATCTCTTCAATAATCAGGAACGAACACAAGTTGTAAAGGTTCGCCTCACCGCGTCCGGTTGAGCCGGCAGCTCCGACTGCGCCGTCAACATAGAGTCCGGCGCCGAGAATCGGCGAATCACCAAGGCGGCCGGGAATTTTCCATGACAGGCCGCTAGTGGTAGTCACTCCGCAAATCTCGCCTTTCGCATTGATACCATCGCAGTTGATTGTGCCGTGGAGGTTCTCTTCTCTAATTCGTCCCTGAGCCAACATCTCCAACGCCGCACGGTGTCCCGCTTCGGCGCGCTTCTTCGGATCCAGATAGTGTTCCGGATCGATCTTGCGTTTCCACTCGAGCCAGAGCTGACGGGAATGATCGGTGTTTAGATCGTCTTCGATCTTGAAACCCAGGTTGCGAGCAAAACTCTGCGCGCCCTTGCCCACCAGTAGATGGTGATCCGTGTTCTCCAGGACCGCCTTGGCCACCAGCGACGGAGTGCGCACGCCCTCGAGCGCCCCAACCGCGCCGGCGCGTTTCTTTGGACCGTGCATGCAGGAAGAGTCGAGCTGAACGACTCCCTCTGCGTTCGGCAAGCCGCCGTAGCCAACGCTATCATCAAGCGGATCCAGCTCCACGATATTTACGCCGGCGACGACCGCGTCAAGCACGTCTGCGCCCTGCGTGATCATCGCAAACGCTTTCTGAACCGCCGTCACGTCTCCGCCGTTCTTAAACTTATTGCCGTTGGCCGACGAAACAACGATCGGCTTTACGTTGCCCTGGACGATGATGTTGGGAAACTGAAGTACGGACGCTTTGGTGCCGGCCAACGTAAGCCCGGCGGCGGCGCTCGTGCGCATGAAATCGCGACGTTTGATTCGTTTCATTAGATTATCTCCGATTTGACAAGGACTTTAGCGATTCGAGACAACGATGCAGACTTGGTAACACTAACGGCGAGCGTGCAACAACGCTTTCTCGATAATTGGCGAGACTTTCATTGAATGAAAGCGATTGGCTGAATAGGCATAGTCCTCGCCACTTTCATCGATTACCCGTACCAACTCGTGTGCTTGAGCATCCTTGTCGGGAAGCACTCGATAGAGCTTTCCAAGTTCGAGCGACGCTTTGTAGCCTTCGTTGTCGATACACATTGTAAATTGCACATGTTGGTTGCGCTTCCGCCCAATCTCTCGCGCCCGCCGGCGCGTCAAAGAAACAGCTTCAGCTTTCTTCGATTCTTTTTTCATAGTCTGTCCAGGAATGGCAGCTTCAATTTGAATTCCTTTTTTCCAATCCCATGAGCTTCGTACCAGTGAATCTCGGCGAGGCGTGTTCGGCCATCAGGAAGCCGAACGATTCCAATTCCTTTTCGCTTTCGCCATCGTCCGGATCAGTAGGTTCTTTTCAAGCGAGCGCGATCACGGACGCCGGTTCCCGAGGCGATCGTAACAATCTCGGTGAGTTCTCCGACTATTTCAAAGTCCATCAATCAGCATGATGCCAACCAGAACGCCAACATTCAAGGGTAGGGAGAACTGCGAAACTTTAGCTCTATGCAAGACTCTCTTTAATCCGCTCAGCTGTTTTGGGTCCGATGCCATCCACCTGTTCAAGGCCGCCGCTCCGAACAAACTTCCGCAGCGCCTCAAGCGAAGAGACTTTGTATTTCTGATGAAGCATAGCGGCAGTCTTGGGACCAATCCCCGGAATATCCAACAGGTCGAGCACGCTTTCCGGCGTTTCCTTGATGATTCGCTCCCAGGCGTCGAAGCTGCCGCGATCGAGCAGCTCAAGAATCTTCCCGGCAATCGCTTTGCCGACTCCCGGGACGGACTGCAACCCCGCAATGCCGTCTGCGGCGGCAATCTCCTGCATTGGCGTCGGCCAGGTTTCGATGGCTTCGGCTGCGTTGCGATAGGAGCGCAATCGAAACGGATCGTCGCCGCGAATGTCCATTAGCGCCGCCAGGCGATGAAATCTTCGCGCGATTGATGCGTTGTCCACACTCGTACCCTAAGGCTGCAAAATGTCGCAGGAAAGTTGTAAACGGAATGCTTAGTCTACGTCGAAAGGAAGAATTAGAGCAAAGGTCGCAAATAAACGGTACTGATGCAGTTTGAAAACTTGATGGGCTTCTCATTAGCACCGCGGCTTTAGCCCGGTGATCAGTGTTTAGGTTCGGAACGAAACCGTTTAAACGGTTTTCGGGATTGTCCAGGCACTAAAGTCACCGGGCTAAAGCCACGGTACTAATGGGAGTGGTAAGCGCAAAATTGCACCGGTACCAAACTTTGATCCGGTGATATGCTGAGAGTAGATAGCTGCTAAGGAGAACCAAAATGAAACCAACCAGAAGGGAATGGCTGGTCGGACTCTCGAGTCTCGGCGCCGGTGCAGTCTTAATCGGCTGCAACAAGAATCGCCCAAACGAAGAGAGCGAAAGCAAAGAAAGCGCAGGCGATGAACCGGAAGTGACTGCCACCGAAGACTTGATGCGCGAACATGGCGTGCTCCGCCGGGCGTTGCTGGTCTATCACGAGAGTGCCATGAAGTTGCGCGACGGCGCTAGCGTGCCGCCCGAACCGCTTCAGAAAACTGCCAAACTGTTTCGCGCTTTCGGCGAGGAGTATCACGAAAAGAAACTCGAGGAAGTCTACATTTTTCCGGCGGTGAAGAAAGCCGGTGGTGCCGCGGGTGGCTACGCCGATGTGCTCATCGCCCAGCATCAACGCGGGCGGGAAATAACTGACTTCATTATGGCAGCGACTGCCGGACCCCGAATTGCGACCGCCAATGTGAAGACATTCGCTGAGTCACTGGAAGCGTTGGTACGCATGTATGAGCATCATGCCGCCATCGAGGACACCGTCGTCTTTCCGGCGTGGAAGGAAACACTCAGCTCAAGAGACCTTGATGGGATGAATGAAAAGTTTGAAGAGATCGAGCACAAACAGTTTGGTGAAGACGGTTTTGAGAACGCTCTGAAACAGATGACTGAGATCGAACAAAGCCTCGGCTTCAGCGACCTGGCGCAGTTTACGGCACCCTCGCCACCAGCTGCGAAATGAGGTGCGTGGCTTTGCACAAAAAGTCCGACCTCCGAAAGATCATCCGCAGATTACGCAGATTCCACAGATTGTAAGAGCGATTTACTGAGTGTTTAGGCTCGGTTTACAGTCTCACAACAAAACATCTGTGTAATCGGCGTAATCTGCGGACAAGTTTTCGTAGTGTTTCTGACTTTTGTGCAAAGCAGAGGCGCGACGAAACGGCCCGCGGAGTTCCGTGGAAGTTATTTACGGTGGCAAAATCTCATCAAGCGACTTCAACAGATCTCGTCCGCGCAGATCCGGCTGTTTCCTCCGGGTCTGCCCCAGCGAAATTATCTTTGCTTCCGGATCAATCAGTAGCGTCGTCGGAAAGGAATGAATTCGGTAGCGTATTTGAAGCTGCTCAATACTATCGTTCGTGGCCTGTGGCCAGCCCATGCCATTTTTCTTCAGCCACGGTTTGATCTGCGAATAGTCCGGGTCGTTATTCATGCCGAGTATCTCGAAGCCGCGCGCCTGAAACCGTGAATAGGCCGCCCTTTGATACGGCAACTCCCGACGACACGGGCCGCACCACATAGCCCAAAAATCCACCAGCACATACTTGCCGCGAAACTCTGAGAGCTTTCGTTTCTTACCTTCAAAATCTGTAAAAGTGAAGTCTGGTAGTTCCGCCCCCATGACAAGTTCGACGCGTTTGTAGTCTGAAGCGGAATGCTCGCGCATGACGATCAGGTTTTTTTCGAGGTCAACCTTCTTGGTTGAGAAATACTGATTCCCGACGCGGAATACCACAGTTTCTTCACGGGCCTCGGCGGCTTCGGGAGAGAAGTGATCGAGATCAATTTTGCCGTCGCCGTCGCTGTCCACTCCCAGCCAACCATTGCTCACCGTAATCTTCTTCGACTGCGCGTTAAAGCCATATTCAACCAGCGTTGGTTTGCCTTTGATGTCAACTGTTCCCTTGGCAAACGCTCCCTTCGATTGAAGCAGCAGAGTCTCGCCTTCCTTCAGCTCGTCCCA
>JBOGOP010000169.1:0-11869 GCA_050747225.1 Pyrinomonadaceae bacterium
AACCATCCCATTTCTCGTGATGCTGCGCAACTACTCGGGCCGCGCCTTCGAGGAATTTGATGCCGCGTAGAATCTGCTGTCCGTGCACCGGATGTTCGCGCATGAGAACCCATTCTTCCGAAGTTAATTTAGCAGGCTTGCGCAGAATCAAGTCCGGCACGCCTATCTTTCCAATGTCATGGAGCAGCGATCCAAACTCCAGCGACTTCAGGCGCTGACTATCCAGTCCATACTCTCGGCCCAGTCGCATACTGTAACTCACCACCCGTTCCGAATGACCGTGTGTCTCCAGGTCCCTGGTTTCGAGCGCAGCGGTGAGCGCTTTGAGGGTTGAGCGATATGCCTCTTCCAGTGAGTTCAGAGCCTGGTCAAGTTCGGCTGTGCGCTGCTCAACCAACTCCTCAAGGTGATCTTCGTAACGCTGCTTTGCAACTATCAAGTCCTGATGCTCCAGAGCCCTCGTTACCACCGCTTCTACCTGCCGCAAATCAAACGGCTTCATTACGTAATCGAAGGCTCCCAGCCGGAGCGCTTCTATTGCGCTCTCTACCGTCTGCATGCCGCTGATCATCACTACGACGGTGTTTGGCGAGTTGCCCTTCACATGCGGAATCATGTCCAGCCCGCTCATGCCGGGCATCGTGATATCGCTGACTACGAGTTCATAGTTATTTCCTGCTAATCGCCCCAGCGCCTCTTCAGCAGAGCCCGCGGTCGTGCAGTCATATTTGCCATAGAAGAGATCAGACAGAATTGCCGTTATCTCTGGCTCATCATCAACGATAAGAATTCGCGATTGCGCGTCAGGTGACATTTTCCCACTCCTGCTTCTTTGGGGGCATTCGAGACAACTGTGCCATTAAAGGCACGACCTGGAAAATCTCTGGGGCTTGGGAGGGTTTTGAGGCTAAGTGACTAGATATTCCCACCCTCAGGGAATGCCCTAGATTCTACAGATTTTGCTATTAGGTGGCAAACATGTTTTTACATGGCTATAACTCCTTGAGTTATAAGCCGATTAGGTTATTTGGGACAACAGCGACAGGCGCTACAAGAGGCCTTGTGCGCCCATCGCTTCGACCAAGTCCATCGCCCCCGGCAAAGGCTTAGTATCGGGCTCCTTTGCGGCGTTTGCGGATTCCGTAAGTGTAAACGGCCGCACCCCCGCCACCGGCTAAAGCCCCGATAGCTGCGCCCTTCTTCCCGCCGGCAATGCCGCCAATTAGTGCGCCGGCCCCCACGCCACCTGCAGTGGTTAGCTTATCGCGATGCTTCTGCCAAAAACTTCTCCCGTGCTTGTGGCTATCCCCAACGCACGCGTAATGAGTGTGCCAGTAGTCGCCGTGCCGGTGCCTTAGTTTTCCGCATCTCCGGGCTGAAGCGGGCACAGCCAGCAGCATCATGAACGTGAATATGATCAGGATTGAGAACACTCTTCTCATGACTTCTTCCTTTCAAAGAGGACTTCGCTGTTGGGGGCTAATTTACGTGCTGGGGGCGGGGTAAGTTGATTCTATTGCCAGCAGGGCTCTTTGTCGAGGAGCGACGTGCGTAGAGCCGCAAAGCATGGTGCCGGAGGTCGGACTCGAACCGACATGAGTTTGACCTCGCCAGATTTTGAGTCTGGTGCGTATACCAATTTCGCCACTCCGGCAGCGAGTATCGAGGGGAAAGATAATAAGTCCAATGCGTGGCGAATCGCAACCAGAGCAAACTGCAAAACTACTATCAGCAGGCAATAGTGTTCAGCGGTCCTTTACAGAATGCGCTTCGCTATTTACCAACCACCGAAATCGATCCACTCTTGGCGGTGTGATCACCATTCGAAGGTTCAGATTGGTAGGCTTCGTATTTGTAGCGATAGTTGTAGTAGTCGTGTGAATGCACCTCAGCCCTATTGAGCACGACGCCGATTATCTTGGCGCCAATCTCATTAAGTGTCTGTCGCGAGCGTCTTACCACTTGCCGCGAAGTCTTGCCGCCGTGCACCACCAATATTACTCCGTCAACGAGCGATGCGATTAGCACGCCATCGGTGAAGGACGCGATCGGTGGAGAGTCAATAACGATATGAGTAAACGTATTACCGACAATGTCGAGCAAACGTCTCATCTGGGAAGAGCCAAGTAATTCCGCTGGATTTGGCGGTATAGCTCCCGAGCTAAGCAGATAAATATTTGAGTCCTTATACTGATTGATTCTCGCCAGAATATCTGCTTCGGCAATCTCGCTGGACAGGATCGCGCTCAAACACCCGTCGTTAGGCAAGCCAAAGACTTGATGCAATCGTGGCCGGCGCATATCGGCGTCGATGATAAGGACCTTAGCTCCCGTCTGCGCCAGTACGGTCGCGGTGTTTACCGCAGTGGTTGTCTTTCCCTCTGCCGGCACACTTGAAGTCACTAGCAGACTCTTAGGCGCTCTTCCCGGTGTCGAGAGAAGGATGGAAGTTCGCAGATGTTTGTAGGCCTCCGCCTGCGCCGTTGGGCCGCTTTCGTTTATCAACAATTCCGGCGCACCACCATTTCCACCTCGTTGGAGGGCTCGTGTGATCGGCAAGAACCGTCGCGTCATCCCCCCGGCTATGGGAATGATTGCCAACGAGGGCAAACGCAGTCCGCTTTCGATATCGCTGGGATTCTTAATTGTGTCATCGAGGTAATCGAGAAATAGAGCTAGTGCGATGCCGAATGCCAACGCGAGAACCAGCGCCAGTAAAACTCCCTGCGTGCGTTGCGGGCCGATTGGTCCCTTGGGAATTGAAGCATAGTCGACGACATGGATATTGTTGGGGGTGCCCGCCATCGTAACGTCGTTCTCTTTGGAACGCTGCATTAAGCCTTCGAGCAGACCTTTGTTCGTTTGAATCTCCTGTTTGAGGATGTTGTAGTTGATGGCGGCCTGATTCTGAGCGACTGTTTCGGCCCGTTGCTTGTTGAATGCATCCCGCAACGCGTTTTCGCGATCGAGCGCCTTGCGATAATTACTTTCCAGGTTGACGGTGATAATTTTTTTGGCGCCGCGTCTGGTTTCCTCAAGTTGTTTCTCAAGCGTAGCGATTTGTTGATTGACATCCTTGAGTTCAGGAGACTCATCCGTGTCGGTCAATACTAACTGCGAGCGCTTTTGTTTTAGTTCAGCAAGCTTGGTTTTGAATTCAGCAATCGACTTGTCGGCGGTTTCGGCATTTGCCTCAGCCGCCCCGGGCAAAAGACTGGCGCGATAAGCAGCCTCGGCAAGGTGCCGTTCGTTTTCAGCGTCGAGCAATACCTTGTTCAGACCAGTCAGCCTTTCGACGACTGTGTTTTGACTGGCATCGAGCGAGAGAATCTCATGACTTTGCGCATAGTTCACCAATTGCTCTTCGCCGCTGCGAATCTGTGATTGAAGTTCGGCAATTCGTTTCTCGAGGTAGGTGCCCGCGATACTGTTTGTTTTCGTCTTCACCTCCAGATTCCAAAGCGCGAAGGCGTCGGCGGTAGCGTTGACAACCTTAGTCGCTACGCCTGGGTCAGTATGGGTAGCACGAATGTCAATCAACCGCGTCTTCTTCACCTGCGCTACCTCCAACATGCCCACAAGTGAGTCAACGTAGGGAGAAAGTCGTTCAATTTCTGCCGGACCATCCGGCGCTGAAGGACGGGTAGTCAGAGTTGGGCTAGTGGTGTCAGTCACCGGCAGGTTTTGTGGTCTGGCAGGCTCGTTACGCTTAGCTGAAAATCCGGCCATGCGCAAAAGATTTTGCCAGGTCGAATGATTCTCAACGCGGGGATTCAGGAACGTGCGGTTGTGTTCGAGATCGAGCGTCCTGGCAACACGTCGCAGCAGCGTCGGGCTCGATAGGATCTGGACCTGAGTATTAAAGTACTCCGGATCCATGTATGTGGTATCCGCGTAGTAGCCCTTCGAAGCGCCCATTGCGGGATTAGAACTTTCAACATCCACTTGAACACGGGCGCGCGCTTGATAGATATCCGGCTGTCGAGACTGTTTGAGAGCGGTGATGGTGGAAACGATTATGGCTAGCCCTACGATCAACCACAGACGCTTGCGGATAGATCGCCAGTAGTCACGCAAATGTAACTCGCCTTCGGGTCGGTCGTCTTCGCCATAAGCGACGATCGGTGGCGTTGCATAGCCATTACGGTGCGATTCATTTGCCTGCTCGAGCGTTGAATTCTTGAGGACAAGGTCGAGGGCTTTGGCTAGATCAGAGGGTTCATTCATAAAGCGATCTAATTGCTGAGCTTTCCGAACTCTGCGGAGAGCGCGATTACTGTGTCCTCGGGCGAAATCAAAGGGAAAACACCACGCGGGGTGTCTTGGAATGAGAGGAAGTTAACATGCTGATATGTAAAAGCGCAAAGCTGTAACGTCGAAGGAAGTCTGGGAGTTTTGGCAGGGCGTTTCGCAGTTCGCTGGGGCGTATGACCTATCACACTTCAAGCCTTGCATATCGCACAATTCACACATAATGGAAATTTAGTTTCTAACAACTCACCTCACGTACATGATTCTTTTGCTCACGTTTTCCTAAACGAACTCGCACACCACAAAACTTCGCCTTTCGAATTCGCGTTCCAAAAACCTGACGGCATAACAGCTGCAAATGCGTTAGCGGCGACTGCCCAGAAGTCTGCGGTCGTATCTCTAACGCTGCGGCATCCTGCACGTCCCCATCAGACAGGCTCTGCCCGCCTTAATTCTCTCAACACTCCACCAGGGATCATACATGCGCACTATCATCGTCAGGATCATTGTTCTTATTTCTTGCTTCGCAATTGTGGCCCAAGCCCAAAACAAATTTCTTCAACGCGACCGCGTTGCTGCGATGCCGCAAATATCCAGAGCCACCGGCACGCAAGAGCTCGTGACGAAAGCCGGCGACAACGATTTCCTGTTTCCGGGTCAGGGCTTCGCTAATCGAAAAGCGACAACTGCAAACGCCAGCAAGCAAAAATCTCTGACTTCAAACATTGGCTCGAGTGGATTTCCGGTCGAGAGCATCGTGCAATATCAGTCGTTTGCTTTTGGCACGAGTTTCACCCTCCATGCCTTTACCGGGAAGTACGTTAGCTATCTGCTGCCCGAGTCGCAGATCGGCGTGAATGGTTTATCCCGAGATGAAATTCGCGAGCTCGTCGATTTAACTGACCTGATATATGCGCACATGATGGAAATAGTTGGTGGTGAGCCTCTTGGCAACGGACCCCTTACGATTGCCCTGATTAACCCGGGTTACGACTTTGGCGCCAAGGGTTGGGTGGGGAAAAAAGGCGTTGAGATGTACGAGGGATACGCCGTCAGGTACAGAAGCGACTTTCTGGCTGGCTGCGTGCCGGTGCCCGTCGTTCACGAAATGTCACACAACTTTGATATTTACAACGCCTACATCAATCACGATGGAGGAGACAATGTACATGGATGGACTGCGTTTCTGATTCCATACTCCCAGTACTACGCTCAGTCGAGCGGTTCGTGGCGGGGTCGCGTGGTTCAACCTCAGGTTCTTCTGGATCAGACAATCGAGGCCTACCTGAACGCGTGGCGTTGGGCTGGCACAAGCGCTTCATGGAACAGTTGCGTCAAGTCCGGTACGGGCTGTGAAGACAGAGAAATATACGCGAATCAAGTTTGGGGTGGGATACTCTTGAGTTATGCGCGATTGCATAGCCCGTCAGCGGTTAGGCGAGCGTTTCGCTTCATCAGCGACTACAAGGCAACGCATTCAACACCGCCCGCGACGGCCGAAGCAAAAAATGATGTTCTGGTTTCTGCGTTGGCTGCCGGTGCGGAAGCTAATGTTGCCTGTGAACTGAACGCCTGGAACTGGCCGGTTTCGGCGGAGGCCGCAGCACAAATGACAGCCGCCTATCCCAACCAGAACTCTTTCTGTAGTGATGCAGACAACGACGGCTACACTCCGGCTACGGGTGACCACGACGACTTTAACTCGACAATTCGACCGGGCGCGTCTGAGGCAGTCAATATTCTCGACGATGATTGCAATGGTATTGTTGATGATCTAACTCTGAATGAAGTTGAGGATGTTCCAGCCGATGCTCAGTCAGCGTCGCGCGTGACGATACCGGGTCACCTGATCGGCCACACTGCTACCGCGGCTGATAGTGACAGTTATCAGATCGAAATCGACAGGCCACGCTCTATAAACATTTGGGCCAGAGGGATCGGGAAAACCTTTAGCGGCTGGTTCGAGCTACGGTGTGCGAGTGATCCGGACACGACTGAGCCAGTTTATTTGTCATATGACTTCCCTGCAGGGACGGTTATCCAGTTTGAGCGCGCGGGCACATGGATTCTGACCGTCATGCCCTGGTCTGGTGCAAACGAGGGTTACGAAGTTTTATTTAGCGAAATTGACCCGACACCGCAGCCGCTGCTGAGGACAATCGCAAACCGTAAATCCGGCCTTGTCTTGATCGAGGTTACCACCGACAAGAGTTCTTTCAACGGACTTCTGCCCACGAAGGTTCGTCTTTGGGCCGAGGGAACTGGATTTGTTGCTGAACAACCTTTTCAACGCCTAACGACCTTTAAACTCAACCTGCCCAGCAGGGAGAGCACTCGGATTCGTGCGCAACTTTTGTATGAGGATTTTCCGTTGTCGAGCCCTACGAAGTCTGTCAGCGCTGGCATCCTGTACAAACCCTTTCTACAAAAGTTGACAGTTGGCCGTGAGAATCACGTGATTTCGGTCACCGCTGGATCTAAAAGCGAACCGCGCATGCAAATCAGCGCTCAGAACCAGAAGCTTCGGTTAACGTCGAAGGCGGCTGAATTGACGCTAAGGAATGTGTCAGAATAAAAAACTATCCGCCGCCGTTGGGACGGCGACGGAAAATGTATAAGACCCGTAGCTATGGTCAGGTCGCAGACGCCGCGCATCTCTCACCCGCAAATCTTACTCGGAGGAGGAGTACAGCTGCCGGAGTTAAAGCAGTTGTTAGATGTGCATTGCGCTGAGGTGGTGCAGCATGCTCCCGGTGGTCTCCCTGAAGCTTGAGCCTGAGCAGGTGGCGCGGAAATCGAAATGATCACCGGCACAGCCAGCGCTGCAAAACCAATACGCTTCACCAAATTGCGTCGCGACATGCCAGTTAATTGAAAAGCCTTTTCAGGCGCTTCATCAAGCAGCCTGAACGTCTCCAACTGATCCAAAGCCAACCAGATCATTTCTTCCGGCACCGGCGTGCCGGTATTTTCTTCCATTAGCTCGCGCAATTCGGTGACTGTTCTCTTGCCATCACAGCTCTGCCATACGAGCGCGGCCGTATTGTTCAAACAGTGCGCCTTGTCTCGTTCGAGATCGTAAACCAGCACTTCATCAGGAAGTTCCTTGATGATTAGTTGCTCGCGGCGAGCTTTTGGCAGTTGATTGCTGCGATCTGTTTTCACAATTAACACCTTCCTGAATGTGGGAGTTAAAAGAATAACCCAGCAAAACGAACGCCCTAGAAATCCGTTACTGAGATTTATTCCTCAATAGGTCGTGAAACTTACATGACTCCAGCGAAAAGATCAATAGGTTTGAATGATCAGTTTAACCATCACCGAATTCCGTGATGAATGAAGGGGCAAGATGCCCCACTCTAAAAGAATCGCACGCCTTGCGAAATTCGACATTGACTCCTATCCTCGCTAGCCAAATCAAAAGGATGGAACAGAGTACTCATGGAGGAATTTCAAAAACTCGGTGACCGCATCGAAAAAAGTTGGAAGGCCGAGAATTATAGTGAGCAGCTGTTCCCTGAAATTGCCGCACAGGCGCTCGTTGACGCCGATCTGCCGGCACGTGTCGACCCCTGGGACATCGTTCGCTGGGTCCACTCCGCAACTACGCTTCCTGAGCAGCAGGACGTCGAGGGTCGCTTCGGGAATCCACCGGTAACGTTGTTTTCGGGTCCAAGATTCTATATCGACATTTACTATTGGCTCGACGGCACTACAACGATTCATCAACATTCGTTCACTGGCGCTTTCCAGGTTCTACTCGGTTCGAGTCTTCACAGTCGTTATTCTTTTCGGGAAGACAAGGTCATCAACGAACAATTCTCGGTCGGCGAGCTGGCACTCGAAGAAGTTCAGTTACTCAAGCTGAAGGACGTGCGAACGATTCGAGCCGGCAGAAACTTCATTCACTCATTATTCCACCTGGACCGGCCCTCGGCGTCTATCACTATCAGAACCGCACACACGCCTTCGGCGGCTTTACAGTACGACTATCGCAAGCCCCATTTTGCCGTGAATCCATTCTTCAGAAATCCGGTCATGCTCAAGAAGGTCCAGACCGTTGGACTGCTGTTGGGAATGAAGCACAAAGACGCGGACGCGATGATAGGAGATTTGGTCTGCTCGTCAGATTTTCATACGGCTTATTTAGTGTTGGCAGAAACCCACCAGCTACTTCAGAGCAATGAGATGGACGTGCTATTTGGCCTCTCTACTGGCAAGGATCGCTTTAAGGCAATCCTGAATCGATGCAGGGATGTCCACGGTGAGCTGACTGATCTCATTCTTCCTGTCTTTGAAGAACAGGAGCGCCAAATGAGCATCATCCTGCGCCGGAGCACTATCACTAAAGATGCCCACCGCTTCTTCCTGGCTCTGCTGCTAAACATCTCCGGCCGCGAAAAGATCCTGGAGTTAGTGAAAGAACGATATCCGGATCAGGAGCCGGTGGAAACCATCCTTGATTGGGTGGAAGAACTCGGCCACACAAGAGTGCTAGGGTCAAAAGAAACGAACGCGTTGGGAATGGCGGAGTTTGATGATTCCTATGTCTTCGTGTTGGAGTGCTTACTGGAGGGCCTCGATCTGGACAGGATCAATCAGAAAACAAAAGCGCAGTATCCGCCTGACAGCGCGGCAGAACTCATCAACCGGATCCCAACACTTATTGAAACGCTAAAAGAATCAATCCTGTTTAGGTCGTTGTTAACTGATTGCTCCCGAGTGTCTGCGAAGAGGTTATAAGCATTCGCTTCTGTGCGTTCAAGATTTCGCTCCTGCAAACGTGAAAGCTAATACTCTGTTACAAACCGAACGACAGAAAGCCTCACGACGGCCCGCTCAACAGACAGCGGCGTCAGCAACTGCGACTATTGATAAATCCGCTGATGGGTCGGTTAAGCCACCTTTGAAATGGGCCGGTGGCAAGCGATGGTTAGTTCCACACCTGGCAGAACTTTGGCAACGACACTCATCCAGACGTTACGTTGAGCCCTTCTGCGGCGGACTCGCAGCGCCACTTGGGTTAAGACCAAAGCGCGCCATTTTGAATGACGTCAATCCGCACCTGATGAACTTTTATGTACAGTTGCAGCGCGGTCTCGAGATAACCATCGCGATGCGAAACGAAGAGAAGAGTTTTTACAAGCAACGCAGTCGGTTCAATAAACTAATCAACGAAGGCGAATGGCAAGGCGCTGAAGCGGCTCAGATCTTCTATTATTTGAACCGGACCTGCTTCAATGGTCTCTGTCGCTTTAATCAGAGCGGCGAATTCAACGTGCCGTTTGGCAAGCATAAGTCGATTTCATACGCTCGCGAATTTTCAAGCTTCCCACCGCTCTTCCGGAACTGGACGTTTGCCTGCGGCGATTTAGATCAATTGCGCATCGAGCCTGAGGATTTCATCTACGCTGATCCTCCCTATGACGTCGAGTTCACAACCTATAGCGCGGGAGGTTTTGGCTGGGAGGATCAGGTGCGAACCGCGGAGCGACTGGCGGCGCATTCAGGTCCGGTAGTGCTCTCGAATCAGGCCACGCCGCGAATTGTTAAGCTCTACAAGAGACTGGGCTTTGAAATCAGTTATCTGAATGGACCCAGGCGGATCAGTTGCACCGGCGACCGCTCGGCGGCAAGAGAGGTTTTAGCGATGAAGGGTTGTGCCTGAATTGTTTGAGTGCCCTCCAACCCATGAGTAAGTTTGCAAGTTGTTTAGTCTCAACTAACTTGAACAGTAGTCACCTACAAACCTGGCTGCCGGAATTGGTTTACGCAGCGGGCTCATTCCAGAGCCACGCTCAACTCATATGCGATGAGGTCGGTCAAATCGTTCGCGCCGGTTCGGCGGATGAAAGTGAAGTTCTACTCAAAGGTCGCGCGCTCCTGCCCGGCCTCGTCAACGCTCACTCCCACGCCTTCCAACGTGTTATTCGCGGCCGCACCGAATATCGCACTGCAAACGACAAAGACAGCTTCTGGACCTGGCGCGAGATGATGTACAGCGCCGCCTCGCGCCTAGCCCCTGAAGATGTTTACGACGCATCCCGCATGGCGTTTCTCGAAATGGCTCTAAGCGGCATCACGGCGGTGGGTGAGTTCCATTACCTGCACCACGCTCCAGACGGTACTGCCTATGACGATCCAAATCTGCTGGCGAAGCAGGTGGTGCGTGCAGCTAGCGATGTCGGCCTGCGCATTGCGCTGCTCCGCGTTGCATACGCTCGTTCTGGTTACGAGACGGAATTGAATCCGCAGCAGCTTCGCTTTATTGAAGTTGATTCGGAAGCGTATTTAAAACGCCTCGAACAGCTCGGCAAAGATCTTAGCGAGATGGATGGCTCCGGGAGAATGGCGTGGATAGGTGCAGCGCCACACAGCGTGCGCGCGGTGCCGCTCGATTATTTGAAAGAAGTGATTGGGGTCGCCAACAGCAAGCAACTTCCGGTTCACATGCACGTTGCCGAGCAGCCGGCAGAAGTTTCTGCGTGCATTGAGGAGTATGGCAGGTCGCCGGTCGCTCTACTTGCGACCGAGGGCTTGCTGAGCGCACGCTTCACCGGAGTTCACGTAATTCACGTTACGCCGAAGGCGGTACGCATGCTGGCGGACGCGCGCGCGATGGTTTGCGCCTGCCCGACAACCGAGCGGAATCTAGGTGACGGCATCGTTCCCGTCGACAGTTTTTTCAATCAGGGCGTGCGCGTGAGCCTGGGCACAGACAGTCAGGTGGAGATTGATCTGCTCGAAGACGCACGTGAACTGGAATACCACCTGAGGTTACAAAAGACGGAGCGCGCCGTGCTGGCTTCCTCGGCTGACGAAGGACAATCGGCGCTGGCAGCTCATCTGTTTGACTGCGCCACAATTAACGGCGCAGCTAGCATCAATGCACCCGGGGGTACTCTTGAACCTGGACACCCGGCAGACTTCTTTACCGTAGACCTCGACGATCCATCAATCGCCGGCGCTTCGTCAGACGATCTGCTCTCGGCAATCGTTTTCTCTCTATCAAGAACTGCCATCAGGGACGTCGTAGTTGGCGGGAAGCGGATTGTCGAAGATGGGAAACACGCGCAGCAGGAAGATATTGTTGAAAGATTCAAGGCACTGCAGAAAAAGCTGTGGGGTTGAGGGCCTGTTCACAATGGCTGGGGATTAGTCCGCAGATTAGGCAGATTACACAGATTCAACAGAACGAATTTAGAGAACTATTCGGCCAGCTCTTTGCAATCTGTGTAAGCTGCGTAATCTGCGGATAATGTCTTGAAGGCAACTATGACAGTCCAAAAAACGCTCGCTGACCTCGTCGCGATCGACTCGGTGTCGTCGCGTTCAAACTCAGACATAGTTGACTACCTCGCACAACGCTGCGAGGCGTTTGGCTTGGCTGTCAAACGACTTCCTTACACGGATACAAGCGGAGTCGAAAAGATAAACCTGATAGCTCTTTCTGGTTTGGACTTCTCAGACAACACAGCTGTAGAACTGGCGCTCGTCGGCCACACCGACACGGTTCCCTACGATCCAAACTGGACCGAGGCGCTTCAGCTCACCGAACGCGAAGGAAAATTATTCGGACGCGGCGCGTGTGACACTAAAGCGTTCATCGCTGCCAGCC
>JBOGOP010000170.1:0-11865 GCA_050747225.1 Pyrinomonadaceae bacterium
GGTCGCGACTGACCAAAGCGGTGACAGGTCACCGCACTCCAAGGAGTTGAATTTTCCGAGACACATATGGACGAACGCCTGCGAATAGACTTTAACGCGAATAGCAATACCGCCTGGCCCCAGCTAGCCGGTTCGCGTACTGGTTTTTAACGTTGCTAGTCAACAGAGGTGACGTATTCCGGACTCAGCATCAGGAACGAACATTCTCCAGTCTTCTTGCACAGCAGCGTCCCGCGCCGAATTACTTTTGTTTGGGCTTCGTCCGGGAACGTGAGATTGTACCTGGCGCTCTTTAGCGCACCGCTCAGCGGCCGCATTTTCTCGTCACCATGAATAAACTTCACCTCCGCAACCTGAGCATTGCCGGCGGCTCCCGGCGTCAGGACGACGTAGAATTCCGCCTCGGTGTTCTCCTTCAAGTTCTTGAGCAGAGCGCCAAGGTTAAGCGTGTAGGTCTTGTCCAGTTCCTCTTTCGCTGTCTTCATTAAGGCCTCGCTCTTGTCCTTACCGGCGAGGCGATCCAAACTCTCGCGAGCCTCCGGCACAAAGCGGTGAGCAACAGTCGCCAATGCATACATGCGAATAGCTTCTTCATTCTTGCCACGCTTCTCCAATATTTGGCCGAGGTGATACCCAACCTCGCTGTGTTGGCCAAGAAACCACGCCGCCCTGACATACTTCTCTGCGGCTTCGGGATTTCCTTTTTGGAAATGAACCCAGCCGAGCGTGTCCCAGTAAGCTGCTAGTGAAGCAACGTCTCCCAGGTTCTCTTCAGTTAGATTTTCCAGTTCAACATTTCGCAGGTCGGTGGCGACGGCAGTCACGGCCGACTCCGCATACTGCTGGGCCTTGTCGAGCTGTACTTTGCCGACGGCCAGGAAGTAGGCCACGTCGTTCCACACCCCTTGTCCCGGAGCTCGCTTGACAGCCTGATCCAGGACTTCAATGCCCTTGGCGGTATCGCCGAGGTTGAGATAGGCGCGACCCAAACTCACGTAAAGAGACTCTTCTTCAGGGTCCAGGGAAATCGCCTGCTCCAGTTCGGGTACCGCTTCTTTGTACTTGCGCCACTCAACCAGCATCTGTCCAAGGTTGCTGTGTGACGACTCGTCCAGCGGTGTGATTTCGATTTGCTTACGAAAAGCTGTCTCGGCTTCAGCATAGTTTTGCTGTGCCCAGTAGATGCGCCCCAGCAGGTTATAGGAAAAGTCGTCGAAGGGATTGATACCGACTTGTTCACGCAGTGTGGCAATGGCCGGGTCAAACTTGCGCTGTGCGAAAAGGGCCCAGCCCAACTGCCGCCGCGCGTCCTTGTGTTTCGGTTCTTTCTCAAGAACTCGCTTCAGCAACTCTTCAACCAGCGGATAGTTCCGGCTTTTTGCCGCCGCTTGGGCGGCTTGGATCAACTCCTCGACCTTCACCGATTCAGGAATCGTTGGCGTGCCCGCTATGCTTCTTTCAATTGCGATTGTCTGTCCTTCGTCGGCGCGCGCCGCCGCGACAAACGCGCGGAAGTCCTGCACGCGCGTCGCGGGCAGTTCGTGCTGGCGCAAGCGAAACTTTCGCTCAGCCACCAGCGTGTTTCCTTCTAACGCGTAAGTCGAACTGTAGTCCGCATAGTCGCGAGTTACCTTCAGTGGCAGGGGAAGACGCGTCTGATATTGACTCGGAAACGAGATTTTTACGCGGTAGACAATATCGATTGGCGGACCCACCTGAAACGGTTTGGAGCCCTCCTGTTTGTCCGCGTCTATTTGTGCCAGATGCAACGAAGGAAGCGGAATCCCAACCTTGGCTTTCTTAGTCGACCAATCAAGAAAGTCGTCGCTGGTAAAGTCGTAATCGACTTCAAAGGGTTTTTCAAAGGCGGTGGGTTCGCTGGGCTTAATCTCGCTAACTTCCTGGCCTCTAATCCCGCTGACCAGGGAAAGATAGTAACTAAGTTTTTTCCAGTCGCTTTTCGGAGTCCCGCGAAACATCATGCGGAAAAACATTTCCGCATCGCCGTGAACCACCATGTGAGTGTGTCCGGTCAGTTTACCGAGTTCATTGACCTGACCCTCCATCTCGATAAGCTGAGTTGAAAGAAATGGCGGTTCGGCGGGCGTAGTCTCCAGCCGGGCCAAACCACTTGCCGGAACCAGAAGCGCCTTTTTGTCGCGGAGCTGCGGCGAGATCAGCCGGAAAGGCGCCACCTCGGCGGTAGTGTCCATCCAGAGCAGGTCGCCTGCCAGCGGCACGGCAGTGATAACGTGGTCAAACTGCCCGGGCGAAGGCACATCCGCATCGATCTTTCGTGATGAATTCATCAACGCCGGAGAAGCACGCAGGCCGGCGGCAATCAGCATAGACGACAGCAGCGTGTGTTTGTCTTTGCAGTCGCCATACTGGTTTGCATAGACATCAGCAGCTGCGTGAGGTTGATAGCGCCCCTGGCCCAGGGAAAGACTGACGTAACGAAAGTTCTTCGCGACATATTGGTAGAGTGCTTCAATCCTGGCCGTATCGCTGGTCAGGCCTCGCACCAACTCTGCCGTCTTGGCGCGAACCTTGTCGTCAGGAACGATGCGATCGCGTTCCAGGCCCGCATACCATTGACCTACCTCATCCCAGTTTTGAAAGGTAGTCATCTGGATTTGCGGCGACTTAGGCTCGTCGTCATCGGCTGACTTCTTCTTTGCCGCTTCTGCCTTTTCGTCTTTTTCTTCGCGCTTGAGATTTGTGTACTTCCAGCTATAGATGCGACGGTCGTCCTGTTCTTTGATAACGGGATCCATGCCCTTGGCCGTCTTAAGTTTCACTTTGCTGTCGCGCGGAATGTTTACCTCAAGCTGGTCGTCCAGGAAGATCAGTGATGCAGGGTTGGAGAAGTCCTCCTCAAACCAGAAGTTGTTCTGTGCTAGCGGCGTGTGCACACGCCAAACGACGTGATACTCAAGCAGGTCTCCGGGACGGAGTCCGCGCACTGTCACGTGCTTCTGCCGCAGGTCCGTGTAGATCGGAGCTTCACGCGCGATTGGCGCGGAGAGATCCTGAATGTCGCTGGCCGCGCCGGTTATGACTGTGCCATCCGCCTTCCGTACGCGCAGGAAGTCAACGTCGAAATTCTCGTTTGCCGAACTGTAGGCGAACACGAGTTGACCAAACCTTTCCAGCCCGGCCTCAGTCTGGACTCGCACGCGCATGCTCAGGTCTCGCTCGCCCGTGCCGTCCTTTTCGAAGCGGTAAGACATCCTGACTTGCTCGATCACGAAGGCTTCTTGCGAGTAGTCAGCAGCTTTCTCCGCTGGAGCGGTCGGCTTTCCCGTGATTGAGGCCGCAGGCGGAGGCTCTTCACGAGTGTGACTCTGAGCGTTAGTCGAGCCGACGTAATTGGATTGAACGAGGCAACAAGCGAGTATTAAGGCCTTAAGAAAAAGTATCGTGCGGGGAGGCATTTAGTTCTCCTGGGTTAACCGATTATTACTGAGGAATCGCGGCAGTCTGGGCAGGCCAGTTTAAGCGCAGGCGAGGCAGACTGTAAAGACAGTAACTCAACTCCCTGGAGTGCGGTGACCTGTCACCGCTTTAGCCCTGGGCGGCTTGAACTCCCATGTCAATAACGAGCTTCAACTAACCGTGGTCGCGACAGGTCGCGACGGACAAAGCGGTGACAGGTCACCGCACTCCAGGGAGTTGACTCCGAGTTTTACACAAGCGCTACCGCAAGGTGCTACCGACCTCATTGTCGCGCCGCAGAAGAGCCTGCGCGAGCAGTAGACGCGCCATCAGCCGCAGTTCATTGCGTTCGAAACGATCGGCGGCGGCCCTGGTGCGATCGAAATCAGCGTTTGCCAGCGCGGCGACGCTTTTCCCATACTTGAAAACGGCGAAGTCGATTGGGATCATCCGAGAATCCTGCATCGCGATTTCGCCTTTTTTGATTACCCCGGTGCTTATGAACTTGTCCAGCAGCAGAAGCTTGGTCATCTCATCATTGGCGCGGTCGACGGTCCGTTCAATGATGGCGAACGCCTTTGCAGGTTCTACCAGGGCGTAAGCGCCAACCAGCGCCAGCAGGGCGTTGGTTTGAGTTTCGCTTTCAAAACCCGTTTTGATCAAAGTTTGCGCTTCGTTTAGCAGACTCACTGCTTCGTCGTGCTCACCGTTCTTCTCCAGGGTGATTGCAAGCTCGCTCATCGCTCGCGCCCGCTCTTCTTTCTTTCGAATCCGAGGCAAAAGTTTTTGCAGTTCGTCAGTGTCACCCTTGTAAACCGCGCGGTTGAGCTCTTCGGTGTCTAAGGCGTCGAGCAAACTCTTGCGACGCACCTCATCGGTAATTTCGCTATTTACAAAGTCCCGGAACGAGTCCGCTCGACCGCGCATCACTGCCATTACAACGGCATTCTGTTGCATCCAGCCTCGCTCATTCTCAGAAGCTGCACTGGATAACTTGAGCACTTCCTCCGGGGTACCGTTTCGCGTGAGTGAATTGAGTTCCTCGGAAAGCCTCTGTTCCTTCGATAATGTTTGATTAAAGGCCGCTAGTCTTTTTTGCAGCAGCGCCAAACGTTCGGGCGCAAACTCCCTAATCTCTGGCATGATCTCAGATAGATCGAAGAGCAGATTTCCATTTGTCGATTCAGCCAGAGCTGCGTTTGTGATCAGCTCGACCAGTTCGCGTCGTTGTTCCTGGTCGAGCTTCAGCCGTTGGTATCCTGGCGCAGCCAAAGCACTAGTGGCAGGTTCTTCGACCCTCGCGCGGCTGAAGGATAGGAGCGAGACGGCGATGCTTGCTGCCTGCAGGTCTGTGGCAAGGTTCTTTCCCCGGAGTCTACCGATGATCTCACCGGCAAACTTCGTCCCTATTGCAGCGTCTTTCTGGTTGAGCCTGGAAAGCAGTCCAATCAATTGATATGAGAAGCCTTTCGCCAGGCTCTCCCGCCCCAGTTGCAACGCTTTTTCTGGATCACGCGCCGCGGCTTCACTGGCGATCTGTTGCTCAAGCAAGCGGTCATCTGGAATCGAAAACCCGTCGCGCATCCAGTCAGCCAGAGGCGGCGCTACCTGTCGAGAACTTCGCAGCATGTCCAGCGCGAGTTGCGGGTCACGACGCGCCACCCGTTGTAGCAGCTGCTGTCGCAACGAGAAGACAGCAAAGTATTGTTTAATACTCTGCTCCTTTTCCTTAGCCGACGGCTTGGCTCCCTTCGCAACCTGTGAATTTGAATTGGCGGGCACCGAGGTGGCCATCAGGTTGAGGGTGTTGATGGCATCCCAAAAGAGATTGCGCGCGCGCAGTTCATCATGTTCCCAAAGTAAGTCTGCGGCGGCGGCAAAAATAAACGAACGGTTTTCAGGTAACTTAAGACCGGGCGCCGCGCCCGCGATTTCATTTACCAGAACGTAAGTCTTGCGCTCAATCTGCTGTTTTCGCTCGGCCTCCTTTTCTTTCTTTTCCTTCTCACTCACCTGCGCTGACACGGGGAGGGAGACGATAAGCAATAGCGACAGGCAGAAGAGCGCTCCTGAAAAATTGACTTTGATGCTCATGGCTTAAGGGGCGGGGAGACGGTCCGATTCAGTTCGCAAAGATACCGCCTGGGCACATTGAATGGCAACGGTATCAAGCCTTTGCTTTTCGTAACCAATACCTGCTTTTCGCATGCTTTCACGTACACCCGCTCAGATTGTTCATTTTTGTTGCTGTGTGATAGTGTCCGCCCCTCATTTCCGCAGAAAGCGACGCTTCAACTCGGTGAATGCCTAACGGAAGTTGCGGTCTAACGGAGGTTGGGAGTTAAATAGGGCGAAAGCAACAAAACCTCATGGTTGGATCAACTTTAGGGAACTACAAGATTCTCGAGAAGCTCGGCGCGGGCGGACAGGGAACAGTCTATAAAGCCGTTGATTCCAAACTCGGCCGCACCGTCGTAATCAAAGTTCTTCCCGAAGAGTTAATGACCAAACCGGCAAACGTGAAGCGCTTTGAACGCGAGGCGCGGCTGGCGTCGTCTCTCGATCACGCCAACATCTGCACCATCTTTGATCTCAACGTCATCAACGGCGTCCACTTCATCGCGATGCAGTACCTTCCCGGACGCAACGTGCGGCAGTTGGTAAACGGCAAAGCGCTGCAGCTCGAGAGTGCGCTGTCGATCGCTATTCAGGTCGCCGACGCATTGGCCATAGCCCATGCGCAGGGAATAATCCATCGCGACATCAAGGCCGGAAACGTCATGGTGAACAGCCAGGGTCAGGCGAAGGTGCTCGATTTTGGTCTTGCCAAACTGCTCGACGACGATGCGGCACGGACTTCGGGGATTCATCACACTGAGCTGACTGAAGTAGGTATTCCGTACGGCACTGCGACCTACGCTGCTCCGGAACAGGCGCGCGGCGATCGGGTTGATTCACGGGCTGACATCTTCTCAACTGGCGTGTTGCTCTACGAAATGCTTACGGGCAGCTGGCCGTTTAAGGGTAAGACCGCTATCGATGTACGTCACGCAGTGCTGAACGAAGATCCGGAACCAATTAACGAAGCGCGAGCTGATCCGGTGCCCGATCGTTTGCAACAGATACTCGACCGCGCGCTCCAAAAGAATCCGCGCGATCGCTATCAGCAAATATCACAGTTTCGCGATGACCTGCGAGCAGTTGCTCGCGATCTCGCGGCATCGGGCGGCGTAGTTATCGACGAAGGCAGTTTGCCGGTGGCGCCGCGTCACTTAACCCCAGACAATCCGATAGCGCGTGCGAAGCGGTGGTTCAGAAGTATTACCGGAGGCGAAACGTCGGCAGGTTCTCCCGGGCGACGCGCTACTTCTCAAGCTCGCGAAGCTCACGACACGCCAACGACTTTTGGCGATCGCAAGAGCGTGGCAATCATGCCTTTCAAGAATTTAGGTAACGATCCGGAAACAGCCTTCTACGAATTCTCGCTCGCCGACGCTGTGATTACTGAACTGGCGCGCGTGCGAGCGCTGGTAGTGCGTCCGTCTTCAGTTATCGCGAAGTATCAGGGACAGCAATTCGATCCGGGCGACGTTGGCCGAGAGCTGGACGTGGACGCAATCCTGACCGGCAGTTTCCTGCGCGCGAAAGACCATTTACGAGTGACTGTGCAATTGCTTGATGTGCGCACCAGCGAGATTCTCTGGAGCGATCGCATCGATGCCGACGCCAGCGACATCATCGCCGTGCAGGACACCATCGTCCAGCACATCGTCGACGGCCTGCGAATTGAGCTAAGTCCGGATGAAAAAGTTGATCTGGCAAAGGGTTCGACGACTGACGCCGCCGCCTCGGAAGAGTATCTGCGCGGGCGCCACTGCATGGGACAGTTTATTTATCACACCATCAGCCGCGCCGATCTGGAGTCCGCAATTAATCATTTCGAGCGGGCTATTGAACTGGATCCAAAATTTGCCCTGGCGCATTCTGCGTTGGGTAGTTGCTACGTAAATCGAGCGCTCAAAGGTCTGGGCGAGGCAAAAGATCATGATCTGGCGGAGGCCGAATTTAACCGGGCACTGGCGCTCGATCCTAAGTTACTCGAGGCGCGCATGCAGATGATCTTCATCTATATGGGCGGGGGCCAAAAGCAGAAAGCGCGTGAGGAAGTCGAGCTTTTGCGCGAAGAGTATCCCAATGATGTGGGTGTCCACTTCGCGCGCGGCGTGCTGGCGCGCCTCGATAGCGACTATGACCGGGCGTTGCGCAGTTTCGAACGCATGGTCCGTTTAAATCCGAACGAACGTGTAGTTACGAGTTACAACCGCGCGCGTATTTTCATGTATCAGCAGCGTTATGAAGAAGCGCTGCAGGAGCTCGACTCGGGCGCGGCGATGGAACCTGACCATCCCTTAATTAAAGCCATCCGCGCGCGCGTTCTTTTTTATCGTGGCGAGGTTGATTCAGCGACGAGAATAATAGAGCAGCTGTTAGAGCGCCATCCGAAGATGGAAGGCGTGCGACCCATGTTGGCGATTTGTTTGAGCGCACAGGGCAAACACGAATTGGCCAACAAGCAAATAACAGATAGAGTAAAAGTGGCCGCGGCTGCGGATCACGACGTCGCCTACTGGCTGGCATCGGCTTACCTGTTACAGGGCCGGCAAGTGTTGGCGCTGGAGTGGCTACAAAAAGCGATCAATCTGGGCAATCAGAATTATCTTTGGTTCGAGGCAGATCCTAATTGGACCGATCTACACGACGACCCGCGTTTTAAAGAAATGATGCAAAGGGTCAGGGCGTCACTTGAGAAACGCGAGGGAACCGCTGCATGAAAACTTTTGTCGTCGGAGACGTTCACGGACGCGCCGCTCAACTTCACTGTCTGCTTGAGATGCTTCCGCGGGATGAAACCATGGACATGCTCGTGTTCCTGGGCGACTTGATTGATCGGGGGCCTGACGCGCCGGGCTGCGTTGAGTTGGTAATGAAACTTCGGCGGGAGAATCCGGAACGAGTGCTTTGCCTGCGCGGCAATCACGAACAGATGCTACTGGATTTTATCGATGGAAGCGCTAATCTCTGGATTACGCCAGTCACCGGCGGCGAGCGCACGTTTGAGCAGTACACGGGAAAACTTTTGAGGGTTACGAAGGAACAGGATCTCGATGACGCCCGCCGCGAAATTGAGAACAGTGTGCCTTCAGAACAGCTGGACTTCTTCAACGAGCTCCCCTATTACCACGAAGACGATTACGCGATTTATGTGCACGCTGGTCTTGATCGCACCAAACACCCGCGCGACACTGCGCCCCAATCTTTACTGTGGATGCGCGACATGGAGTTTTACAAAAACTATCGCGGCAAACCCTGTATCTTTGGCCATACGCCGACGCCGCTGCTGCCACTGCGCGGCCGGGTAGGTCGACATGGCATCTACATTTCTCACAGCGCTATCGGAATCGATACCGGCTATAACCTTCAGTCTCCGCTAAGCTGTCTTTCCCTTCCGGACTTCTCGCTCTACCAATCGTTTGCCGACGGTCATGAGGAAACACACCACATCACCTCGTTTATTCCCGACACGTTGAAAGAGATGCAGAAGAGGGCCGGGCTCGGTTGATCGTCGCGCTGGTCTCCTGTGAAAAAGCATATTCTCATTTATGGTCTTTGCGGGGGATTGCTGATTGTGATGCTCAGGCTGATCGAGTTTCGTTTTCTGGTAATCGAACATTCGGTGGAAATCTACGGGGGCTTGATTGCTCTCCTGTTTGCCGGACTGGGAATCTGGCTGGGAATAAAACTCACGCGCAAGAAAGAGATTCTCGTCTTCAAAGAAGTTGCGGTTTCTGCGCCGTTTGCATTGAATGAGGGAAAACTGCAAGAACTGGGTGTTACACGTCGTGAGCTCGAGATACTCGAGTTGATCGCCAATGGCATGAGCAACCGCGAGATTGCCGAGAAGCTATTCGTCAGCGAGAACACAGTGAAAACGCATTCCAGCCGACTCTTTGACAAGCTTGGCGCAAAACGAAGGACGCAGGCGGTGCAGATCGGGAAAGAACTTGGGCTGATTCCTTAAAAGCGGCCTGGATTGGCATTCATGTCAGTGTCGCGAGGTGGTACTGGACCTCATTTCTCAAACGAAAGTAGTATTTTCAGTTCAACCGCGCGAAATCATTCGAAAGTATGACGACAAACTCACCGTCCGAACGTTAACTTCCGCCCGTTAAGTCAAACTCTTAAGGGGAGAACAAATCTCATGAAGAAAACTGTTTTGGTCTTCGGGCTGATTGCCGGCGCCATCATGTCGCTGATGCTGGTGGGTACGGTGCCGTTCGCAGACAGGATTGGCTTCGACAAAGGCGCGATCATTGGCTACACCACGATGGTGCTTTCGTTTCTGCTGGTATTCTTCGGCATTCGTTCCTATCGGGACAACGTGGCGGGTGGGAGCATAACGTTTGGCAAAGCCTTCGTCATTGGGATTCTGATCACGATCGTTGCCTGTCTCTGTTACGTCGGAACCTGGGAGGTCGTCTACTTTAAATTCATGCCCGATTTTGCAGAGAAATTCTCCAAGTACGCGATTGAGAAGGTAATAGCCTCGGGCGCCAGCACCGATGTGGTCAATGCGAAGATTCAGGAGATGAAAAACTTCATGGTGATGTACAACAACCCGCTATTCAACGCGGCCATCACCTTCACCGAGCCCTTGCCCGTCGGGTTGATTATGACTCTGATCTCGGCAGCTATTCTGAGAAAGAAGCGCCAGCCATCTGAGGGCGAAGAAAAGATTGGTGAACCCGCGCTTGGCTAGTTGGGGAATTGATGATTATTGCAAGGACTTATTTCTGAGAAGAGCACTTCCCGGGTGGTATCCTAATTTGATTTTCATTTTGTCAGGCAAAGAAAAACGATCCACGAAACAACACAAAATTGCACGAAAAAGAGTTAGGTGACTTAGTGCTATTTCGTGGATCGTCTGCTTTTGTTTCTAAACCCGGGCACTGCCCGGCTCTGCCGGCGGAACCGTTGCGTCCCTCTCCCTGATCAGTGCACAGTTCCGGCGTACTTCTTCTCGCCGGCATCGACGCGAAAGAGGAGGTGATTCTGTTTCGGCGGTAAAGGACAGGTGGCAAAATTTGTAAACGCGCAGGGCGGACTGTAAGTCTTGTTAAAGTCGATCATTACCTTGCCGGAAGCATCCGGCGGTGAGACGTAAAGGTAACGTCCGGCGCCGTAGGTCTCTTTGCCAGTCGTCTCATCGGCAATCATCACGAAGAGATCCGTCTCGCCTTTTTCAAGGATGGGATCAACCCGGTAAGTCTTGCCGTCAACTTCAAACGCCAGCGCGCCCGGAGACGTTTCGTCGTCAGTCATGCCGAGCACGTTTGTGATCGGGATCGCTTTGGCGGGCTGGTAAGGTTCGAAGCGCGCTTCGATTCGCCACTTCGGATCAATCGCATAATACTCAAGGCCTTTGAACTCGCGCCGCGTTTGGCTCTCCGTATCCTTAACCCTAACACCCACACGGTCGCCGCGTTTGATGATATTGATCAGCAGAGAACCGAGTTTTAGAATACTGGGCCCTCCACTCTCAGTATCGTCTTTAAGATCGACGGTCCCGACGAGTTTGTCGTTGAACGCAACGTCGCCGATGACGCTCCCAGTCACAGAAATCGGAACTTTGGGGCGGGCCGTCAATCGGACTTGCCCTTTCTCCAGCCACAAAGATCCCGCCACGCCTGGCGCTTTGTCCTTTGGCAGTACGACAGCATTTTTTGAATCGCTGCCAAACTTGTTCTCGCCTTCGTTGAGCCAGAAGAGCCCGACGAGTGTCAGCCAGCCGTCGTCCTTCGTCAAACTGGTAAGACGTTCGCTTTGCCACTTCTGAATTTCGTTCTGGTATGCGGCCACGTCAAGCGCGACTCCGGACCTCTCGGGCGGTTTTGTCTTAGTGCAGGCCGATGAAAGAACCAGCGCGAGTAGAACAAACAATAAAAACGTGCTGTGCGGAGTTTGATGTTTCATTGAAATAAACAACTCATGCTCTTTTGGAGTGCGCCGGCAGAGCGGAGCGACGAAGGCGCTTTGGATTGGGACTCTATTTGCTTGCGCAGTCAACATCCACAGCGGTGTCTCCCGACTCGTCGGGATTGCCACCGCGCTCCAAATAGTTGAGCCATTTTCAGCGAGTTAAGCCTCAGGCCTGACGCTCAAGAATGAAATCGGCAATGGCGCGCAACAAACCGGTCGACTGCGGGATTGCGTCAAGCGACGCGCAAGCCGTGGCGTGGGCGTGCGCCAGGTGCTTCCGGGTGGCCTCAACTCCGTAGAGCGCAGGATAGGTCGCCTTTCTCGCGCGCTGATCCTTGCCGGGAGTTTTGCCAAGCGTTTCGACTGTGGCTGTCACGTCTAACAGATCGT
>JBOGOP010000171.1:0-11758 GCA_050747225.1 Pyrinomonadaceae bacterium
CGGCACGATCGTCCGGAGTCACGTCGGTAGCAATCTTCACCCGGCCTATCGGATAGCGGATTGCGTCCAGATCACCTGTTGATGTCATAACTTCTTCGCTCGATTCAGTTATTCGCGGTCATAGGCTCGCTGCACTCGAACGCAGTTGCCGTTCACGGAGCATTCCACCGATCAAGGCGCATGGCAGCGCGATCACCACGAGCACTAAGGGATACCACTTGGGCCCAAACTCCGGTCCTTTGTTCCAAGGTCCCGATGACGCCAAGTGTGCTCAAGACAATCCCGATCCCGCCCAGCACCAGCGCGTGGGTCACGGGCCGATCGGGCGCGAGCCGCGCTGCGACGTAGCCGCCCGTAATGCCGTCGACCGTTCGATACCCGATCGCGAGCAGCCAAAGGCGCGTGCTCATCGGCTGGAACCATGGTGGATACACTCCGGTCGCGTGCAATATGGAATCGATGCCGAGGTCCAGAACAGCGACTACGACCAGGCCAGCAAACACGGCGCCAATACGGCGCAGGATTCGTCGCGGTGGACGCGCGTCGCTCATGACTTCGCTCCTGCCGCTTCGTCTGCGCTTGGACCATATGAACCCGGCACTGCGATGTCCAGCAGCCGCAGATAAACTGAAAACTGCCCGCGGTGATGAATCACATGGCTCAACGTGAAGTCGCGAAACACATCGGCTCTTGGTCTTTCAAATTGCACCCGGCCCATGATTTTCAGGGCCCAGGGCTGCTCCAGGTTTTCCTCACTGGCACTAGCCAGGGCTTGCCTGCCTTTGGCGACATTGTCGTCGAAAGTCTTGAGCAGGTCGGCTGCTGAATTGGCAACATAAGGCTTGTAGGTAGCTGGATCGAAGTTGATTTCGTTCTGGTTGAATATCGCTTCTGTCCAACCGACGCATTCCGTTATGTGCGATGCCAACCCAGCCGCAGTAAAAGACTTTTCGTGCGGCCGCCAGTCGAGCTTATCGTCCGGTAGCCGTTCCAGGTGTTTGCGCGTCGCCTGCGCTTCGTGTTCAAACTCTTTCACCAGCGAATCGATCGTTGCCATGGGGGCAATCTCCTTTTTCTTGGCGGTACTTCTAACCAGCCATAACAGAGAAGTGATCCACGAAAGGACACGAACTAACACCAAATGTCGTTAGTGTAGTTTTGTGTAGTTTCGGATTAGCTTAGACAAATCCGCACGTTTGCCAGTCTTTTCGTCCACAATTCAGTTTGGCAGTCCATCGATCTCCATCACCGGTCGAATTTCTACGGTGCCAATACGTGCTCCAGGAATTCGTGTAGCGATGTCGAGTGCCTCGTCCAGGTCTCGGGCGTTGATGAAGAAGTAGCCGCCAAGTTGTTCGCGCGTTTCTGCAAACGGCCCATCGGTCACCATCCGTTTGCCTTCGCGAACGCGGACGCTGACCGCAGTCGAGACCGGTTGAAGTGGGGCTGCGTCCAGATACTGCCCGCTCAAGTTGATGTCGTTTGCGAGTCGTACCGATTCTTCGCGCATTTGCTGCAAGTCTGTCTCGCTCAAGCTGCGGAGGACTTCTTCGTTATGGTGGACCAGCAATATGTATTTCATGTCTTGCCTCTTAACAGTAAATCGAACGACGAATGCTCAGATCGACACCTGGCCAGTGCTTTGCCTCAAAAGTCCCGGAAGCGGAATGGATGATCCGACGCGTAGCGTCGAAATGAGTTTAGCCCGGTCCTTTTAAGGCCGGGCAGCGGACAAGCAACCTGGTGTCGTCGCCGCGTAGCGACGAAATGAAACTGGGCTAGTTCCTCTGAAGTGTTCATCGCATCGCTAGCGCGACTCGAAAGCAGTTGTTCGTCTGGCCCGGCCTTGAAAGGCCAGGCTAAACTCACGCCGACGCTAACGCGTCGAAGAGGTTCGTTTACTTTTGAGGCAAAGCCCTCTGTCAAAATATTTCTTCCCTTCTTCCCACTGTCACTTAGACGGTTGGCCGGGCAAGCCTGCAATCTCCATTACCGGCCGGATCTCGATGGTGCCGAATCGGGCCGGCGGGACCCGTTCGGCGATACCGAGGGCCTCATTGAGATCTCTGGCCTCGACTATGTAGAACCCGCCAAGTTGTTCGCGCGTCTCAGCGAACGGCCCATCGGTGACCAGGCGCCGGCCGTCGCGCACGCGGACACTGGTTGCGGTCGCAACCGGGTGCAGCGGGCTGGCACTTATGTACTGGCCGCTGGCGTTGAGATCTTGCGTAAGCTGCGCCGATTCTACGTAACAGTGCTCGCGCTCTTCGTCGCTCATCACCTGTTCGTCGAGATAAACCAGCAACATGTATTTCATTCTGTGTTCCTCCAACAGTGAATCGAATGGGGATTGGGTGGATCGACACTTCACCAAGAAAAACTTTATTATCGAAGTTTGAAACATGCTTCCAAACTCTAACGCCGCGGTAGATGCAGTGTACCACTCCGACTGGGGTCGGATTGTGGCCACTCTCATCGGTCATTTCGGCGACTTCGAACTGGCTGAAGAGGCCGCGCAGGAAGCGTTCGTAGCCGCCGTTGACCAATGGCGGACCGACGGTATTCCTGAGTTCCCTCGAGCCTGGATCGTCCAAACGGCAAAGTTTAAAGCCATCGACCGCCTGCGGCGCCGCACCAGGTTCAAGGAAAAACTTGAATCGTATGCCGAGTCTGGATTGATTGCTACTGTCACGGAACCAAAATACGACAGTGATGAAATCGCTGATGATCGCCTGCGCTTGATCTTCACCTGTTGTCACCCGGCACTGGCGCCGGAAGCTCAGGTAGCGCTGACACTGCGAACTCTGGGTGGTCTCGAGACTGACGAAATCGCGCGCGCGTTTCTTGTTCCTGCTACCACCATGGCCCAGCGACTCGTTCGCGCGAAGCGAAAGATTCGCGATGCGGGGATTCCTTACAAAGTGCCCGACACAAACGACCTGCCTGCACGGCTCGACGCGGTGCTGACAGTGATCTATCTCGTCTTCAATGAGGGCTATGTTGCAACTCGAGGCGAGCCGCTGGTGCGCGGCGATTTGTGCAACGAGGCAATCCGGCTGGGCCGTCTCGTCGGAACGTTAATGGCGCCGGAAGTTCCACGAGAAGTTACTGGTCTAATCGCCCTTATGTTGCTACACGATTCACGTCGCGACGCGCGTCTGGATGAAGCCGGCGATCTCGTTGTACTGGAAGAACAGGATCGCAGCCGTTGGAATCAAACGCAGATAGCCGAGGCGCTGCCTCTGGTCACAGAGGCAATCAAAGTAGAGCCCGGCCCGTTTGCGCTTCAAGCAGCCATAGCTGGCGAGCATTGCAAAGCGAAGCGACCCGAGGATACGAACTGGCGTGAGATCGTCCGCCTCTACGGTCTTCTCGAACAGTGGCAACCTTCGCCGATCATTTCGCTGAACCGCGCGGTGGCGGTCGCGATGGCATTCGGACCAGGAATCGCTCTTGCGCTTATTGATTCGCTTGTTCCGGAACTCGACGATTATCATCTGTTGCATGCCGCGCGCGCAGATCTGTTGCGGCGTATGGGATCCGGAAGGGAAGCGGCCGAGAGCTACCAGCGAGCGCTGGAGTTGGTCACGAACGAAAGTGAACGTCGCTTCCTTGCGCGACGTTTGCGCGAAGTAAGATTGCCGACATTCTAAAAGAACCTTTGAACAAGTTCCAATAGTCTAGCTCGAGGCGACTCTTTGGAGTGCGGTGACCTGACAAGCACCCCAGCCGGGCTGCCCGGCCGGGGACCCCGCTTCACCGCTTTGGCCCGGGGCGGCTTGACGCCTATTCTTGATCGTTTCAAGCTAACCGTGGCCGCGACAGGTCGCGACCGGCGAAAGCGGCGACAAGTCGCCGCACTCCAAGGAGTTGTCGCTAACCCGGTTCAGAGGTTCCTAAAGCTTGTCGGAGAGCACCAAAGGAGGACGATATGTCCGAGGAAGAGAAGAGAAGTTTACTTGGCAAAGCAGTTCACGCCGGCGAACGTGTGGCGGAGCTGGGAGCGGAGGCCGCACGTTTGAAAGTCCGCGCCTCTCATGCAGTGGAAGACACCATGGTTGAGGCCAGGCGCCTGGCTAAACGAGGGCGTTATGCTGCGGAAGATTTGGTTGATGATGCTGCATATCGCATCAAGCGCGATCCGCTGCGTTCAGTGGCGGTTACGTTTGCGGTTGGGCTGGGAATAGGCGCGCTCGCCGGATGGCTTTGCGGACGTGGCGGAAGAAAGTGACGCCGCTGGGCCAGAAAACTAAGATGCGGGTTTGCGGAGTCGGCGAGTGTTACTCAACTCACATGCTCTTGTTGGGCTCGTCGGCTACACCCTGCTGCCGAAACAGTAGACGAACGCCGAGAATGAAAGGCACAGTGTAAAAGAAAAGTGGAGGGAAGGCATCAAGGTGACGAACGACTTCCACCAGCATAATACTGCTGAGCAGGATGCTGATCAGTCCCGTCCACTTCAGGCCGACTCGCACGAGCGCCAACCCATAAAAGACGAATCCTAAAAGCGTCAGCAGGCCATAGACAGCATGAAGCGGATTCACGCCCGCGCCTGAATACATTGGTGGCATATTCGGCGTCTGCCTTTCTGCCAGCGTCAAGGAGATGTAGAGGACACCCACCCCTGCGACCGTCGCGGCCAAAGTTGTAAGCATACCAATTTGCGCCAACCACGACCCACGAGTGCCGCGCAGCATCTTAGTAAGCGTAACGAGTCCACCAGCCGCGGCGAGCATTCCTAAAAGGAAACAGAGGTTCTGCACCAGCCAGGCGGTGGGATGGCCAGCGACGACTTTAATCTGCGCAGCGGAATCAGTCGCGTTGTAAACCGAACCAACCACTGAGAAAAAGGCAAACGCTCCGATCCACCAGCAGGGAGCACTCAGGATCAGGAGTGCGGGACCTATGTATGCGTGGCTGCGCTTCGAGTTCATCCTGTTCAGTCGCCGAAGGGTTGTCTACGAGATGTCTGCGTCAACCTCCTGCAGGGCTATCGAGTCGCAGCTTCAAAAGTTGCAGTCGGTCGAATCGACGGTAGTTTACGCAGGAACACAACATAGTTCACTACCAGGCAGGCGACGGCTGTCAGACCGAGCAATACAAACCCAATTGAATAGCCTCCGGTTGCATCCCGGATCACTCCAAGTACCAAGGGCGGAAAGAACCCGCCCAATCCGCCAAAAGCTCCGACCAAGCCCGTCACTGCGCCAACCTCTTTCGGAAAGTGTTCAGGAACGAGTTTGAAGACAGCGCCGTTTCCCAGTCCGAGAGCAGCAGCTGTTCCCAACGCGCCGACAGTGAAAGTCGGCATGAACGGGCAACCCATTAGCGCTCCCAGGACTGCAACTGAAATAAATACGCCCACGAGTACGCGCGCGCCGCCCCAACGGTCCGCCAGCAAACCGCCTAACGGACGCATTAGCGTGGCAAGCAAAACGAAACCAGCGGTGCGAGCGCCGGCGTCGGCAGGGTCTAATTTGAAAAGATCTTTTAATAGAGTGGGTAGATAAATCGAGAAAGCGACAAAACCGCCGAAGGTCAGGAAATAGAAAAGCGACAGCACCCACGCGAGTGGTGACCGGCGCAATACCTCCAGGTTTTCGCGCAGAGTTTTTGCTGTGACTGTAGATGTCGCATCACGCGCAAATAGGTAGAACACCAAACCCCAAAACAGCGAAATTCCCGCGAAGACATAAAATACAGGACGCCACGATCCGAACGATAGGGCCAACACCGGTGCGCCAAACACGGCAATCGATTGTCCGATGTTGCCCATGCCATAGATTCCGAGTGCCGTTCCCTGTTGGTCTTTGGTGAACCAGCCTGAAGTAAAACTGACTCCAATCGAAAAGGAAGTCCCTGCCATGCCGAGGAAGATACCCAACCAGAGCAATTGCGCGTAACTTGTGGAGAGGGCGATTCCCAACGCCGGAATCACCGTGAGCAACAGCAAACCCGAAAACACTTTTCGCCCGCCGAAGCGATCGGCGAGCATACCCGCGGGCAATCGGCCAATCGAACCAAGCAATACAGGAATGGCAATCAGCAGACTCTTTGACTTCGCCGAGAGTCCGTATTCCTGGGCAAATGTCGGGGCGAGGGCAGCGATCAGTCCCCAGAGTGCAAACGAAACGGCAAAGGCCGTGGTAGATAAGAATAGAGCACGTGCGGCGCCTGGTTTGAGTTCTTTCATCAAGAAAATAAGCTTCTTTC
This sequence comes from Pyrinomonadaceae bacterium, assembly GCA_050747225.1. Classification (GTDB taxonomy): domain Bacteria; phylum Acidobacteriota; class Blastocatellia; order Pyrinomonadales; family Pyrinomonadaceae; genus PSRF01. The sequence goes on from JBOGOP010000171.1 coordinate 6,214, forward strand.
GAGGTGTCATCCGCTCCTCACGGAACCGGATGCTGAAACAACTCCACAGCGGGAGCAACGGTCGTGCCGTGGCGAAGGTATTACTTTTTACAGCTCATCAGATGAGCTAGTGCGAGAAATGAAGAGAGAAAGCGAAAATCTTCGCAGTTCTACTGGTCAAGGATGCGTTAAATCACTCAACGCCGTGTGATGAGCCTCGCCTCATGATTTTCCAAATCGTGGCGGCAGATTCTCGAGTTCGCGCTTCAGCGCCGCGCGCAAATTTTCACGTTGTGGCTGACTCAGCATTAGAGCAGGCCACGTATAGACCTGCTCCTCTTCCAACTCATTATGCGCTTCGAGGCGCGCGGTTACGGCGTTCACTCGACTTCGGATGAGTTCAAATCGTCCGGCGGTTTGCGTGTCTTTCTCGGCCCCTGAAATCATTTCGCGCATCGTCTTGATAGCCTGTGAAAGCTGATCCATAAAGAAATTGTGGTCGTTTCGCAGACTTTCGATTACCGACGTTGCTTTGTCTATCGCTGGCATGATGCCTGCATTGTGAAGTGAAACGGCGTTTAGAACTGCAGGAAAGAGATAAACATTCTCAGCGCGTATGTGCATTGCGAGTCGCGCCCAGAATAAATCGAGTAGTTCAAGAGATCGCTGGGCATCGTGTTCGCTCAATTTAGCGTGCAACCCCTCAAGCAATGCCGCCAGTTTTTCATGATCCTGCGCGAGCAATTCAGAGGTTGTCTGTTCCATTTCAGGTTGACTATAACAGCGCGCGATATTTTGATCTAAATTTGAATTGACTTATTTCTGCTGCGGGGCGAAAGTAAGGACTCGCCCAATCCAATCAATGACTAAAGAGGCAATTAAAGCAGCAGCATGGGGAACTGCGTTCACCTTGCTCCTTGCCGGACTGATCGTCTTAGGCTCGCGCAACCTCGCGCACTTCGACGCCGCACTGGTGGGATACACCTTCGCGGTCCTCTTCGCGACCTTCGGTATTACCTATCGATATTCGATGTGGTTACAACGACCACCGACCGCGCTCTATTGGAAACGTGGCTGGCAGGTTTTCCTGCGTCCTCGACACCTGCTGCGAAATGTCGGCGAATGGTTGACCAGAGTGCCAACCGAATTCGGCATGAACTTGTTTATCTGGCGGCGCGGAAAGCTGCGTTGGGGCGCGCACATTCTGATCATGTGGGGTTGCATCGCTGCCATTGCGATTACATTTCCGCTGGTCTTTGGGTGGATTCACTTTGAAACGTTGCCCGACAATCTCGATTGGTATCGCACCTACGTATTTGGCTTTCCTACTTTTTCCTTTCCGATTCACTCAATCATCGGGTTTTTGGTTTTCCATGGATTGGTGTGGGCCTCAATCCTGGTGACCGCCGGTGTGATGCTGGCAATGCGACGCCGCATGAGGGACCACGGCGCTGCAGCCGTGCAGCAGTTTGGTGAAGATTTTCTGCCGCTGATTCTCCTGTTTGCAATCAGCGTGACCGGGCTGATGTTGACCGCGAGCTATACCTGGATGAAGGGCTACGCCTACGACTTTCTGGCCATTCTGCATGCGATCACCGTGATCTTCACTTTGCTGTGGCTGCCCTTCGGAAAGTTTTTTCATATCTTTCAAAGACCAGCGCAGTTAGGTGTCGGGTTTTACAAGGAGGTTGGCGAGCGCGAAGAGGCCGCGAATTGCCGGCGCTGTGGGGTGCCGTTCACTTCGCGGATGCATATTGAAGATTTGATTGCGGTCGAAGGAAAACTCGGCTACCGGTATGAGATGGGCGGCGCAACAGAACACTATCAATGGATCTGTCCACCTTGCCGTCGCGCGCTGCTTGCGCTGTCACAGGGACAACTCTGGAAAGCTGAGCCGGATGCGGTTGTGGACTCGGGCTTGATGCCAACACCGACGTTCGGTAATCCGGGCTCCAACCAGGGACCGCTGGGAGAAGAAGATCGCAGGAATTTTCATGCGTAACAACCTTGGTCGCGCTTTCGATGTTAGAGGTTCCGCGCATCCAGTCCCGGAGGGACGGAATGCTCATAGGTGCCTCTTTTGAATTTCGCCCGTAACTGAGCAACATTTGAAATGGCTGAGCTACCCCAAAATACAAACGATCTGATCGAACACTTCGGCCCGCACCCGGCTTATTCTGCTGGCGCGCGCCTTGAAACTGGTGTCGAGCCTGACAGGTTGGTCAAAACGCACTGCTGCTTTTGCGGGCAGCAATGTGGCATTCAGCTGAAGGTCAAAGACAACGAAGTGATTGGCTTTGAGGCGTGGGAGGAATTTCCGTTCAATCGCGGGATGCTCTGTCCTAAGGGCGTAAAACGCTATCTGCAGGGAGGGCATCCCGATAGATTACTTCACGCTTATCAACGCGATGGTTCCGCGAAAAGTGGCTTTCGCGAGCTGGCTTACGATCAAGCGATCAATCGCGTCGCTGCTGAGATTCAGCGGATTCAATCAGTTCACGGTAACGATGCGTTTGGCGTTCTTACCGGCGCAAGTCTGACCACAGAAAAAGCTTATCTGATGGGCAAGTTCGCACGTATGTGTCTGCGGACCGCGAACATCGATTACAACGGACGGCTTTGCATGGTCAGCGCCGCCGCAGCGAACAAGAAAGCGTTTGGCATCGATCGCGCCGCAAACCCCTGGTCAGATATTTTGAAAGCTGACGTTGTTTGGATCAGCGGAGCAAACATCGCTGAGTGCGCGCCGATAACTACAGACTATGTGTGGCAGGCGCGCGAGTACGGTGCGAAGATCATCGTCGTCGATCCGCGTATCACCCCTATCGCACGCACCTGTGATTTGTTTCTGCCGATCAAGCCGGGACGCGACAGTGCGCTCTTCAACGGCATACTCCACCTGATGATCGAAAACGATTGGCTCGATCATGATTTCATCGCGAACCATACGGTGGGATTCGAAGCAGTAGCTGAACATGTTCGTGATTGGAATCCAAAGCGGACGGCTGAAGTGGCCGGAGTCTCTGAGCGCGCAATTCGCCAGGCTGCCGAATGGTGGGGCCAGGCGAAGTCGAGTTTCCTGCTGCACGCCCGCGGCATCGAGCATCACAGCCACGGTGTTCAGAATTGTCTGGGCGCGATCAACCTCGTCCTCGCTTCCGGCCGTATCGGTCGCGAAGGCTGCGGCTACGCCACCATCACCGGTCAGGCGAACGGGCAGGGCGGCCGTGAGCACGGACAGAAATGCGATCAGCTTCCCGGGGCTCGTGACATCAGCAATCCTGAGCATCGGGCCTACATTGCCGGAGTCTGGGGAATCAAGCCCGACCACTTGCCGGGCCCAGGTGTCGACGCCTACGAGATGTTTCGTCGCATTGATCGTGGCGAGATACGAGGCTTGCTCAGCATATGCTTCAATCCGAAAGTTTCGCTTCCCGATAATAATTTCATCATTCGTTGTCTGGAGAAGCTCGAGTTCTACGTCGCCATTGATTTCTTTCTTAACGAGACCGCGCAACACGCCGATGTCGTACTGCCAGGATCGTTGCAGGAAGAGGATGAGGGCACGATCACGCAGATCGAGGGACGCGTGATCAAGATCAACAAGGCCGTCGATCCGCCCGGTGACGCAAAACAGGACTGGCGGATCATTCAGGACATCGCCAGAGCGCTGGGACGAGAACGGGGCTTTACCTTTGGTAGCGCCGGTGAGATTTTCAATGAGCTGCGCCGCGCGTCGAAAGGCGGCATTGCGGACTACTCGGGCATCACTTACGAAAAAATCGAAAAGCAGTTTGGTGTTTTTTGGCCCTGTCCGGGCGACGATCACCCCGGAACACTGCGGTTGTTTGAGGCCGGATCGTCCAATCCGGTTTCGAATGGAACAGGTCCATTCTATTTCCCCGACGGCAGGGCGCGTTTCAATCTTGCTGCTTACGCTCCGCCCACCGAAGACGTAGATGAGGAATATCCGCTGATGCTAACAACTGGCCGCGTGGTGAGTCAGTTTCTTTCCGGGACGCAGACGCGGCGCATTGGCCCGCTCCTCGATCAATATCCTGAGCCGCAAGTGGAGATGCATCCGCAACTCGCCGAAAAACTTGCCGTCGTAAATGGTGACTCGGTCACAGTCGAGTCAAGGCGGGGTGAGATAACTTTGCCGGCGATGGTTGTCACATCGATTCGTCCCGATACAGTCTTTATTCCTTATCATTGGCCCGGACGAAAGAGCGCGAATCAGTTAACGATCGCCGCGCAGGATCCGATTTCAAAAATTCCTGAGTACAAGGTTTGCGCGGTGAGGATAAGGAAGGTGAAGAGTGAAAAGTGAAAAGTAGAAACCGGGAAAGCAGTTTTGATGCTGCGGTGCTTAACTATCACTTTTTACTTTTCAGCCTTCAGTTTTAGGTCGACTATGCCGGTCCCTGAACAGAACGAGTTCTTCATAGATCCCAATCGCTGCATTGGCTGTCAGGCTTGTGTCCAGGCCTGCAGCGAGTGTGAAACGCACAAGGGCTACTCGATGATTCAGCTCGATTACATTGATCGGGCACACTCGCTCCAGACCGCGCCAGTGGTTTGCATGCATTGTGATTCGCCGACCTGCGCCGAAGTTTGTCCCGCCGATGCGATCAAGAAAACTGGTGACGGAGTAGTGCAGACCGCGCGCAAGCCAAGGTGCATTGCCTGTAATAACTGCGTGCTCGCCTGTCCCTTTGGCGTGCCGAAGATGAAAACAGAATTCAAACTGATGATGAAGTGCGATATGTGCTATGACCGCACTTCTGAAGGTCTAAAGCCGATGTGTGCCACAGTTTGTCCCAGTCAGGCGCTTTTCTTCGGCACTCGCGCGGAGATCGAGTTGCTGCGTCCACGATCAGTTGCAACAAATCAATTTCAGTTTGGCGAACAGACAATAACTACTAAGGTCAACATGATGCTGCCGCGGACCGGCAAGTCTGAGTACATCGACGTGACAGCGGCGATGAGCGAAGCCGGCGCAGGCAAGACGATGTCACTGAATATTCTGGATGCAATGTACGACGAGGAGAGTCAATTGTGAGGAGCGCGCGTGAAGAGCTAACGACTCCGCCGGACGGCGGATCGCTCGACGCCCAGCCGAAATGGCGTCAGGATTTTCCCATCGATTGGCCGCAGGACCATTACGTCTCGCGTCGCGACTTCACGAAATTTATGGCCTTGACCAGTCTGGCATTTACGGCCGGCCAGTTTTGGATTGCAGCGCAAAACTATTTGCGCAAGCAACGCGGAGACCTTCCACTAATGCAGGTTGCCAATGTCGATCAGCTTGCGGTAGGCGGAGCTTTGACGTTTAGTTATCCCGAAGCCCACGACACCTGCGTATTGGTTCGAACGGACGAAAAAACTTTTGTGGCTTTCAGTCAGAAATGCACGCATCTCTCTTGCGCCGTGGTGCCACAACCGCAAAAAGGAGTGTTTCATTGTCCTTGTCACGAAGGGACATTTGATTTAGTGAGTGGCGCGCCAATCGCCGGACCACCGCGGCGGCCGCTGCCAAAGATCAATCTGGAGATCCATGGCGGCG
>JBOGOP010000172.1:0-11668 GCA_050747225.1 Pyrinomonadaceae bacterium
ACATCACTCTCGCTCATTACTTCAGTCACGATCGGCAAGCCGGTCTCCTCGCTTGCTTCTCTTAAGAGGCGCAGCGCTTCAACTCCCAGGCCCTGGAAATCGTAAGGAGACGTTCGGGGTTTGTAGGCTCCGCCACGCAGCAGGTTTGCCCCCGCGGCCTTCACGGCCCGCGCAGTTTCCAGCAACTGTTCACCAGACTCAACCGAACACGGCCCGGCCATGACCACCAGGCCGCCGCCCCCAATGTGCACGCCGCCCACGTCAACAATTGTGCGGCGTTGTTGCAATTGCCGGCTTACGAGTTTGAATGGATGTGCGATCTGGATCACGTCCTGTACGCCGGGAGCTGCTCGTAGTGCCTCAAGCTCCGCTCGCCGGCCGTTGCTGCCTACTGCGCCGATAACAGTTCGTTCCGCGCCCTGGATTATGTGCGCCTGGTAACCGCATTCCTGGATTCTCTCGACGACGTGATTGATCTGTTCCGCAGTTGCCAATGCTGACATGTTGATGATCATGATTTGGTGTTCCTCAATTCCTCTGTTTCTTTACGAATGTTCTTGATGGGTCGACTAATACAGAACCGGGAGCAGTAGCGACCGGGTGAATCTCGGCCGCCAGACAGCTTCCAGGGTTAGGTTCAACCGGTCGTTACTGCTCCCGGTTCTGTATTAATGGACCCACGCAGGTTCGGAGTGTTGGACTCGCGAGCCAGCAGCAGAAAGCGAGTGTGGTTATCCGGATGATCTTCGAGGTTGCTGCGGATAATAGTTCCGCCATACAGCTCGGCGGCGCGGCGGCCAGCTATTGCCGCATGTTTACGGTTACCGGACTTGATTATTCGGGCAACGCTTCCCGCAGTGTCGTCAGTTTCGATCGGCGTAATGTGGCTGTGGGCCGCGAAGAAGAGTTTGCACTGGGCCAGAGCCGCGGGATGAGACTCGACTGTTTCAATCTCTTCAAACACAGAACCGGGACAGCCAATTAGATGATGCCGGATTGGGATGGCAACTTCTCCAACTACCACCAGCGAACTTTGCTCAAACAGATCGACCGCAGGTTGAATCGATCCAATCAGACTGTTTTCAACCGGCAGGAGAATATAGTCTGCACGGCCGGCATCTATACTCTGGAAGAGTGACTCGAAGGTTGCACACGGCTCCAGATCAACACCGTGGATGACCTGCGGCCCGAGCAACTCGATAGCAGCATCCTCGCTGAAAGCTCCGTGCTCTCCCTGAAACGCGATGCGCGGTTTGTTAACCGAAGCGTTCACCAAATTACCTCGTTGGTCTTTGCCGATCGGTTGGCAACAAGTGCGGGATCATCTGATCGCGTTTCAGGTGTCAGCATCCGCGCTTCCAGGTTTCTCGATTCGCGGATGATGCGTCGGAACAGTTTGCCTACCGCGCGGCTGTCGAGCGGGCCACCGTTGGCTTGTTGCAGCCGGGTGAGCACATCGAGCTCGCGTTCCTCGTCGCAGCAGGGCAAGCCTGCGTTCTTCTTCAAAGCGCCAACCTTCATGGCCAGGCGCGCGCGTCGATTCAGGAGTCGAAGCAGCTCGCGGTCTACCTCGTCTATTTCAGTCCGCCAATGTTCGATAGTCATGGAGTCTTCATCCTTTCAAAATCTCTTTCGTTCAAGATATGCATGCAGCAAAAAAAGCCAGCCGCGACTTAATCCCGTTCGGGAGTCGCGGCTGGCTCGATGAAAGCTTTTATGCTGGTTCTTTTAGGTGTTCAGCACTTCACGCCCAATCTTCGCCTGCCCGCTTCTCCCATAGGAAAAGAAGCGGCAAGTAAAGGCGAAGTAATAAAAAGTGTTCGTGCTAAGCATCTTGTTTATGTCGCCTCAGTTCTGGTGGCGAGGGGGTTACTATAAGCAGGAGCCGGAAAAACTGTCAAGACAAACTTGAGGGACGGGCAAGAACTCTCCGCATGCCGGCCAGGATTTTGGCGACTATCATCGCCTTTTCTTAGCGCGTGCGCTTTCAGCGGCGGGCTTAGACTTTTCAGGTCGATCTGCGAGCAGCGGCAAAGGGTTCACCGCGCTGCCTGAATCGTAAACACCAAAATGAAGATGCGGTGGCGTGCCTGCTGCATTGCCGGTTGTGCCCACATAGCCGAGTAGGGTTTTTGTCGAAACAAAATCACCCTCAGCGAGGTGTGGCGCGTATGCTTCGAGATGCGCGTAGTAATAGACTCTGCCACCCGCTCCGATCACTGACACCGTTTGACCACCCAGCGAGTTATCACCAATGTTCGCAACATAGCCTTCGGTAGCGGAGAATATGGGCGTGCCACTCGGCGCAAAAATATCCTGTCCTTCGTGAAGCCGACTGCCATCTCGGGCCGCATGCCAGGTGTTCGCTACAGCTTTCGTCTGAACATTCTGAACCGGCATTGCGAGCTTCTTGTCAGCATCCAGAGTGTATAGCTGCGCGACATGCGCGAAGAAAACAACCTTATAGGCGAGTTTGCCGGCGACTCTTTCGGCGGCGGCCGTGACGCCCGTTACATTTCCCACTATGAGGAATGCGACTATCAGAAGTGCGGCGACAGCAAACTTTTTCATGGCTACCTTTCGATGCGACACGTCCCTCCGCCGTTGTGCAACGACTTCGTCGGGACGACGGCTCCTGGAGGCTCAAGTCTCAAATACCCTTGGGGAGTTTGATCTCAAAGAGACACACATATTTGAAACGGAATTTAGCGGATGTCGGTTCCGTACTTTGCGATGGAACGAGCCGCCAGGGCTAAATTTGCATTAGCAGTTGCCGCTTGACACGTCGGGCTGGCAGCTTATAGCGTGAATGAGTGATTCGCTCCTTCCGGGGTAAAGAAACCCAGGCCTTGTTTGAAGGCCAAAGCCCGCGCCGGCTCCAGCAGGTCGCCAGAGTAGCGCAGCGAAAGCTTATGCAATTACATGCTGCCCATAAATTGCGTGATCTGACAATCTTTCCCGGCAATCACCTTGAAGCTTTGAAGCGCGATCGGAAGGGGCAACATAGTATCCGAATCAACGATCAATATCGCATCTGTTTCGTTTGGCGCGACGGCGACGCCTTTGATGTTGAGATAGTCGATTACCACTAGGAGTCCGGTTATGAGTAAGAAGAATGGACAAATGTCTCCAGTTCATCCTGGGGAGATTCTCAGGGAAGACCTCATGAAGCCTTTGGGGCTGACGGTAAGCGGTCTGGCACGGTCGCTGAAGATTTCTGTAAGCAGGATGAGTGACATCGTCAACGGTCGGCGCGCGCTCAACGCTGATGCCGCGCTGCGTTTGTCGCGCTACTTCGGTAGCACGCCCGAGTTCTGGATCAACCTTCAGGCTGCCTACGATCTTCGCGTCACCATCCATTCCTCAGCCAGTCGCATCGATCGTGAGGTGCGCCCCCGTAAAGCCGCGTGAGTTCCACCTCACGACGGAAATTCACGGACGGCGCTCTAGTGCAGCGCGATCCCAGCCCGCGAGGTTCGCGCCGGCCTCGTAGGTGGTTTGGCAGAAATTCATCAGCGCTTTTTCTGGTGAAGCGGATTTGCGGACGTCGTCGTACAACAGGAAAAACTCCTTCATCTCCGAACTGTAGAAAGCTTGCTCGGGAAGAATCTTTCCCTGGCCTACCGCATAGCTCAAACCCGGTGGTTCCGGCGTGGTGTAGGAATAAAATGCCGCCTCCATGTCTTTGTTGCCTGGCCACCAACCGTGGCTGATCACCTCGTGCGAGTACGCTTCGCGCGTGATCAAATCGGCGCCTTCGCGTGGCGGCGCCGGTCTCCCCGAAAACCGCGTCACGGCCAGATCAAAGCTACCCCAGAAGAAGTGCACCGGACTGACTTTGCCGATGAAGCGCGCGCGAAATGCCTTCAGCACATCGTCCATCTTGACGAGCGCGCGCCAGAAGCGATTCACGTACTCGCGATCGTAGGAGGCGTGTATGTTGTCTTCCTCGAAGCGGATCGGATTGGGAACCTCCACCGGCATCGTCCATATCTTTACGTCCAGATCCAAATTACGCAGCGCCGACATCACTTCCGCGTAGAAGCCCGCGACTGACTGCGGCCACAGCGGGAGTGTCGTAGTCGAGCCGTCATTACACTTAATCGTAAGCTGGTGGTCGATGAAGTCGAATTCTATTTCGAAGATGCGATCTTTGTAGGGCATCGCCGAGGTTGTTAGGCCGCGCGCCGACACATAGAGCGGCACGTTCCACCAGTGATTCACGAGCGGCGTCTGTTCGAGACGAATCTTCCCGACGACCTGCGTCCACATGTGCAGCGTAGCGAGAGTGTCTTGCCACTCCGAGAATTTCAATTCGGGCCAGGAACTTTGCATAAGAGTTCGAAGAGATACGATCCACGAAATCACACGAAACGACACTAACAATATTTCGTGTTGGTTCGTGTCCTTTCGTGGATCGCTCCGGCTAAGCAGATGAATATTGAAACGTAAATCGTGAATAGTAAAGCAAAGCCGGTAGCATCCTGGTCTGCCTTTCTCTGTGAACCTCTGAGTACTCTGTGGCTCCGTGTTTAAGCTTTTCGACGTTAATTCACCACAGAGGCACGGAGGACACAAAGACTGCACAGAGAACATCCCAGTTGTTACGGAAAGCGGCGCCGTTCCAGGCCGGCGCCGCTTTGTCGATTCATATTCGACTAAACCTCACGCCTTAGCCGCCTTGGTGCGGATGAAGGCGAGGTTTAGTGCTGGCAGCGAATTGAACGTGGCTGCCTTTGTACAAAACTCCTTTGCCTTCCCCATGTCACCTTTGCCCTGGTAAGCCTGACAGATGCGATAGAGATCGTAAGGGTTTTGCAGGTTCGATTGTTGCAGTTCAGCCAGCGCCGTCTCGAAGTCCTTTGCTTCAAGCGCAATCATGCCTAACAGCTCGTGGACTTGCTTTGTTTGAAACGGGTTCTTCAACGTGTCGGTGCCTTTGCGGAAAGCCTCGGCTTCAGTCTTGGCAGTAGTCAGGTCTTTCTTCGCGACCGCCACCCGCGTCAGGTTGTAATGATGAAAGAGGGAGGCGTTGTCTTTGATCTCCTGCGAAAGGCTCGAATCCGTAGTCATCTTCAGAAGCTTCTCGTAAGCTGCTTTGGCTTCATCGGGCTTGCCCATTTCCAGCAGAATGTTGCCTTTGAGTTGCAGATCGCCAGTCATCCCAGCGACATCATTGGTCTTTTCGCCCAGCGCGTACTGCTTGTCCACTTCTGCAAGCGCAGCATCGAGCTTGCCGCTGTCGACGTCAACGACTGTCTGAGCAAACATCGCCGTGCGGCGTTCGGCGTCGCTTCTCGCTTTGTCGGTTATCTTTTGTAACTCGGCAGCGGCTTCATCCGGCTTACCCTGATACATCAGCGCAGACGCGATTCCCTGATGAGAGTTGATGAAGTTGGGATCGATTGCGAGCGCCTTCCGATACTGCGTGATCGACTCGTCAAACCGGCCCATCTTCAGATACAACTCAGCTAAGGAGTCGTAGGGGTTCGGATCGTTGGGAATCAGCTCGATGTATTTTTTGAACGCCTGCTCGGCGTTGGCGTTGTCGTCATTCTGCCGGTAGGCGTAGCCAAGAATGTTGAAGGCGGTCGAGAAAGTCGGAGCGAGTTCAGTCGCTTTCTTGTAATGTTCGATGGCCTGAGGGAAATCCTGCTGGCCGAAGTAGTAACCGCCCAGGTTGAAGTGTGCTCGCTCGTCGTTTGGAAAAGCCGCCACCAGCTGATCCAGCAGCTCCTTTTGTTTGACTGCGTTGCCGTTGGCGCCTGCCTCATTGCCCAGGATCAAAAGCTTCTCACCGTTGGAAGCCTTGTCTGCCAGAGCTACGGCCTTTTTCAGGTGATCAAAAAACTCTTTCCCGGTAGGACTGACTTGCGCCCGGTTCAACTCGGCCAGGGCAAAGTTTGGGTCAAGTGAAATTGCTTTATCATAATGTTGAATCGAGTCCTGAATTAGTAGCTTCTCCTGAAGATCACGCCCCAGAAGAAATTCCTTCCGCGCCTCTTCGGAGGAAGTGGTGACGGCAATCTTGCCGCCGGCAGTTTCCGCTTTGTTTGACGCGACTGGCGCAGCGCCTTCTTCTACTTTTGCGCAACCACTGAGGGCTATTACTGAACCGATAAGCAGGGCCAGGAAAAGAACCAAAAATTTATTTCGATACATTACAGTTTCTCCTTCGGATGTGGGCGGTAAATAATTTAGTCGTGAAGCCTCTCCAGGCTGCGGCAAATCTGGGGAGATCGAAACTAGTCGGGTTAACTCTTGTGGAACAACTCGCGGTGAAACGTAATCGCGAGAATACGTGCGTGGCTAAAACCAGGCGATAAACGTGACCAGGGATGAGGCAGGATACTGAAGGTGAATGTAGTGGTCAAGAGAATAAATCAGCGTAAATTCAAATAACCATCCCTTTGGTTTTCTTCCGAATTTTCGTAAGGAATTTTGCGCAAAGTTCTACCACGAAAAAGAAGTGGCCCCTAAGCTTAAAACCTTTGGCGGTATTCACCGGATGTGATGAACGCCTTCACCATCTCCGCGTTCACGAAGTTGCCGTTGAACTGATTCAACTTGTTCAGCCAGAAGTTGTAGCCCTGGAAGTCGAGTGTTGTTTCAGGAGGGTCATAGGGATTACGCCTGAGATAACCGAAGTATTGCATCAACACGAAGGCGCGATTGTTTTCCTGCGTGGTTAACGTCGAGTTCTCAGCAACCCGGCGCAGTGAACGAGCGCGGGCAGCGACGTCGGTTGTGTCAGACGCCGATCCAAACTCATTAATCGCCGCCGCACGTTCTGACGCCGAGGGCGTGACTGCCGCCCTCATGAAAAGCGTGTCGACAAACTCCGCCGGCGAAAGGGTCGTCGGATAGTCGTTGCTAAAACGCAGTCGCGAAACGAAATCCAAAAAGAACGCGACTTTGTTTGTTTCCAGCAGCAGCTCCCAACCGGGCGCGTTTACCACGACTCCCTGACCGATCAGCTGAGTGTCAGGCAAAAATTCCTCAAACCTCACAGGCACCGGCGCGCCGCCCGGCAGATTTCCGAAGGCGGCCTTGTACGTCCGGTAAGCAAGGTAACCAGTCTCCTGAAACTCGATTGACAGGAAGAAAGCTGCGGAGACGTTGATGCGTTTGATGTCGATGCACGTTTGGTTTGTGCCGCATGAAGTAATTTGGTTCGTCCAGAACGAAAGTCCGGCGGCGTCTGGTTGACGGTTGAGAAAGTCAGCGTAGTGTTGCCGCACAAAGAAGTCGGCATCGTCGATTCCATTAGTAGAACAAGGATGCCTGGGTGAAAAACTGTTGCGCGGCGTTGGCGCACTAACCGTAAAGTCGCTCAGGTTGTTGTTGGTATCCGTGCATCCTCCTCCATTCCTGATAGCGGCTGACGTTTCGCTGAGCGTCGCCGTGGGACCGGTTCCTTCGAAGCAGTCTGCGGTGGCGCCGTAGCCGGCAAAATCAATCACGCCGCTGTTGGGTAACGGGCAGGTGCCGAAAAAACTGGTCCCCGGCAGTGTTAGCGCAATCTTGCCTGACGGCGGGAGATTGATCGTGAACGGAAAAAATTGTGGGACAAACAAATCGGGGAAGGGCAAAGCGGCGCCGCTGGTGCCGGTCGTTTCGAATTCAATTAATAAATAGCCGCCGGGTTGAATTACAAGGCCGCGCGAACTTGTGAAGGATATGCCGACGCTGAAGGCGCCCGTGTCAGTGGCAATGCGTAGCGGCAGGCCGGTGATGTCGACCGCGCGATTCGATCGGTTGAAGAGTTCGACGAAATTGTCTTTGTAAGTCGAACCGGGATTGCCGCCCTGTGAATAGATTTGACTGAAGACGACTTCGCTGGCGGCAGGTGTCTGGGCCTTTGCTAAGAACGAATTTCCCATAGACAAGATTGCACCAATGAGCAAGCAAAATACGAACTGTGTTCTGATCTTGCTTAATAGGCTAAGGATTGAGGATCTAAAACGGGACATAGCACACAACTCTTTGGAGTGCGGTGACCTGACAAGCACCCCGGCCGGGCTGCCCGGCCGTGGACCCCGCTTCACCGCTTTGTCCGGTGGCGACCTGTTGCTACCAGTTGGGATTGAGTTTCTTCTGCGAGGAGGGCCGCGTCAAGCCGCTGGACCAAAGCGGTGACAGGTCACCGCACCAAAGAGCTGCCTCTAACTCAATGAAGTCTCTCTTTTCAGATCGCCAAACCGCCGTCAACCTGAATCACCTGGCCGGTGATGTAGCGAGCGTCGTCGGAAAGTAGGAAGCAGGCGATGCGCGCAATTTCATCGGCCTCAGCAAAACGGCCGAGGGGAATTTGTTCAATAATCTTCGCGCGGTAACTCTCATCCAACGCACCAGCCATGTCCGTTGCCACCATGCCGAGGGCCAGCGCGTTAACCGTTACCTTACGGCTGGCTACTTCCCTCGCAAGTGCTTTCGTCAGTCCCAGCATTCCGGCTTTCGATGCCGAATAGTTTGACTGTCCCGCCATTCCCATCACGCCGCTTATGGAGGAGATGTTCAGGATCGATCCGCCCTCTTCCTGGCGCAGCATTGTTCGCAGTGCCGCTTTGGAAAAGTTCCAGGCGCCCTTAAGATTTGTGTCCATCACCTCATCCCAATCCGCTTCCTTCATGCGCAGGATCAGATTGTCGCGTGTGATGCCGGCGTTGTTGACGAGGAAATCTATGCGACCGAAAGCTTCCTTCACTTGCTTCACCATCTCCGCGGCAGCTTCGGTGTTGGCGACGTCGCATTGTGTGGCGAGCACGCGCCCGCCGAGCGCTTCGACTTCCTTCGATAGCGACTCTGCCGCTTCGGCGCTCTTCGCATAGTTGAAGGCGATGTCGGCGCCGCGCCGTGCGAGTTCAAGGGCGATGGCGCGACCGATGCCGCGCGTGGCGCCGGTGACGATGGCGCTTTTTCCGGAGAATTGTTTTTGATCAGACATATTGTTGTCAGTTAGACTACAACTCAAACTGAATAACTCAAGTAAAGTAATCTCATGGTTGGGAAGGGCGGTTCACCCCCGCCGATTGAATGCCACTCAACGTGAGCGGGGGCAAGCCACCCTTCCTCACCCTGAGACTCTGAAACTTGAGCCTGGACAGCGAAAGCTTGTGATTGCTAGTCCTCAAAACAACTTCAACGACTGCAAATACTCTCTAAACTCCGGCGCCAGGTCGTCATGCTTTAGCGCAAACTCTACTGTCGCAATCAGGAAACCCAACTTGTCACCGGCATCGTAACGCTTTCCTTCAAAGCGCACTGCGTAAAACGGCCGCTGCTTCAATAGCGATCTCATCGCGTCGGTGATTTGAATCTCGCCAATCGCGCCCGGGGGAGTCTTTTCAAGTTCATCAAAGATGTCGGGCGTCAAAACATAGCGTCCGATGATCGCGAGATCAGAAGGCGCGTCGACAAACGAAGGCTTCTCAATCAAGCCGTTGATCTTGTAGACACCGTTTGCCACTTCTTCACCCTCGACAACGCCGAAACGCGAAATTGCTTCGCCTTCAACTTCGAAAACGGCGACCACCGGAGCATCATACTTTTCGTAGACGTCGAGCAGTTGCCTGAGCGCCGGTGTTTCGGAATCGATAATATCGTCGCTCAACATCACTGCAAATGGTTCATTTCCCACCAGGTCGCGCGCCTGCAAAACGGCGTGGCCCAGGCCAAGCGCTTCTTGCTGTCGCACATAACTTACGCGCGCCATCTCGGAAATCGCGCGCATCGCTTCGAGTTCTGCCTGTTTGCCGCGCGCTTCCAGAAGTTTTTCCAGTTCAAACGAAACATCAAAGTGATCCTCGATCGCAGCTTTACCTCGCCCGGTCACGATGATGACAGACTCAATTCCGGAAGCGACTGCCTCCTCGACCACGTATTGGATCAAAGGCTTATCAACAAGTGGCAGCATCTCTTTTGGAGACGCTTTGGTGGCAGGCAAAAAGCGCGTGCCCAATCCCGCGGCGGGAAAAACTGCTTTGCGGACCCTCGGTGGCATTTAATGGAATTTCGGATTTCGGATTTCGGATTGCGAATTGCCAAAACGGCAACAAGCGCGTCTAACGCCTGGCTGGCCTTTATCTATCATTTGACGGTACATTCTGTTCACAAGACGGTCGTCTCTCATAACATATTTTGCGGGAATAGAACAAATGCTTGATCTCAACTACGTGCGGGAAAATCTAAATGCGGTTATCGAAGCACTCGAAAAGCGCGGGTTCCCGCCTGATCTGCTATTAGAGTTTGGAGCTGTTGATAAAGAACGGCGTGAAGCAATTGGGATCTCGGATCTGTACAACGCCGATCTTAATAGGGCAAGCAGAGAGATTGGCGAGTTGATCAAGGCTGGAAAGAATGACGAAGCCGTTCAACGTCGCCGCGACGTTAAGACGCTAAAGGGGTATGTCGCTGAAAATGATCACAGACGAGATGAAGCCGAGGCCCGGATGCGGAAGATTCTGGAGATGCTCCCGAACATACCGCATAAAACCGTACCAATCGGACCGGACGAATCAGCGAATGAAGAGCAACTTCGCGATGGCATCCCACCGAAGCCGGAATTTGATTTCGAAGTGAAGGACCATGTGGATCTTGGGACAGCGCTCGGTATTCTCGATCTCGACCGCGCTGCAAAGATTGCCGCGGCGCGTTTTGCCATCCTCAACGGAGCGGGCGCGCGCCTCAGTCGCGCACTTACCAGCTTCATGCTCGATCTTCACACTCGTGAGCATGGATATCAGGAGACACTGCCGCCGTTCATAGTGAACAAGGATTCGCTCTTTGGCACTGGGCAACTCCCCAAATTTGAGGAAGACCTCTTCAAGCTCTCAGACGAACGTGGACTCTACCTCGTCCCCACTGCCGAGGTGCCGGTTACGAATTATCATCGCGAAGAGATACTCGATGCGTCTCAGTTGCCTATGAAATTTGTAGCCTACACGCCGTGCTTTCGTTCCGAAGCGGGAAGCTATGGCAAGGATACTCGCGGGCTGATTCGACAGCATCAGTTCGAGAAAGTTGAACTGGTGAAATACGCGCTGCCGGAGAATTCGTACGACGAACTCGAGTCGCTCACCCGCGATGCGGAAGTGATCTTGCAGAAGCTTGGGCTGCATTATCGCACCGTTGCACTTTCAACCGGCGACATTGGCTTTGGCTCCGCTAAAACCTACGATATCGAAGTATGGCTGCCATCGCAGAACACGTTCCGCGAAATTTCTTCATGCTCTAACTACGAAGCGTTTCAGGCGCGTCGCGCCCAGATCCGCTTTCGCCGCGCGGGTGGAGCGAAGCCGGAGTTTGTGCACACGTTGAATGGATCAGGGCTGGCGATCGGCCGAACGTGGATTGCAATTCTGGAAAACTACCAGCAGGCGGATGGTTCGGTTGTAATTCCCGAAGCGCTGCGACCTTACATGGGAGGGGCAGAAGAGATAAGCGGGGAAAAAGGGTAAGAGGGGAATAGGGTAAAAGGGGAATGGGGAAGGGTAATCGATGTTCCCCTTTTCCCCCTTTACCCTGTTCCCCCAGCCCTATTTGATCCTGAGATCGAACGGCATCAGCAGCATCGAGTCACCGCTCTTCATCCGATCCAGCAACGCCATATAGCGCACCGCGCGGCGAGCGTCCTCCGGCAACGCCGCCATCACCGCTTCCTGCTGTT
>JBOGOP010000173.1:0-11541 GCA_050747225.1 Pyrinomonadaceae bacterium
GGTCTTCTCAGCCCTTTCTATTGGTCAACCAGGACAACAACTCCAGGTTTCATGGAGTTGTCCGGTCGAGGTTAGTTTGTTTTTTGACAGACTTCTTAAGATCAACCAGCCGACACGGCGGACCTGGTACTGATGTGTTGTTGTAGCTGGCTTACCAACCGCCGCCGAGGTTTCTGACGGTTAGGACGCCAGCATATTGCGTGTCGAATTCAACTGCAGGTTCGATTTCTCAACCCAGCGTTGGAGGGAAAGAATCGCGGGAAGCCAACGCTTTGGAGATCGGATAAGTGACATCACGGTTGTAGGCGATTTTCTGAGCGTGCTCAACCGCGGCCTGGTAGAAGGCGCAAGCTTAATACCACTCAGCAGGTTTAGTTGCAGGATGGGTCTGTTTTATTTCGACGAAGTTAGTAGAGGCAGGACGGCGCGAAGGCCGGCTCCCTTTGACGAGAAAGTGAAACTAGATCAGAGTGACTTCAATATCAAACAGGATAGTTCGGAGCTATTGTGGATTAGCCGAACCGCCGAGGCTCTTGATTACTTTTTCACGAAAGACGCGCGCGCCTTCTTTGACCGCAGCCTCATCCAGCGTCAGCAAGTGGCGATCACGCATCACCACGCGGCCGTTGATGATTACCGTTGCCACGTCGGAGGCTTTGGTGGCGTAAACCAGATCGGAATAGATGTTGTAGAGCGGTATTTGATTAAGCGCATCGCGATTGACGAGGACGAGGTCGGCGCGCTTTCCCGGCTCTATCGAGCCAATCTCTTTCTCCAGGTGTAGCGACCGCGCGCCACCAATAGTCGCCAACTCAAACGCCTGCTCCGCGGACATCACTTTCGGATCGCCACTGATTAGTTTGTGCAGCTTAGCGGCAGTGTCCATCTCTTCCCACATACTCAAGTCGTTGTTGGAAGCCGCGCCGTCTGTGCCTAATCCTACGCGCACGCCTGCCGCGATCATCCTGGGTACCGGAGCTACACCGGACGCCAACTTCATGTTTGATTGTGGATTGTGGACCACGCCCACTCCGGCCGTTTTCAAAATCTGAATCTCCCCATCGTTAGGCCAAACCATGTGCGCAGCAATCACGCGGTCGTTCAAAAATCCAATCCGTGAAAGATAGTCAACCGGGCTTGCGCCTTTGGCTTTGAGGCTCTCATCCACTTCTCTCTTTGTTTCGGAGATGTGAGTGACGATTGGCGCGCCAGTTCGATCGGAAAAAGCGCGAATAGCCTTGAGGTGTTCCTCTGAAACCGTGTAAGGAGCATGCGGCGCGACGGCCGGGACTATTAACTCATTCCCTTTCCACTTCTGAACAAACCGCTCGACATAGGCCATGCCCTCGGCGTTAGTCTTATTATCCGCGACCGGAAAGTCGATTATCGTCTCTCCCAGCACGCCGCGGACGCCCGCCTTTGCAGTTTCATCGGCAATCGCGTCTTCGAAGTAATACATGTCGCAGTAGGTGGTGGTGCCGCCGCGAATCATTTCTGCCAGGCCGAGGCGCGTGCCTGCGCGCACGAATTCTTCAGTAACGTTCTTTGCCTCGGCGGGAAAGATATACTTCGTCAGCCACTCCTGCAGGTCGAGATCGTCCGCCAAACCTCGAAACAACGTCATGGGAATGTGCGTGTGACCGTTGATGAGTCCGGGGATAATGATCTTGCCGGTCGCGTCAACTCGCTCGGACGCCGAGTATCTTCTGATGATGTCCGCCCGCGAACCCAGCGCCACGATGCGCCCGTGATCAACCGCAATACCCGCGTCCGGTAGGATGCGGCGGTCTTTGTCCATCGTGACGAGCGTGCCGTTAAGCACGAGCAGATCTACTCGTATCATGCGACGACCTCTATTTCGTTGTGCAGCTGCTGGTAGTGCAGTAACAAGAAACGTGACCAGGATCGTGATGGCGAAAATTTTCTTTGACATAGACTAAAGACCCTTGCGCAACACGGACGTTGCCACAAACGAATTTGTAAAGAGATTTGATCCACGAAATCACACAAAGTTACACGAACAATCTTTCGTGTTGGTTCGTGTGCGTTCGTGGATTTCGTCCTCCGGAACATTTCTTAATTCAACTTGATTCTCGGGCTTCTTTCGCAGCGTTAAGGAAGCGCGCGTCGAAGGCGCGTGGCAGAAGCTCTTTGATTGAAACGATCTGCGTTTCACCATGAAGATTGCCGAGAATGATGGTCGCATTCTTCGCAAACTCCCAGATGATCTGCCGGCAGGTGCCACAAGGCGGCGTCAGCGTATCTGTGTCCGCTACGATCGCGAGTTCCGTGAAATGCCGCTCACCTTCCGATAACGCCTTCCAGAGTGCGACCCGCTCGGCGCAAACGGTCAATCCGTAACTCGCGCTTTCCACGTTACAGCCGATGTAGACTTTCCCCTCGTCGGTCCTTACCGCTGCGCCGACAAGGAAGTTTGAAAACGGTGCGATTGACCGCAGCCGCGCCGCCTTTGCTGTTTCGAGTAACTCCTGCAAACTTTCTTCACTCAAGCCTGGCCTCCAACCGAGGTTAAAGCACTCGCCAACCTCTCACGAATCTTTCCACTAATCAGATCAATGCTCACGACATTATGACCACCTTCCGGAATAATGACGTCAGCGTAACGCTTTGATGGTTCCACGAACTGCATGTGCATCGGCCGAACGGTGGCAATGTATTGTTCGATGACTGATTCCACTGTGCGACCTCTCTCGGCGATATCGCGGCGGAGTCGCCGAATGAAACGTATGTCATCCGGCGTATCCACAAAAACCTTGATGTCCAGCTGTTCGAGCAGGCGCGGATCGACGAAGATCAGTATCCCTTCGACAATAACAATGGGCTTTGGTTCCACCTCTCGCGTTTCGTTCAGACGATTGTGTGTCTTGAAATCGTAAAGCGGCAATTCAATCGGCTCGCCCGCTTTTAGTTTGCGAATGTGGTTGACGAGGAGATCGTTGTCGAGGGCGTCTGGATGATCGAAGTTGGCGAGTTGCCGGTAGTCGCGCGGCAGATCTTTGAGGTTACGATAATAAGAATCCTGCTGGATGAAAACGACCTCGCTCGCCTTCACCGTCTCCAGGATGCGGTTTGCAACAGTAGTCTTGCCCGAGCCGGTGCCACCGGAAATGCCAATGATTAGACTCACAAAAACTATTCTTACTTCCTGTTTAAGTAGGACAGACATTCCTGTCTGTCCGTTAGTGTATTAGTGGTCGATGGACCAAGCAGAGATTTTCCATTTGTCATTTGACAGAGCGACCGATGACGGCGGACCGTCGACCGCAGGCAACCTGGTCTTCCCTCGGTCGTCCGTCGCCGGTCTTCGGTCTCTTGTTGAAATGTCAAATGGAAGATTTCTCCTCTTGTCCCGTCGGTCACAAGCTCAATCCGCGTAAAGGACAGGCAGAGAATGCCTGTCCTACGGGAGCTTCGCGATCACGCGACGAAGCAACTGCGTAAACTTCTCTCGCACTTCCTGACCAGTCTCCATCACTTCTTCGTGGTTGATTGGAGTTTCACTGATTCCAGCAGCCATATTGGTTATGCACGAGATACCCAAAACCTTCATACCCATCTGGCGCGCAACGATGGCTTCCGGCACAGTACTCATGCCTACGGCATCGGCGCCGAAACCGCGCATCATGTGAATCTCCGCCGGCGTCTCATAGCTTGGTCCGCCCAGCGCGGCATAGATGCCACGACGAGTCGTGATGTCCAGGGCGCGCGCTTCCTCCGTTGCCAACTCCTGCAGGTCGCGGCTATAGACTTCCGTCAGGTCAGGAAAGCGCGGCCCGAACCGTTCGTCGTTGCGGCCGCGCAGCGGGTTCACACCCATCAGATTCAGGTGATCACTTATTACCATCAGCGTGCCCCGGGTAAGTTGTACGTCTACGCCGCCCGCAGCATTAGTCAGGATCAATGTCTTGACGCCCAGCAGCTTGAACGTTCTGATCGGGAACGTGACTTCCTCGAGTGTATAACCTTCGTAGTAATGCACTCGTCCCTGCATCGCCAAAACCGGCACGCCTTCAACTTTTCCGATCACCAAACGGCCAACGTGTCCCTCGGCAGTTGACGACACGAAGCCCGGGATTTCGCGGTAAGGCAAAGACACCGAGTCTTCAAAGTCTTCAGCAAAGGCGCCAAGTCCACTGCCTAACACCACCGCGATTTTCGCATCGACAGCGGTGCGAGCGCGTATCGAGCGCGCTGCGTTCTCTACGCGCGAATAAAGATCCGTTTTAGCTGTTCCTTCACCCATAGATGATCAAGACTGCGGTTAGCACAGAATTCAAGCCTTAATTCTTTCTAAAGCCACAACCCCAAGGTTGAACTCTAAACTTCTTGAGTCACTTCTGCGACCTTTCAGACGTTTCTCTCTTTCTTAAGTATTAATCCCGCCACTCCGATTAGGCCAATGACCACAGTTCCGGTCGCGCCGAGATAAGTGGTGATCCATGCTTCCTGGCGCGCCGCCGTAACAATTTCGGCGCTGACGTCCGGAACGTTAGCCAGCGCCCTTTCGATATTAATGTATCTCAGAGCGGTCCCAGTTAAGGCGAGAACCAGCGGCAATAAACTAATTAACAGGAGGAAATAGATCGGCTTGCGTGTCCGCGCTGCGATACCGATCCATATCGCGGCGGGAATCATTATTACGGTGATGAGGATAACCAGGAGGATAACAAGCAAATCGAGAGCGCTGCCATGTTTGAGAAAAGCAATCAAGGTTTCCATGAAGTCCTGCGATCTAACTACCCAAAATCAGTTTCAAGTTTACGAATCGCCGCTGTTTCCGAACTCGAAATCGAAACTATTTTACCTTTCCTTCTGGTACGGAATCCCCAACGCCCGCGGCGGCCGCGACGAACCGATAAAGCCCGCGAGAACTACAATCGTCAGGATGTAGGGGACCATCTGAATAAACTGCACCGGGATGTCGTCGCCGGAGGGGAGCTTCACCACGCCTTGCATCTGGATCGATACGGCTTCAGTAAGACCAAACAGCAGACAGGCGAGCAACGTTTGAACCGGCCGCCACTTGCCGAAGATTAGCGCCGCCAGGGCAATAAAGCCGCGACCGGAAGTCATGTTTCGGGTAAACAAAGACGACTGTCCGATCGAAAGATATGCGCCGCCAATTCCGGCCAGCACTCCCGATAACAACACACCAGCGTAGCGCATGCGCGCCACGGGAACACCGGCAGCATCCGCGGCCTCCGGGTTTTCACCAACCGATCGCAGCCGCAACCCAAATGGAGTTTTGTAGAGTACGTACCAGCTAAGCGGCACCATTACGACGGCAATCACAATAGGCAGCAGCGGTATCAAATGTTCTTTCGGAATCTGTGGCGTGGAACCAGACGATAGAAAGAAGGCGCCGCTAAGAAAAGCGGGCATGCCGAGCATTAGAATGTTGATAGCTGTGCCGGTAACCACCTGATCAGCCCGGTAACGAATACAGGCAACAGCATGGATGGCAGCAATCAACATTCCCGCAATTATCCCGGCGGCCAATCCCACATAGGGACTCCCGGTGGCATAAGTAACTGCTGCGGCAGTGAAAGCTCCCGCGAGCATCATCCCTTCGAGTGCGATATTGATAACGCCCGAGCGCTCGGAAAACATTCCGCCAAGCGCGGCGAGGATCAATGGAGTCGACAGCCGGATGGTGGAAAAGATAAGCGCGATGTTGAGAATTTCTGCCATTCGTATACTTTCCTCTACACCTTCGAGCGTTTTAACAAGCCCCACTGGGCGAATGGTCCGCGGAAGAAGGCTTCCGCCGCTACAAACAGAATTATCGTGCCCTGCAACACCTGAACAATATCCTTGGTCACGTGTTGGGTGAAGGCGTCGACAGGAATGCCGCCGCGTTGGAGGATCGCAAACAGGAGCGCTGAAATGATGACGCCAACCGGATGGTTGCGGCCCAACAGCGCAACTGCGATACCGGTGTAACCGTAGTTATCAGAAAACCCGTCGTAGTAACGATAGCGATGACCCATCACCTCATTGATCGCAACTAAGCCCGCGAGCGAGCCGGAGATCGTCATCGCAATCACAATCTGCTTACGCACCGAGATGCCACCATACTCGGCTGCGCTGGGATTAGTTCCGGTTGATCTTAGTTCATACCCCCACTTCGTTCGCCACAGAAATATGTAGACGAGCCCACAACAAATCAGCGCCAGGATAAACGCCAGATTGAGGGGAATCCATTGGGGGATGCCGGGAATAACTTTACCCAGCCGAGCGATGTGTGCGCCCCAGCCGACCGGAACGCTCTGCATGATAGGATCGCCCGAAGCCTTGTAGTGATACTGAATGAAATAACTCACCAATGCGACAGCGAGGAAGTTCAACATGATGGTGTTGATAACTTCGTGTGAGCCGAAGCGCGCTTTCAAAATACCCGGGATCGCACCCCACACGCCGCCGCCCACAATCGCGGCGACGAAACACAACGGAATCAGAATCCAGGGCGAACTATTTGCAAACGTAATTCCTACCCAGGCCGTGGCAAAGGCGGCGACGTAGAGCTGGCCCTCAGCGCCAATGTTAAGGAGTCCACAACGAAAGGCCACCATTACCGCCAACCCCGTGAAGATCAATGGCGTGGCATAAAACAGGGTGTAGCTGATGCCCACCGGCCAGGAAAGGGCGCTGCCGAAAAGTAGCCGGTAGGTCTCGATGGGATTGTCGCCGATGATAAGTATCAGGATTCCGCAAACTATAAAAGCGGCCACGACGGCGATGAGTGGATACAAAAGTTCGCGTAGAAGTTTCATTTAGTTTGAGATCTTCGATTTGAGATCTTAAATTTTTAATCTCAGATTCGCTTGTCGGGTCTTAGGACTTTGGCCTTTGGCCTTTGGCTCTGAACGAATCGCTTTCGAACTGGAACACTGAACCTGGCAAACAAAAGCAAAGACCAAAAGCCAAAGACCAAAGACCGTCTTTAGTGCCCGCGAGTCATCAGCAACCCAATCTCTTCAATCGTTGCAACCTTCGGATCAACTTCGCCCACAATCCGCCCCTCATGAATTATCAGCAAACGGTCTGATAGTGACGTTACCTCTTCGAGTTCGGCTGACACGAGCAGCACCGCGCAACCCGAGTCTCGCAGTCCAACCAGCTTACGGTGGATAAACTCAATTGCGCCGATGTCCACTCCACGCGTCGGCTGCGACACCAGCAGTAGCTTTGGTTCAACCTTAAACTCTCTGCCGATGATCAGCTTTTGCTGATTGCCACCGGACAACGCACGCGCAGGCAGCTCTGGATTGGCGGGACGCACATCAAAACCTTCAATAATGTCATTCGCCCGCTTGCGAATAGCCATACTGTCCAACAACACGCCGGCGTAACTGACGATTGGCCTGCGATAGTGAACGCCGAGGATCGAATTCTCAGCCAGATCGAATTCGAGCAGCAGGCCGCGCCGGTGTCGATCTTCCGGGATGTGTGCAATGCCCAATTCCCGCCGCAACCGTGCACCTTCACGGGTAATGTCCCGATCCTCAAAAACGATCTTACCTGAGAGTTGTGACGGGCTTACCAATCCCGCAAGCGCTTCGATCAACTCCGTCTGGCCGTTTCCTTCAACGCCGGCGATACCCAGGATCTCGCCCTTGCGCACTTCGAAAGAAACGTCATCAACGCGCTTCACTCCGCCTCTGGCAACTATCGAAAGATTGCGAACGCTCAATTCGGCGCTGCCCGGTTTTGCGTCCGGCTTTTCAACTCGCAACAAAACTTCCCGACCAACCATCATGCGCGCAAGCTCGGCGGCATTGGTTTCGCTGGTCTGCACGCGGCCGACAACGCGACCATCGCGCATCACTGTTACTTCATCCGAGATGGCCAGCACCTCCGCGAGTTTGTGCGTAATTATCACTACCGTCTTTCCCTGCTCCCGCATGCGCCGCAGGATGGCAAAAAACTCTTCGACTTCCTGTGGAGTCAAAACGGCGGTTGGCTCATCGAGGATCAGCAAGCGCGCATGACGATAGAGCGCCTTCAAGAGCTCAACACGCTGCTGCTGACCAACGGATAAGTGCTCGATGACTACATTTGGATTAACGGCGAGCTTGAATTCTTCGGAGAGCTTCCGGATTTCCACGCTCGCGGTGGCGAGATCGAGAGCTACCGCGCTGCCGGGCTCAGCGCCCAACACAATGTTCTCAGCCACGGTCATCGTATCCACCAACATAAAATGCTGGTGAACCATGCCAATCCCCAGGGCAATCGCGTCATGCGGAGTGGCTATTTCATGAACCTGACCCTCAACCAGGATTTCACCTTCATCGGCTTTGTAAAAGCCGTAGGCGATCCGCATCGCCGTAGATTTCCCGGCGCCGTTCTCACCAACGATGGCATGTATCGTCCCAGGCTTAACGACGATGTTCACATGATCGTTGGCGAGCACGTCGCCGAAGCGCTTGGTTATGTTTCTGAGTTCGATCACTTGGTTGGACTTGGGTCTTTGGTCTTTGGTCTTTGATTCCGGGCTAAACTTCAGTTGAACTTGGCAAGTCAACGTGTTTTCGCCAATGATCCGGTTGAGCCTAGATATGAGTTCAACTTCGGTGTCAATTCTTTCACTAGCGGCAAGAGGTCTGCGATCTGTTTCTCGCTAAGTAACCTTCGTTGGTATGCTCGTCGGAGCCAATGCTGGGTCTCGTATAACGAACCCCTGGCTATCCTCAAAAAACGACGAAACTCTGGATCTGTGCCTCTTCCACTTCCTTCTGCTATGTTAGCGCCAATGCTATCACCCGCTCGTACAAGCTGTTTCCCGACCGTGTCTCTTGCAAGCACGTCCCATCGGATAACAATTTTCCATAACTGATCCGAGAGTTTTTCCGATAGTTTGTATATTTGTAGATTTTCAAAATTAGTCCTCTCCATTTGAAGTCCTCAAGCGGAGGGCGGTTATGCAAAGTACAAAGCTGAGTACTTCGCGCTAAGCGGTTCCAAAGACCAAAGTCCAAAGACCAAAGTCCCATTTTCATTGCCCCATCAAATCAACAACCTTTATTTCCCCACTAATGATTTTCTTCTTGGCTTCTTCAACCTGCTGAATCATTTCGGGAGTTATTAGGTCCTTGTTGTTTTCATCCATCGCATAACCGACGCCATCTTCATTCAACCCATAGACGTGAAAGCCGGTCTTGAATTGTCCGTTTACAACATCCTGAATAATTGAATAGACGGCGTTGTCGACACGCTTGACCATACTCGTCAGTACAAAACCTGGCTTGACCATGTTTTGATTTGCATCGACCCCAATAACGAAATGCGTTGCGCGTCCGTCTTGTTTACCAGCTTGCTCAACCGCATCAAAGGCACCCAACCCCGAGTTACCTGCGGCGGTGAAGATCACATCAGCGCCTTTGCTGATCTGTGCGAGCGCGATTTCCTTGCCCTTGCCGGGATTGTTCCAGGCGGCATCCGTGACACCAACATAGTTTGGGATTACGCGAATGTTTGGATTGACGGCGCGCGCGCCTTCTTCGTAGCCACCTTTGAACCGGTGGATCAAACCGATGTCCATGCCACCAAGGAATCCAATCGTACCGGTCTTGCTGGACTTGGCGGCCAACATGCCCACCAGGTACGAACCCTCGTGTTCCTTGAACACCAGCGAAGCCACGTTTGGCAGATCACTAACACCATCCACTATCGCGAAACGAATGTTGGGATAATCCTTTGCAACGAGTTCGATAATCGGAGTCTGAGCGAAGCCAATGCCGATGATGAGGTCGTAGTTGCGTTCAGCGAAGGCGCGCATCGCGGGTTCGATCGAAGTCGGATTGCCGGGCTCGATGTCGCGCAACACAATCGGCAGCGTCGGCTTGCCACAGTTCGTACCATCGGGCCAGGTGCCAGTCTCCGCACACTTCGCGCCAGCCCAGGCCGCAGCGTTGAATGAACGGTCATCCTTGCCGCCAATGTCGAAAACAATGCCGACGCGGATCTTCGACTTGTCGTCAGCGCCGTAACTGCTGGGGTTGCAGGCCGAGCTGAAAGCCGCGAGCAAGGACAGAACAACGAGCGTGCAGCAGATTACAAATTTCATTCGTTTATTACTTCTTTCAAGAGTTGCGGTATTTCCGCGGGAGACTGATCGCCGATTTCGTACGCCGCCTGAATACGCCGGGCAGCTTCTTCAGCCCGAAAGTGATCGCGACAGTACACAGTACCGATGGTTGCGCCCGCAGCAACGTTGTCTCCAATTCTGGCTTGGGCGATGAAACCGACTGTAGGATCTATCGTGTCGTCGATGCGCACACGCCCGCCGCCGATAGCAGCAATCGCATGTCCAATCTCCGACGTATTAACTTTGCTAACGAAGCCAGAACGCGGGGATTCTACCTTAAACGATTCCGTGACCAAAGGAAGAAAGCCGGCAGGATCGTCGCAGACTCGAGGCTCGCCGCCTTGCGCCGCTACGTTCTGACGAAAACACTCCAGCGCTTGTCCTGAACTCAGAATTCTTCCCAAACGATCCCGAGCTGCCGCAAGCGACTCATCAACATTGGAGAGCACAAGCATGTGGGCGGAAAGCTCCACCGATAGATCAAGCACGGGCTGCGCACCGGCGGTCCCTTCCCCGCGCAACAGCTCGATGCATTCTTTTACTTCGAGTGAATTTCCCACCGCCTGACCCAATGGCTGGTTCATGTCAGTTAACAGTGCGCGCGTGCGGATTCCACAGGCGTTTCCGGTTCTCACCAGCGCGTGGGCCAGCGCTCTGGCGCGATCTTCATCGCGCATGAAGGCGCCCGAGCCGACTTTGACGTCGATCACCATCGCGTCGAGACCAGCGGCCCCTTTCTTTGAGATTATCGAAGCCACAATCAGCGGGATCGCCTCTACCGTAGCTGTAGCATCGCGCAACGCATACATCTTCTTATCAGCCGGCGCCAGTTCAGCTGTCTGGCCCGACATCGCATAGCCGACGGTCTTGAGGACCCGCTCAAATTCTCCGGCGCCCAGATCCACGCGGTACCCGGGAATTGACTCGAGTTTATCCAGTGTGCCGCCGGTGTGGCCCAGGCCGCGTCCAGAAATCATCGGCACACAAACACCACAGGCCGCAACCATGGGTGCGATCAGGAGTGAAGTCTTATCGCCAACACCGCCAGTTGAATGTTTGTCAGCTTTTGGTTTTGCAATGTCGGAAAAGTCGAGCGTGTTTCCCGAATGCAGCATGGCATCGGTAAGTATCTCCTGCTCGATATCGTCCATGCCGTTCAGGTAGATGGCCATTAGCAACGCGCTGATTTGGTAGTCAGCGACGGTGCCGCGCGTGACGCCGTCGATGAAGAAATTAATCTCCTCGCGCGAAAGTTGTTCGCCGTCACGTTTTTTTTTGATGACGTCCTGCGGCCTCAAATCGCCTCCCCTTAATCTAAGTAACGCAAACTGTTAGTTTGCGTCTTCCGCGTTACCACCACACGTGAGCCTCGCCTGCCGACCCAAACTAACAGTTTGCGTTACGACTTCACCAGAATTACCGCTTGCGCGGAC
>JBOGOP010000174.1:0-11535 GCA_050747225.1 Pyrinomonadaceae bacterium
ATGAGCAGAAGGTCGAAAAGCGTCGGGCCGAGCGACGAAAGAAGAAAGGATCTGAAGGGGACGATGACGACCTGGACATTTCCCGATTCTTATTAGTCTCTGAATTTGTGTCGCCTCGCCGTGAACATTTTCGCGATCGCGAGGCGATTGTCTTCGACTTTCGTGCCCGTCAGGGTTTCAAGTCGAGCAACCGCCAGGAGGACCTAATTTCAAAGCTCGTGGGCGTCGTTTGGATCGATCCTGCCGACAAACAGGTGATGCGGCTCGAAGCGCGACTGGCTGAAGGATTCAAGATGGGTGGCGGGCTGTTGGTTAACCTGAAGCCAGGCGCCGCGATTGTGATGGAACAGACGCGCATGGTGGAAGGTGTTTGGCTGCCGCGTCTGGCGCAAATCAATCTTTCCGTTAAAGTGTTGTTGTTTGGCGGCGGCGACTATAACCAAACCTTCGAATGGAGCGACTACAAACACTTCTCGGGCGACGTTGGCGACTACAAACTCGATGCACCTAAAAGCGATACGTCGTCCGAGAAAAAGCCGTGATTTGCATCTGCAGTCTGTCGCCAGTAAACAAAATGTCGAAGAGCTACAATCCACGAAACCACACCAAATTACACTAACCATATTTCGTGTCAGTTCGTGTCCTTTCGTGGATCGTATCTTCCTTGCTCCTTATGAAAAAACTTAATGTCATAGGTGGCGGTATGGCGGGAGTTGAAGCGGCATGGCAGGCGGCGCGCGCCGGGGCACAGGTGCGTCTCTTCGAAATGCGGCCCGTCACGCAAACGCCCGCTCATCGCACAGACAGGCTTGCCGAGATCGTTTGTTCAAATTCACTAAAGTCTGACGAGATTGGTTCCGCGCCTTATCTTTTAAAAGAGGAACTACGCCGCGCCGGTTCGCTGGTGATGGAATGCGCGGCGGCCACGCGCGTTCCGGCGGGAGCGGCGTTGGCGGTCGATCGCGAGAAATTTGCTGAGCTCATCACTGAGCGAATAGAGAACAACCCAAACATCGAGCTGGTTCGCGAAGAAGTTAAAAACATTCCCGATGACGAGATAGCGATCATCGCCACTGGCCCGCTTTCGTCTGATGCGTTGACCGCCGAAATCATGAAACTGACCGGCAGCGACCAACTCTACTTCTACGACGCTATCGCCCCAATCATCGCCGCCGACTCCATCGACCGTTCAATCGCTTTTGCGGCAGCTCGTTATGGCAAAGGCGGCGACGACTATCTGAACTGCCCGTTTGACGAGGAGCAGTACGCGACGTTTTACAACGCCCTGATCGAAGCGAAGAGCGTACCTCTCCAGCGTTTCGAAGAGACTCGCTGGTTTGAGTCTTGTTTACCGATCGAGGAGATCGCGCGTCGTGGTGTCGACACCTTGCGCTTCGGTCCGATGAAGCCGGTGGGATTGTGTAATCCGCGCACTGGTCGCGAGCCGTATGCGGCGGTGCAGTTGCGGCAGGAAAATTTAATGGCGGACGCGTACAGCCTGGTAGGCTTTCAGAATCATCTACGTTACGGCGAACAGGCGAGAGTGCTGCGCCTTATCCCCGGGATGGAGCAGGCGGAGTTTCTCCAGTTTGGTCAGATTCATCGCAACACTTATATCTGCTCCCCGCGAGTGCTCTCTGAAACAATGCAAATGCGCGAGCGCTCGAACATCCTTTTTGCCGGACAAATCACGGGCGTCGAAGGTTACGTTGAATCGGTGGCGATGGGTTGGCTTGCGGGACAGAATGCGGCCCGGCTGTCTTTGAAACAGACTCCCATCTCCGCACCGCGTTTGAGCGCCATGGGTGCACTGGCGCGGTACGTTTCCAACGCGCAGACGAAAAACTTCCAGCCGGTGAACATCACATTCGCTTTATTGGAGCCGTTACCGGAACAAGATCGCAAACGCGTACGTAGAAAACGTGACCGGCACAATCTGCAGGTCGAACTGGCATTGAAGGAATGGAATAATTGGCTTCAGGTCATACACGGCGAACAACCGGCACTGCAGGCAAACGCATGAAGGAGCAAACCTCTTTCCGCACTCGCTTGCAGCAAATTCCCTGGCTGGGAGTTGTCGTGGCGCTTGGAATAAGCCTGGCAGCCGTCGCTTTTGCGCAGTCAGGACGCAACCAGGGAAAGGCTCCCAAAGTTCCGACGACGAAAACAAAGTCCAGCGGCTCAATCGCGGGACCTACACCGGCCCCGGGTTTGCAGAGGCAGCGTAGTCAATCGTCGGCGAAGGATTCTCCAAATGACAACTCGAGCGACGAAGTCGACGAATCAGATACAGTTCGTGTCGTTTCCAATCTCGTGCCTATTCCAGCCTCAGTGGTCGACTCGAAGGGCATTGCCGTCACCGGATTAAAGTTGGAAGATTTTGAGTTGCGAGTTGATGGCCAGTTGAAAGCTATTAGTGATCTGACCCGGATGGAAAGCAGTGTGCGATTGGCGATGCTTTTCGACAATAGCGGAAGCTTGGATTTCGCGCGCGATTTTGAGAAGCAGGCAGCCAGGCACTTCTTCCGTCAGGTCATGCGACCGAAGGACGAAGCGGCAATTTACTCTATAGAGACGGAAAGCTACCTGGCTCAACCGCTCACAAGCGATGTCCAGTTGCTCGAACGAACGATCGAAAGCTTTGGCAAGCCGGAAGGCGCGACTTCGCTCTTCGATGCAATAATCGACGCCGCTGCTTATCTTCGTCCTTACAAGGGCCGGCTGGTGCTGGTTATCGTTTCGGATGGCGTGGAAACTACCAGCCGGAATGATTTTGAAACCACTATGCAAAGAGTGCTGGCGGCCGACTGTCAGATTTTCATTGTACAAACCGGATTGTACGACGGTGCTAACCTGCGCGCGCTTGCAGCTGAGCGCAGGATGGAACAGCTCTCGGGTCAAACCGGTGGCGCCGTCTACATACCAAAAACAACCGCCGAACTAAACGACGCTTTCCTGCAGATAGCTGCCGACCTCGCCCATCAATACGTGCTCAGCTACTATCCGGGGGATGAACGCCGCGATGGGCGATTCCATAATATCGATCTGCGCGTAAAAGCACGGAAAGACGTGCGCATACGTGCGCGGCGAGGATATTATTCACCGAAGGCTTCGAATCTTGCAGCGAATTAAACGTTACCAAAAAGATCTGAGATCTGAAACTCTATGGAGCAACTGTTAACCCAGTTTCTCGAGCACCTGCGCTACGAACGCAATCTCAGTGAGCACACACTGCGGAATTACCAAAGCGACCTGCAGCAGTTTCACGATTACCTTGCTCCCGCCCATCCGAAGACAGGGAAAAGAACTGAACCAGCGCTTGCCGCGATAGATCACATTACCGTTCGTGAATGGCTGGCGACGCTCCATGCGGCGCAGAAGCAGAAGGCTTCCATCGCGCGCAAGCTCGCAGCCTTGCGCACATTTTTTCAGTTTCTGGTGCGCGAGGGAATGCTGGAGATGAACCCGGCCAAACTCGTTTCAACGCCTCGACTCGAAAAGAAACTTCCCAAACATCTCTCCATTGAGGAAGCTATCAAGTTTGTGGAGACCCCCAACCTCGAGACCGACCTGGGCAAACGCGATCGAGCCATGCTTGAGTTGATGTATGCGACGGGGGTGCGCGTTGCGGAGTTGACCAAGCTGAATCTTGGCCACATCGACTTCAAGAACAGACTAATCCGGGTAACCGGAAAGCGTCGCAAAGAGCGCATCGTGCCGTTTGGCGAGCCGGCGTTGGACGCTTTGAAAGCGTACCTTGACGTCAGGGAAGGTTTTCTGGAGGTGGCTCCAGTTTCAGAACGAGAACCAGAGGCGCTGTTTCTCAACTATCAGGGAACGCGAATAACCACGCGCTCAGTGGGCCGGATGGTGGAAAAATACATAGGTATTTGTGCCGGAAGGCATGACATTAGCCCACACGCGTTGCGCCATTCTTTTGCAACCCACCTGCTCGACAGTGGCGCCGACCTTCGCGATATTCAGGAGCTGCTCGGGCACGCGCGACTCTCCACTACGCAAGTCTACACTCACGTCTCAATGGAAAAGTTGATCCAGGTTTACGATAAGGCGCATCCGAAAGCGTGAAGCAGTAAATAGTAAATAGTAAGAACGACTTCTCTGTGTGCCTTAGTTTTTGAAGCTTAAGTTGCGGGGTGACTCTCGGAAGAAGAAGAACTATTTACGATTTACGATTCACTATTGACTTTTCAGAGTGTTGAGTGCTCATCGTCGCCGTTTGCGCTTTCAATAATAGCTTGACAGGCAGCGTCGTAGCGGGCAGTCGGTAAAGCTTCAAGACGGCGCTCATCGATAAGTTTTCCGCAGCGGGCGCAAATCCCGTAGGAACCCTCCTGGATTCGCAGCAGTGCTTGATCGGTGTCGGCAATCATCTGAGATTCGCGTTCGCCCAAACGAAAAGCAAGCTCCTTGTTCACGTCCATCAGGGACATGTCGACAGTATCTTTCACGCCGTCGTCTGAGAGCTCGAGGGCCGCAGCCTGATCAGAGCGAACATGGTCAGCGTGTCCCTGCAGTTGAGAGAGAAGTATTTGTTTGAAGTGAGCTAGTTTCTCAGGCAGCATTTCTTTCCCTTAGTCTTCCGGACCCTTCCTGGCAATCTGTTTGAGGGTTTCGGATTATAGCTTACGAAGATTAATTAGCGTAACGCGCCGGCAACATTCCGGAGGGTGATGAACAAGCTGGGAGATAGCACAGCGGCCGACGCAGGTGCCGTCGGCCGCTCTGGGAAATGCGCGCGAAGGGAAGCAGCCTAGAATTTCCAATTAAGCGCAACGCGCGCGGCTCTCGGACTTCCCGGTGAGATATTATTGTTGTTGTCCGCGTTCAAGTAATATTTCCTGTCGAACAGGTTTTCGAGATTGGCCTGCAATCGCCAGTTCTCGTTAAACGAATAGAATACTGCCGCATCGACTCGGGTGTAGCCCGGCAGCACCACCGTGTTGTCGATGGCAGCGAACATGTCAGAGCGGCGAATGAGCCCGAGGCCGGTCGCTAGCTTCTTAGCGACTCGATAATTGTTCCACAACGAAAACGTGTCGTGCGGCACCTGCGCAACCTGTGCACCCTTGGCCGCCGCCGTGGTTGCGCTGGCGATGAAGGCGTTTTGGTGTGCGTAGCCACCCACGACTTGCCAGTCGCGCGTCAAACTTCCGTTGAGACCAAATTCGAACCCGTTCGTTCGTTGACTTCCGGTCTGGACGATCGTGGTTGGATTGAATGGATCTGTGGCCCGAGTGTTCGTGCGATCCTGTCGATACACCGCCGTCGTCAACGCTAGCCGCGAACGAACGTCCCACTTGGCGCCCAGCTCGTAATTAGTAAACTTTTCCGGTTTTACTTGTTGAGTGATCGTTGTCAGGGAAGAGAATTGGTCTCCGGAACTCGGCAGATACGCCACGCTGTAATTTCCATAAAGCGAGAGCGCTACGATCGGTTTCACAACCAGTCCCACGCGGGGCGAAACCAGTTGATCGATTCGCCTGAGATTGTCGCCATTCCTATTGTTCTGGAAGCGAAGATCAAAATAATCAAAGCGAACGCCTGATATGACCTGAACGTATCGCGAAAGTTCGATTTGGTCCTGAAGGTAAACCGCGGCCAGGTTGGTCTTGAGATGGTTGTTAGCATCCGTGGCGCTTTGCCGGTAAGTCACGGGAACGCGCACGATCGGATCGTTGAGCGACACCAGAATCGAAGTAGTGGAGTTGTTGAAGAAACCGGTATTGCGGAAGTTGTCTGTCAGCTGTCGTCCAAACTCGGTGCCCGCAAGCAGTGAGTGTTTCACACGTCCGGTCCACAAAGAGAACGAAAGATCGGTTTGATTAAAAATGTTTCGTCGCTTGGTCGCATTGTTATAGCTGGAGATCGAATCTTTTGTCTTGTCGGCAGTCACCGCGCCGGGCACAAAATTCTGGTAGTAGCGATCATAATCGCCAAACTGCACGCGATTGCGAATGTTGAAGCGGCCAATCTGATGCTCAATCGCTCCGGAGAGCAAATGAACGCTGGCTCGTACGTTGCTCAGATTTGGATTGCCAAAAAACGTCGAGACGGGCAGGTCAACCGGCCTCCCTTGAAACGATGGGATACCACGATCCGCTGTCCGGTAGTCGTTAAAGAACTCGTAGCTCAGAATTATTTTTGTGTCGGTGCCGGGAGCGATCGTAAACGTAGGGTTGATCCCGTAGCGCTCGAGACCGACGAAGCGGCGAAAACTGTCTGAGTTCTCGTACAGTCCGTTGAGACGGAAGGCTACCTTGTCGCTTAGAGGCTGATTGACGTCTCCGGTGAGACGCCGGTGACGGAAGGAGCCGCCCTGGAAGTTCAACTCCCGGAACGCTGAGAAGCCGGCCTCTTTGCTCACGCGATTGATCACGCCACCGCCGCCACCACGCCCAAAGATCATCGCGTTCGGACCTTTGAGGGCTTCAACTCGTTCGGCGTTATAAAGATCGCGATAGTATTGAACATCATCGCGTACGCCATTCAGGTAAAAGTCGGCGCTGCTGCTGTTGCCGCGGAGAATAAGTTGATCACGATTGTTCTCGCCCTGATGTGAAGATATGCCCGGTATGTAGTTCACGATGTCGCTAATGCTTTGAAACGACTGATCCTTGATCTGGTCCTTCGTCACCACGTTGATCGACTGTGGTGTGTCGCGTAAAGGAGTCAGTGTCTTCGTGGCACTGGAAATAGCTTCTGTCTGATATGGCCCGGCAGCCACAATTGTCACACTGCTGGATAGTCCGGCGATCTGCATAACGACTTCAAGCGACGCACTTTCGGTTTGACCAATGCGAATCGATTGACTTGCTTCCGAGAAGCCGCTAGTGGCAACCTTCACCACATAATCACCCGCATCGAGCGTCAATAGAAACTCACCATTTTGATTGGTAGATGTCGATGCGACTGCGGAGCCGGCGGGCTTTTCGACGACCACTGTGGCGCGGGGCAGGGGGGCCCGATTCTGATCGACGACACGGCCCCGGAGTTGAGATCGGATAACAGTTTCGCTTGCGTTCGCTGGGAAATAAATGGCAGCTATCAAAAGCAGGCAAACTAGTCGAACAGCAACGCTATAGGCGTAATTCGCTGACATGGTGATGCTCCGAATCTAATCGAGTTGGAATGAAAACCAAGGATGAAATTGAAATCCGTTTTCAATTTGATGTTATGCCGGCTCGAGCGTCCGTGTCAATACCCTGGGGAGGAGAAAGTCTAAGCAGGTCGGTAGCGGCGTTGTGTTGAGTAGGGTTGTTGGTGACTGCCGTCGCGATAGCTCTTTAAGGGTTGCAGATCAATTCGGCGGCGAGCAGGGGAAGCGTGAGCTCGTGATGGCCGGTGATGGAGTAGCCCTGTCCGGCGCCGTTTGCTGTTGGCCGTCGAACCACGTTCGTGAGTGGCCGGTAGGATTGTATGAAGTCGAAGTTCGCGGTGGTAATGTCAGTCAACTGGTTACCTAGATTACGCACCAGCGTCACAGCTTTCAAGAAAACTTCAGGCAGGGTCACTGCTGATCCGATATTCAGGTACACTCCGCCACCATCCATCCGCCGCACTAGTTCCGACAACAAGCGAAAATCTGTATGCGTCGTAGCGCCGAGTGCGGCGCCGTCGGCTTGCGGGTGAAAGTGACCGATGTCGCCACCGATCGTCAGATGGGCGGTGAAGGGGACTCGTGCCTGGTACGTAGCGCACAATAAGGAATAGTCAGCGTGCTTCGGATCTAGCGTAAGTAGGGCGCGGCCTGTTGCTTCGCCCAGACCGATGTTCTCCTTTGCTCCTTCCTGCGCGGCGCGGTTCAAGAGCTTGCCAGTCTCATCAGCACCGCCGAATGCTCCTTCTCCCAGGGTTGCGTCAACGTCTTCAGAAGTTGAACCTACCATCGCGATCTCCGCGTCGTGAACCAGCACAGATCCGTTTGCGGCGATAGCCGTAACGAGTCCTCGCTTCATTAGATCGATGATGAGCGGAGCCAGTCCGGTCTTAACAACGTGGCCACCGATGCCCCAGATGATCGGTTTCTGAAACTCGCGAGCGCGACGCATACGAGTGGCAATCTCTCGCAGGTTTTGCGCCGCGAGAATGTTTGGACAACTGGCGAGAAAATCCTTCAGCGATGACTCTGGTTGGATTGGAGTCGCAAACTCGTCCAGCGAAACTTTGCTGGGACGCGAGGCAAGCGGATAGGTCTTTACGTCATCCAACTTCAGCGGGTGCAGGTTGTCATCGTAGATTGACATGTAGGAGCGCCGGCAACAGCGCGGGGCAGTATATCATGCGATCTTCTTGTCTTCGCGATGCGAGTTTCCATTGCCGTTTTTCGCGAGACGCCCGTTGAGAAGGGGGCGCAGCACCTGGCCCGTGTGCGAACGGCGCGAGCGAGCAACGTCCTCGGGCGTGCCGGCAACGACGACGCGGCCGCCATGTTCGCCACCTTCCGGACCGAGGTCGATAATGTAGTCGGCTGACTTAATGACGTCGAGATTGTGTTCGATGACAATGATCGTATTGCCCAAAGACACGAGCCGCTGCAGCACGTCGAGCAGCTTATGAACGTCTGCGAAATGAAGACCGGTGGTTGGCTCGTCGAGCATGTAAACGGTCCGACCGGTAGCGCGTTTCGACAACTCCTTCGCCAACTTGATTCGCTGTGCTTCGCCGCCCGAGAGCGTAGTGGCCGACTGTCCCAGCTTCAGATAGCCCAGCCCAACGTCGAGCAGTGTCTGAAGTTTTTGCTGAATCTGAGGAACATTTTCGAGCAGCGGCAGCGCCTCTTCAACTGTGGTGTCGAGTAACTCCGCGATCGACTTGCCTTTGAATTTCACTGACAGCGTTTCGCGATTGTAACGAGCACCGCGACAAACGTCGCAGAGCACATAAACGTCGGGCAGGAAGTTCATCTCGATGCGCTTCATGCCATCGCCTTCGCAACCCTCACAGCGTCCGCCCTTGACGTTAAATGAGAATCGTCCCGGCTTGTAGCCGCGCTCGCGCGACTCAGGAAGCATTGCATACAGCTCTCGCAGCGGTGTGAACAGCCCGGTGTAAGTTGCTGGATTCGATCGTGGCGTACGGCCAATCGGTGATTGGTCGATCTCAATTACCTTGTCGACATTTTCCAGGCCCTCGACGGAAGCACAGGCGCCTGGCTCTGCAAGCGAACCATAAAGATGGCGCGCGAGTGAAGGGTAAAGAATGTCGGCGACGAGCGTAGATTTACCTGAACCGGAAACTCCGGTGACGACCGTTAACAACCCAAGCGGAAAAGTAACGTCGATCTCTTTTAGATTGTTGGCGCGCGCTCCGCGCACCGTCAGATACTTGCCGTTTGCTGCACGTCTTTGCGGCGGCACCTCAATTTTCTTCAAGCCACTGATGTAGAGACCGGTGATCGATCGGGGGTTATTGGCGACATCGTCGGCCGTTCCGAAGGCCACCAGCTCGCCCCCGTGAGCGCCGGCGCCCGGTCCCAGGTCAATCACGTAATCAGCGCGCCGAATTGTTTCTTCGTCATGCTCAACGACCAGAACCGTATTGCCGAGGTCACGCAAAGCCGAGAGAGTGTCGAGCAGTTTTTGATTGTCGCGCGGGTGCAAACCAATTGAAGGTTCGTCAAGAACGTAGAGGACGCCGCGGAGCTGAGAGCCGATCTGGGTGGCCAAACGAATACGCTGTCCCTCACCTCCTGAGAGCGTTGAAGATGGACGATCCAGAGTGAGATATCCCAAGCCGACACTATCCAGAAAACGAAGTCGATTTTTTATTTCGCGAAGTATCTGTCCGGCTATCTGCTCCTCGCGCGGCTTTAGCTTGATGTTTTCGAAAGCGGAAACAGAATCCTCAATTGGCAAGGAGGTGTATTCCGCGATACCTCGTCCGCCCAGGCGCACGGAAAGCGAGTCAGATCTGAGCCGCCGCCCTTTGCAATCGGGACACACCGAAGGCGAAACGAGTTCTTCCAGCGTCACTCGAACTTTCTCGGAAGGCGCTTCGTTGAGTCGACTGCGCAACCAGCGCAACGCACCTTTCCAGGGACTCTGATACGCGTAAAGCCCCTGGCGAAATGTTAACTGTCCGCTGACGCCATGGAAGAATCCGTCGCAGACTTCCTTCGGCAGGTCCACAAAAGGTCGCTTCACATCAGCATTGAAATGTTTCGCTACCGCCAGCAAAGCGCTCTTCAGGTATGCCGACCCTTGCCGATCGATTGGTCCCATGAATGGCAGTTTGTCGGCGGCAACGTTCGCGTCAGGAATGAGTTTGGACGGATCAATTTCCTGCACCGTACCCAGGCCGTGACAACGTTTGCAAGCGCCGTAAGCGGAGTTGAACGAAAACGAACGCGGCTCGAGTGGCGGAACATTGATACCGCAAATTACACAAGCCATTCGTTCCGAGTAGAGCTTTTCCTCGCCGTCGACTACGGAAACCAGGACCGCGCCACCCGTAAGTTTTAGGGCGGTGCGAACTGATTCCGAAAGACGCACCTTGATTCCCGGTTTGATCAAAAGCCGATCCACAACGGCTTCAATTGTGTGATTGCGGCGCTTGTCCAACTTGATCTCTTCGTCGAGCGACAGCAATTCGCCGTCGACTCGGGCTCGCAGAAACCCATCCTTGGCCAGTTTCTCCAGCTCTTTCTTGAACTCACCTTTTCGGCCGCGGACGATTGGCGCAAGGATCATGACCCGCTCGCCTTCAGTCAAGCCGAGCACGTTCTGAACAATCTGCTCGACACTTTGACGCGTGATTGCAGCGCCACATTTATGACAATGCGGCTGTCCAATTGAGGAAAACAGCAGACGAATGTAATCGTAAATCTCTGTGACCGTGCCAACCGTTGAGCGGGGACTGCGAGAAACCGTTTTCTGTTCGATTGAGATTGCTGGCGAAAGACCGTCGACCGAATCGACATCCGGCTTTTCGAGTTGATCTAAAAACTGCCGGGCGTACGCGGACAGAGATTCGACGTAACGGCGCTGGCCCTCGGCATAGATCGTGTCAAAAGCAAGCGAAGACTTTCCGGAACCGGACAAGCCGGTAATGACCGTGAATTTGTCGCGAGGTATCTCTACGTTGATGTTTTTGAGGTTGTGCTGGCGAGCGCCTCTAACTGTGATGCGATCAATTCCCATGGGCTAAAGCTGCGACGAAGACGTTGGACCAAATTCGCGGTTCACTACGGATCAGAATCCAGTGCAGGAGTGAACCAGTCATTCTAGCCCTACTGAATGAGCAGCAGCAAGTTGGCAAATTTTGAGGGCCTTGACACTGTTTTCAGGCGAGACCTACACTGCAACCAACTGCTTCGTTCAGTTTGATCACGCTCGACACTCCGAGGCTTAACCAGTGTGAATCTTCCCAACGGCCTGACACTCCTGCGCATTTTCATCGTTCCGATCCTGGTCGTTGTTCTGCTAACGCCGTTCTCCGAAAACTGGTTTGGGGTGCCGCGCCATATTCTTGGCGTCGGTCTGTTTCTTGGCGCTGCGCTGACGGACTATCTTGATG
>JBOGOP010000175.1:0-11533 GCA_050747225.1 Pyrinomonadaceae bacterium
GTACAGCCATTGAGATTCCCTTCCCTGACAGCAGCTTTACGCACGTGTTGAGTATTGAAGGTCCTGAGCACTTTGATACGCGGGAGAAATTCCTGCACGAAGCCCGGCGAGTTTTGCAGCCCGGCGGTGTGATTGCCATGTCAGACTTCATCGTCAAGAATGCGCCTCGCAATCCAATTGAAAAACTAGTGGCCGAGGCCGCGCGGAAACTATGGCAAGTTCCCCGCGCTAATATTTATTCAGGCGACGTGTACACCCAGAAGATGCAAGCGGCCGGCTTTGAAAAAGTTGAGATCGAAGAGATTGGAGCGTCAGTTATCCCCGGCTACTATTTTGAGCAAATGCGTCCGGAGACAATTCGCGCAATTAGCCGGATTCGCGGCTTCGCACTGGCCAGGCTTGGCCTGCTGCTTGACGTTGCCGTCTACCGCGGATTCAAGATGGGATTGTTGGAATACGTACTCGTGCGGGGTGTACGCAGTTAGCCTGAGCAGAATAACTCAAGAATCCAGATCTCAGGGTTAGGAAGGCGAGCTTGCCCCCGCTCAGGTTGGATGGCCTTCAGCAAGCGAGGGTAAACCACCCTTCCCAACCTGAGAGCCTTTCCAACCTGGAGGCTACTGCAACGCTGCTGTATGCAAATGCTTCTCGTCTTTGGCTCTTGCGGTTTCGATACCAAAGAATCCCAACGCTGCTTCCAGCCGGCGAAAGAACTTCAACTTATTCAACAGCGGATTGAGCCAACCGTTGGTAATGCAATAATTCACGTCGAAAGGCTGCGTGTGGTGCCGCTTGTGATGCTGCGGTTCCAACACCAGGCGTCTGCGTTGCAGCCAGCGTGCGAAAGCGGAAGGGCTCTCCTGATGCGCCCACTTGTGAAACTGGTTAGTGGCCACCGTGGCCACTGCCATGAGCGCGAATGAGATGACGGAAAAAGCCAGGAAGACCGAATTGGGTATTAACCAAATCAGATAGAGCGAAACTGAAAGTGCGGGAACTGCCAGAATGCAGACATTGCCGGTAGTCTCTACCAAACCATGTGTGCAGATGTCTCGAGGATAAATGTGATGGAGGCGAAAAGGTTTGACCAGGCTCGGCCCAATCAGCCGCATATCTTCAGAGCCGTAAGTGTCCGCTGCCCAGTGGACAATTCCAGAAATGAAGTCGCCCCCGACTATGCCAAGCGGAACCGCAAGCGCGACCAACCAAAGCAGTTCGAGTTCGTAGAGCCGCGAGCCCGCCCAATGCAGATTGAGCACAAACACCACTGGAAAGATCACCAGGGTCGTGTGTTCGAGGAAGGAATGCAGTGGGCCTGAATGTTCTTCAATGCCGCTGTATCCCGATGCAGGGTTTGGCCTGACGCTTTTGTTTCCTAAAGACGCTGACATGGCTGAACTAGGGGCTTCAATCTCAGCTCTAAATGTTCTCAGCTCAAACTCGACAGTTCACCGGCTGATTAAGTTCCCTTAAAGTCTTTACGATTACTTCCCTGAGATCGGATTTTGGGGCTAAGATTATAGTAATATTATTCCGCGAAGCCAAAAAATATCGGCACTACCTGTTTTTCCTAAACCGGATTCTTATACGTAGATTGCAGCCAAATGGATCAACTTTCTCACATCGACCAAGAAGGTCGCGTCAAAATGGTCGACACGAGCGATAAAGCTACGACTACCAGGCAGGCCGTCGCGTCCGCACGCGTTTTGATGTCAAAAGAAACAGTTAGCGCGATTCAGAACCATAGGACACCCAAGGGCGATCCACTTGAAGCGGCGCGGCTCGCGGGGATCATGGCTGCCAAGCGAACCGCTGAGCTGATACCGCTTTGCCATCCGCTGCCGCTGACGCACGTCGATGTGCAGGCAAACATGGAAGAATATGGCGTTCATCTCGAATCGAGGGTTTCAACCAATGCGCAGACGGGTGTCGAAATGGAGGCACTCACAGCCGTGTCAGTCGCGGCGCTCACGATCTACGATATGTGCAAAGCGCTGGACAAGGGAATAACTATTTCCGACGTGCGTCTTGAACGTAAGACGGGCGGAAAGTCCGGCGATTACCAGCGGAAAGAGTAGCTTTTGGATAAAACCGGGAACCTCATGATTTTTTCCAGCGTTTAGAGATTTACTATGAAATACGGAATCTCCAGGGACGCCCGTCCACAAGCAACCCTGCTACTAACGGCAGCTATCATCTCCATCGTGCTTTGGTTCATTCCGTTTGCAGAGATTGTCACTTACCCGTTTCGCATTTTTGTTACTTTCATACACGAGGGCGGCCACGCCATCGCCGCGCTGTTGACCGGCAACTCTGTAGAGAGCCTGAGCATTGCAACGAACGCCAGTGGAGAAACCTACACTTCGGTGGGCGGCACATTTTCGCAAGTGTTCGTGTCCAGCGCCGGCTACCTCGGGTCGATGGCTTTCGGCGCCTTGTTGTTGGTGTTGATTCGGAAGGCCATCGCGGCTCGAGTAGTCCTGATTGGATCGGCCGCCATAATTTTTGCGCTCACGCTTATCTATGGACTAATCAAACCCGCCATGACGGGGGTGGTTTCGTCCGCACTTCCTTTTACAATCCTGGCCGGAACGTTACTTGGTGTGGGATTGGTCGCAGTAGCGAAATACGCGAGCGCGCGTGTCGCGTCGTTTCTTGTCAGCTTCCTCGCGGTTCAGTGTGTACTCAATGCGCTCCTGGATCTGAAGACTGTCTTTTTCCTCTCCTCGCCGTTTGGCCCGACGGTGCCAACTGACGCGGTGAACATGGCAAACGCGACAGGTATTCCGGCAATGGTCTGGTCGGTCGCCTGGATCGGAATTGCGATTGCAATTTTGGCCGTGACCATGCGGCTTTACGTTTCGAGCCGGAAGAAACAATTCCAGCTGGATCTTAGTCGGCCCTTTGACCAGATACCGGCCGTGTTTCCCACGACACTTAGCGAAAGCCAAAACGTGCGGTAGCCTCCTACATGGCTTCACATTCCCCCCGCCCCGTTCTCACTCTACGACCGCTGGTAGTACTTCCGTTCGCCTTTTGAAAGCGAGCCAAGCCGCGCCTCCATAAGTTCATCCAGTCGCAGCGGTTCTACGAGAGCCGACGCCTCCTGTTCTGAGCGTTCGTATAGCTTCCGAAAGAAATCCAATGCCCAGCGAACCGTTTGTTCGGCCCAGAGGAAGATGCCATCGGGCAAATAAAAAACTGCTTCTTTGCGCCTGGAAGGAACTAGTTCTTTGTTGGTTGACTTAAGAGCGCCGGCGTTTGCAGGTAGGAGCCCGGCAAGACACTCAAATAGCATTGTCTTGCCTGAACCGTTTGGTCCTATCAATCCCAACACTTCGCCGGGGCACACTGAAAAGCTAACGTCACCCAGCACCCGCCGTTTGTTGAAATACTTGGTTATCCCCTCGACCGTCAGCAGTGCGCTCATTGGCTCTTTGGAGTGCGGTGACCTGTCACCGCTTTAGCCGGTCGCGGCCTGGCGCGACCACCGTGGGTTCAGAGTTGCGAGAGACGAGGGCGTCAAGCCGCCCAGGGCCAAAGCGGTGACAGGTCACCGCACTCCAAAGGCGCTTCGCGGCGCACTCCACAGTTAGAACTTGTACCGATACCGGAGCGTCAACCCGCGACCGCCGCCATCGATGCCCCAACTGATTCCGCGGTATTGTTTGTCGCCGATGTTTTCAAAATCCCACAGGAATTCTGAACGCTCACTAAACCGAACCGAACCGCGCACGCCCACCAGCACATAGCCGGGAACAGCAGTGAAAAGCGGCACGTTGGTGTCGGCATCAACTACAGTTACGCCGTTGATAGTGGCGCCGATCGGCAACAGCCGGTTCTGCACCTGCAGCAGCGTCTCCCCGGTGGAAATCAAAATGGCGGTGCTGCTCGCCGATCCACAGCCGGTCGGTCCTGGAGTGGTCAGTCCTCGCACACAAGCGCCGCGTCGGAAGAAGTTTTGAATAGCGCCGCGTGAACGTGCCGCGC
Source organism: Pyrinomonadaceae bacterium (assembly GCA_050747225.1). Lineage (GTDB taxonomy): Bacteria > Acidobacteriota > Blastocatellia > Pyrinomonadales > Pyrinomonadaceae > PSRF01. The sequence continues at coordinate 3,991 of JBOGOP010000175.1, forward strand.
CAGTACGACGGTCAGAGAGGTCCAGCGATGAGAGACGTCGTTGTCGCGCAGCCACCGTCGAATATCCTTCGATGTAGAAGCGCGAGCGTGGCTGGTAACGCAAGCTGAAGTTGCCTGCCGGATTTGGTATGCCGCCTTCGATGTTCGGCGGCAATCCGTTAAGCAGGCTATAGGCCCGGACGTAAGTCAGGTTGGCCTTGGCGCTGAACTGATCGCTGAAGCGCGCACGCGAGTTGAATTCGACGCCGTTGATGCGCGCCGCGTCGTAGTTAACGCGGACCAGAACTGGGCTGCCAGCAACATTCGGAGCGGTGCCTACCGATACCCATCCCTTCGCGTCCTGGTACGTGATCTTTTCACTCCCGAGGAATTTGCCGAACGCTCCGGCGGGAAGAATTAACGTCTGATCAAAGTAAACGTCGTTGAGTCTATTGGTGAACCCAGTTAACTCCGCAGCAAATCGTTTACTCGTATAACGCAAACTAAGATCGAAGTTATCACTGATCTCAGGCGTCAAACGCGTAATCGGGATGCCGCTTGATATGGCATCGGTGCCGGCGGTTGTGCCGATAAAGCCACCGAGACTAGCGGCCGTTTGCGAGTTGACTTCAAAACCGGTGCCAACCAATCCGACGATTCCTAAATCCGTTGTGTTGGGAGCGCGAAATCCGCGCGCATATTTCGCGGCAAGATCAAAACCGCCGCCGATGGTAATGACAGCACCGACGCGTCCGGAAAACGCGGCGAAGCGTTCGCTGTCATCAGGAAACAGGCGAACGTTATTTACCAACGGAGCGTCGGCTGCGCGCGCCCGGTAGGATGCGACGTTGTAGCGCACCGCGCCACTCAGGTGCAGACGATCGGGAATCGCAGTAAAAACATCCTGAGCAAAGAAGCCATAGGAAAGGTAACGGGCGCCATCAGGAATGCGCGGACGCGAATTGACTACCGCTCTGCTGACCGGATCAGTGGTAAAAGCCGGCGCCGCGATCTTGTCGTGATACATGTCAGCGCCCAACAGAACCGTGTTGCGTTCACCCAGCTGCTTATCGAGGAAGAAGCTGAGACCAAGTACGTTGGTGCGCTCACGCTGGTTGGTTATCGCTCCGGTCGGATTGCCGTTTCCACCCTGATTGCTACGCTCCTCACGTTGACCGTTATAAGAGAACGTAAATGATCCTGTATCAAAGAAGCCGAGGTTCTGCTTAATGAGTCGAGCGTAAAAAACATCCGACATGATGTTGCGCAAGTCAGCGATGAGGTTGCCGTCGCCGCCCAGTAGCTGGTCGTAACGCCGGCCACCGTCCTGCTGGCTGCGATCGTAGTTCAGGATGAATTGGGTCGTGTCGTCGAGGTTAAAGCTGGCACGCAACAGTCCTCCATACTGTGTGAACGCAGTGTCGGGCAGGCGCGAGCCGAAAATGCTGGAAGGAATGCCAAGGAAGCGAGTCACCGCCGCGTGCGTGTCGAGGCCGGCTCCCGGGCGCAGCCGATTTATGCGACGCGCGTTTGCATTCAGCAGCAGCCCGTAACGCTTGGTTCCATAGGTGATGAGTTGGTTACCGCCGAAACCATTCGCAACCGATGAGTAGAACGTATTTGTATTTCCGTGGAACTCACCATCCTTGCTGCCGTATGCGGGTGAACGGCTAATGAAGTTGACCACGCCACCGTGTGCGTCTGAGCCGTACTGTGAACTATTAGGGCCGCGCAGGACTTCGACTGCTTCAAGACTTGATGGCTCGATCAGACTGAAGAACGTGCCAACGCCGCCGCGTTGGGCACTGGTCGTATACCGCACGCCATCAACATAAACTGCGACGTTGCGTCCCGTTAGCCCACGCACGAAAACGGCGCTTAGCGACGGACTGGTGCGTTGCAGATTAACTCCCTGCTCCTCGTCAACAACCTGAGCCACGACTTCGGTCCCTCGTTCGAGAATTTCCTGCTCGGTAATAATATTGACCGGCTGGGCGAGCGTTCGCGCATTCGAAACCTGACCCGCTTCTGCGGTCACTATCACCTCTTCGCTAAGTGGATTGATCTCGAGCTCCACGTTCAATTCTTTCTTGTCGCCGGCCAATACCTGGGCCGCTGCGCTGAACGATCCGAATCCGGATCCGGTAACGACGACGCCATAGCTGCCGGGACGGACCCCATCCAAAATGAACTTCCCATCTGCGCCGGTTTGCGTTGTGCGCAGGATTGTGTGGGCGCGCACCAGTGACACGGTGGCTCCACTGACGGCCGCGCCGGCTGAGTCCTTAACTGTTCCACTGATGCTCCCGTTCTCTGACTGGGCCACAACAGTTATTGAGAGAAGCGCAGTCAGTAATAATGCAATTGCGAGCGTGAAAAGCGTCGCCATAGTCCCGGAAGTTTTCATGGGTCCTCTCTTGTTATCAGTCTGTGGGGGAGCTGGAGCTTCTTACGAAAGTTGGTTGCCGCCGCCTGGAATGAGCTTGCACTGTAACGTTGAGGAGTAACTACTACCAGCCGTCGTACTCGCACGACATGGGCAATGCAGACTTTAATCAACCGCAAAACGCTCAAGCGATTTGCTGGGACCGCGGGCGTCCCGCCCGCAATGAGCGCGCAGCGCGAACAGAAAGCTTTGCAGGGTCACAACGAGGTGGCTAACGTTTGCGGGCGGGACGCCCGCCGTCCCAGCAAATCGCTTGAAGCATATTTGTCTTGTGTGCGTGGAATCGATTAGCTCAACACAAAGACCGCGTGTTCGATCAGGTGATGAACTCTGGTGAGCAGATAGGGATCGGTAGCTGCGATAACGAAACCAGCCAACAGCATAGTTGCCGGAACCCAGACGAATAGACTCGTGAAGACGTCATATCGAGAGCCAGTTCGCCGTTCCGTGGTAGCGAGCGCGATGAGCCTGCGAACGCGCGACTTGATGCCTTTCGTTTCCTCATCGCCGAGTAAAAAAACGCCGGCCGGCATTGTCGGGCGCGCGCCCAATGGAATGATTCTCGCAATCTTAACCAGCGCGGAAGCGAGGTCCAGCGCTGCTCCATTACCTTGCCGCGCGGCGTTTTCATCAGCAGCCTCTTCGGAGGCTTCCGACCACGACCTGTCGAGCAAACGCCCGCAGGGAATAATCAGTAGCGCATCGCGACACGCTCGCAGCAAGCCGCGCTTCAGGTTATCGCGCGCGGTAAGGTGACCATTCTCGTGGGCAACCGCGGCGGTGATTTCTTCAGGCGTAAGAAGCCCCAGAACCTGGCTCGCGATAAATAATCGCGGACGGAGAAAACCAACGATCCCGATCAGCGGAAATGGGTGATGAATCTCATAAGATTTAATGTCGATGCCGGGAATCTGGACCGGCTTACCCTGCCTCAGCCAATTGGAGGTAAGGTTGGCGGTAGCGCGATGCGTGGCAATTCCGCGGTAGATCGAAACCGCAATTCCGGTTGCAGAGAAGAACGCCAGGAAACCAAGTTTGAAGCTTACGGTTTCTGCGGCGTGCCGTGGTTCGTGCACCAGGTAGGATGGGATCAGCAGCAACCCAACGGTCAGGAAAGCCAAAACGGGGGGGAGAATTCGCAAAGAGAATAGCAGTCGGGCGCGAGCCGCACCGGTCCAGTTATCAGTCGCCCGGCCCGCAACTCGCCACAGACCCGCGATGATGAGCGTAGCGGCGCTGTTAAAGGCCAGCAACGCGGCCAGCAACAAAGAGAGACCGAGGAGTTCGAACATGCTTCACCGCCCTTGTTTCAGCTCTCTACGCTTTTCCTTAATCAGACGATCGAGTTCGTCGAGCAACTCACGATCTCTCGCGCTGACAGTATCAACGATACAGGCAAGCACCGGCTGCACTTCGTCTGCGCCATGACCAAGGAGACCTTCGATAACATCTTCCCTAATTCCCTGTTCAAGCTCATCCGGTGAAACGGCGGCCAGGTAGAAAAACGCACGACCATCTTTTCGTCGCGTGAGCAGCTTCTTCTTGAAGAGCCGATCCAGAGTGGTCATCAGCGTCGTGTAGGCGATTTTTTCATCGAACGCGAGGTAAATATCGCGCACGCTGGCTTCGTCACGACGCCAAACCTCCTTGAGAACGTTCTGCTCGAGTTTACCCAGCGCTTCGGAAACCACTTCCCGAGGTCGCTTAAATCCTCGCAAAAGAAATCTTGATGTCTTCACAGGAGCGCATTGTTATGCATTGTGCTTGCGCGTGTCAATCCGAATCGGGTCAAAACGAATGCCTGAATTAGCCGCGGATTAACGCGGATACACGCGAACCAGATCAAATCAATTCCAGGGAGGATTGTCAGGCATTCGGTGGTCAGCCCTTTTTCTGATCCGCGTGAATTCGTGTTAATCCGCGGCAAATCTTTCCAACTCCGTTTCGCGTCTGCAAGGAATCAGGGTATCATTCAAGGTTTACGAACGGCCTCAAACTTCTGTCTATGTGGCCGGCGAAATATTTAGAACATGCCTGAAGAAGCAATCGAAGTTAGGGGAGCCAGGGTCAATAACCTGAAGAATATCTCCTTCTCTATTCCGATTAACCAATTGACTGTGGTAACCGGGGTGAGCGGGTCTGGCAAGTCTTCACTCGCCTTCGACACCATCTACGCTGAAGGACAGCGCCGGTATGTTGAGTCGCTTTCCGCATACGCGCGCCAGTTTCTCGAACGGATGGACAAGCCTGACGTGGACGAAGTCCGCGGGATTGCGCCTGCCATCGCGATCCGGCAAAAGAACTCAACACGAAATCCGCGCTCAACCGTGGGTACCCAGACTGAAGTTTTCGACTATCTCCGCTTGCTCTACGCGCGGGTCGGCATTACTTATTGCCGCGTTTGCGCACGCGAAGTCTACAAGGATTCCCCTGAATCGGTAGCTGATGAAATTCTAAGGGCGATTCCTGAAGGCACTCGCTTCTATGTCTTGTTTCCGGCACAGGCGGGGCTGGCCGAGACCCGTAGGAACGGAGACGCAGATAGAAAGACACGGGGACAAAAATCAAATTCTCCGCTTCCCCGCGTCTCCGCGTCTCCGCGTCAGTCAATTACCGCGCACGTGATGAGCCTGATGCAACGCGGCTTCACTCGTCTGTACTCCGATGGCCAGACTATCGAGCTTCATTCGCCTGACGATTACAAGCTCGACACGTTTGACGACGTATTCGTTATGGTCGATCGCCTTATGGCCAAGCCTGAGATACGGCAACGGCTGGTGGATTCACTTGAGATCTGTTTTCAGGAAGGGCACGGCACGGCAAACATTGAAACTGCCGAAACCGAGCCGACGCGTCTAAAGTTTTCTGATCGGTTCGAATGTAAGTACGACGGTACGGTTTACGCCCAACCCGAGCCGCGTCTATTCAGTTTTAATAATCCCTACGGCGCCTGCCCCACTTGCCAGGGCTTTGGAAACACCATTGGACTCGATCTCGATTTGGTAATTCCCAATCCTGGACTAAGTCTGAAGGACGGAGCAATTGAGCCGTGGACCAAACCGCAGCATGAGTGGGCGTTTGACGAGCTGAAGCAGTTCTGCAAGTCGGAAAAAATTTCAATGACCGCGCCCTTCGCGCAGCTCTCGCGCGTTGAGCAACATGCGATTGTCGAAGGCAGGAAAGATTGGGGTGGTGTGCGCGGCTTCTACGATTGGCTCGAAACGAAGAAGTACAAGCTGCACGTGCGCGTATTCCTCTCGAAGTACCGCGGCTACACCTTGTGTCCAGATTGCGGCGGCGGCCGACTCCGGCAGGAAGCCCGCGACGTGAAAGTCGGCGGCGCTACCTTGCCAGAGGTTTGCGCATTGTCGATTAAGGATGCCGCAGTCTTCTTCGATTCGCTGAAACTATCCACGGAACAAGGCGCGATCGCTGAGCGGATATTGTTTGAGATTCGACGCCGTTTGCGATTCCTGGTGGAAGTTGGCCTGGATTACCTGACTCTGGATCGTCTCGCCTCAACCCTCTCGGGCGGCGAAGCGCAACGGATCCAGTTGGCAACGAATCTGGGATCTTCGCTGGTCGGCGCGCTCTACGTTCTTGATGAACCCTCAATCGGTCTGCACCCGCGCGACAACGACCGTCTGATCGCGCTGCTGCATAATCTGCGCGACATCGGAAACACGGTGTTGGTCGTGGAACACGACGAGGACATGATCCGTTCGGCCGATCACATTCTTGATATCGGACCGTCGGCGGGCGAACTCGGTGGTCGCGTAATCTACGAAGGAGACTTCCAGGGATTAATGCTCGACGAGAGTTCACTGACTGCGCGTTATCTGCGCGGCGAAGCCGAAATCAAAGAGCCGAAGCAGCGTCGCACGGCCCAGAAGAGGCAATTGGTGCTGAGCGGTGCGTCGGAGCATAACCTGAAATCAATTGACCTCAAGTTTCCCCTGGACATGCTGGTGTGCGTCACCGGCGTCAGTGGTTCCGGCAAGTCAACGCTGATTCACGACTGCATATACGCGGGCTTGAAGAAACAGAGGGGAGACTGGCAGGGACACGTCGGAGCGTTTTCAAAGCTGGAGGGCGGCGAACTGATTGACGACGTGATTCTGGTTGACCAGTCGCCGATCGGACGAACGCCGCGTTCAAATCCTGTCACCTACATCAAGGTTTACGATGGCATCCGCGAAGTGTTTTCCTCGACCCGCGAGGCGCAGGCGCACGGTTTCGATCCCTCCCACTTCTCTTTCAACCTCCCCGGCGGGCGTTGCGACGTTTGCCAGGGCGACGGAACAGTGACGGTGGAAATGCAGTTTCTTGCCGACGTCGAGCTCGTTTGCGAGGAGTGCAAGGGAACGCGTTTCAAGCAGCAGATCCTCGACGTGCGTTATCGCGGCAAGAACGTTCACGAAGTTTTGAACATGACAGTGCGCGAGGCGATAACTTTCTTTCGTGAAGTGCCGAAGATTACTAACCGGCTGCGCGTGCTCGATGAGGTCGGACTCGGCTACCTGCGTCTCGGTCAGTCAGCCACGACGCTGTCTGGTGGCGAGGCCCAACGCATTAAGCTGGCGGCTCAACTATCAAAACGAACCGGAGCCAGGACGCTCTATATCTTCGATGAACCTACGACGGGTTTACACTTCGACGACATCAACAAGTTGCTCGCGGCGTTTCGCGCGTTGATTGCAGCCGGCGGCTCGCTGCTGGTCATCGAACACAATCTCGACGTGATCAAGACAGCCGACTACGTTATCGATTTAGGACCTGAGGGGGGCGACGCGGGTGGGTATGTGGTGACCACCGGAACGCCCGAGAAGATCATGGCAGCTCGCGCGTCACACACCGGACGATACTTGAAAGCGCATCTTGCGAAATCAAACGGGCACGCATCAAATGGCAGCGTCAAGCTACCGTCCCAATTGAAAAATCGCGGGAGCAAGGTCTGACGACACGCATAGCAACAATACCATCCGGAAGTCGGCCCTGCGGACGTTTGGTGTTGACGTTCTTCTCGAAGATGAATTGACTCTGGTATCTCGCCCGCTCCGGTTCCGTTAGGAACCCAACGTTCATAGTAATCCCGATTTCAGCGACCCCATCAGGTTT
>JBOGOP010000176.1:0-11503 GCA_050747225.1 Pyrinomonadaceae bacterium
GAGGATTGCCGCTCTTTCTAATTCTGATGTTCGAGTCGTCCTCCCAGGATTTTATCTTTTCATCGCCGTCCGGCCATTTAGGGAAGAGAGCCTCTGGTCTGATTCGCGTTTGATGACTTCTCGGAAAGTCACGTTTGCCGTTTTTCTGCTGAAACATTGCAATAGGGAAACTAAAGCTGAACCAAAACGCAACATTATCTGCGTCGCTAAGAATGATTTCAGTGCGTAGATGGTGCAAGTTGGTTATCGCTAAACCCCCCGCGGATTTCCACTGCAAGGTCAGTGCCAGATTGGACTCCTGCCTAGGATTTGTTCCGGGGCTCTATATGGTCATTAAGCCACTGTGAGGGTTCCGCTATCGGAGCTATGTGATGCGGCTGGCCGGTCCAAACGCGACGCATGGAGACAATAAGGAAAATCGTCGCGGCGAGGCCGAATATCGTCCCTCCAAATGAATTGTCGGTGAGTGTTCCAATTACTCCAAAGAGGGTTTGCGCAACCAGGATGACGAGATGCAGCGCCAAACCCTGAGAGGCATGGAAGCGTACTCGCGGCTCCTTTCGAGGTACAAGAAATAATTCAATTAGCGCTGCGACCAAGCCGAAATAGAAGGGCACATACGGCAACATCATCGCCCACTTTTCCGGTAAACCTATGCCGGCTACGGTTCTGCGGGTTGGCCGCTCTACCGGCCGATATGGTGCGGGTGATGGTTGATAAGGTGCAGGCGGCGCATGAGGGGGTGGCGGCACAAAAACAGACGGATAAGGGGCATCGGGGGACACGGTATCGTAACGCCGCGTGGGGGCTTCCGAATAGATGTTGCGGCGGGCATTCTCGTTCGACGAGGAGCCGATTTCGCGCGTCGCTCCCTTCACCTCCTGCGTTTCTGGTCCGCCGGTGTCGGGCCCACTATCCGCATTCTTAACGAAGTCCGGATCAAGTGGGTTCGTGTCGTATTTGCTCTTCTTGGGCTCCATCAACAATTCCTACGATGTGTTTGCGTGAATGGTTCAATCTTACTCGCCCGCAATTACATACTCAACCTCTTCCCAACGCTCCTCGCGCTCGGAGATACGAAAAGCGCGAGCCACGGGCTGTGGGCCAGCCAGGCCGATTATGAGATAGACCGCCTGAGGGTAATAGGCCAGTCTGACGTCGGTTTCGGAAGGCACAGGCTCTGCTGAACGAGGGTGCGAGTGATAGACAGCCAGGAGTTCTTCACTGCGATCGCGCATCTGACGCTGCGCGGCGAATAGATCTTCGGGGGCCGCTTCATAGGAAACCTTTGCGTCAGCAGCAACGTTATGCAGCGGGTATATGCTGGTCACACTGCAGTCTGCACCGCCGAGGAGGCCACAGCATTCGGCCGGATCAGCTTGTTTCGCGTGTGCAAGAATCTGATCGTGCTGCGAGCTTTGGAGAGTGATCATCACTTGAATTCAACAAAAAGGAAGGCTCTCCGCAGATTGCGCAGATTTCACAGATTCAGTAAAAAGTCTAAGATCCTCTTCTGACCCGTATCCGCGTAATCTGCGAAATCTGCGGATAACCGTTCTGCGCTTACAGTTTGTCTTCGATCTTAAGATGCAACTCTTCCAACTGCTTCTGATCCACTTCGCCGGGAGCGTCAATCATCAGATCCGTCGCTGACGCCGTCTTCGGAAACGCCATGACGTCGCGAATATTTTCAGTCGGCACCAGTACCATCAGCAGTCGCTCAATGCCCGGCGCGATCCCGCCGTGTGGCGGAGTGCCAAACTCCAGCGCATCAAGAAAGAACCCGAAACGCGAACGCGCCTCTTCAGTTGTCATGCCCAGCGCTTTGAACACCAGACGCTGCACATCGCGACGGTGAATACGAATTGAACCGCTTGCCAGCTCCACGCCATTGATCACCGGGTCGTACGCCTTGGTTCGGAGTTTACCGAGTAGCGCAGTCTCACCACCCTCGACGGCTCGCTCCAGCAGCGGCAGGTCTTCGTCAAGCGGCGAGGTGAATGGATGATGCATCGCATAATAACGATCGTCATCTTCGTGATACTCAAACATCGGAAACTCAGTCACCCAAAGCGGCGCGTAGACGTTCGGCGGTATTAACTTCTCGCGCCGGGCGACTTCATTGCGCAAAGCCCCCAGGCTGGCAGCGACGGTCTTTGCTTTTCCGGCAACGATCAAAACTGCATCGCCTTTTTCTGCACCAGCCTCCGCTGCAAGTTGAGCAACACCTGCTTCACCCAGAGCCTTCAGCAATGAAGAGGTGGTTTCGTCGCCGAGTTTGATCCAGGCCAGTCCGCTGGCGCCGTAACGCTTGGCAAATTCCTGCAGGTCGTCCAAAACTTTTCGCGAAACGCCTGCACCACCGCAAACTATAATTCCTTTCACTTCGCCGCCGGCGCCAAGCGCGGAGGCATATGGCGCGAAGTCAGTTCCCTGCAAAGCCGGCGAAAGGTCCTGCAGCTCCATGCCCGCAATTCGCAAGTCAGGCTTATCCGAGCCCCAGCGGCGCATCGCCTCAGCATACGTAAAACGCGGAAACGGCAACGCCAAGTCAACTCCGATTAGCTTGAAGACGCGCGCAAAAAGTCCTTCAGTCACTGAGTAGATCTGATCGAGCGTCGCAAAACTCATCTCCACGTCGAGCTGGGTAAACTCCGGCTGACGGTCGGCGCGAAGATCTTCGTCGCGGAAACAACGCGCGATCTGGAAGTACTTGTCCAGCCCCGCGATCATGCATAGTTGCTTGAACAACTGCGGCGACTGCGGCAGGGCGAAAAACTTTCCTGGCTGCACGCGTGAGGGAACGATGTAGTCTCGCGCGCCTTCCGGAGTCGACTTGATGAGGATCGGAGTTTCAATTTCGGTGAAACCCTGCTCGTCCATGTAGCGGCGTATCTCGCGCAGGACGCGATGGCGCAGCCGCAGGTTCGCCTGAAGTTGCGGCCGGCGGAGATCAAGATAGCGATACTTCAACCGCAGATCTTCGCCGGCAAGCGCATCCGTAGACGCTGTTTCAAGCTGAAACGGTAACGTGCGCGCGTCGTTGAGCAACAGTAATTCGCGCGCGTGCACTTCCACCTCGCCGGTTTCGAGTTTTGGGTTCCGCTGGCTTTCGTCTCGCAGCGTAAGCTCCCCGGTAACAGCGATAACATACTCGCCGCGCACCTCTTTCGCTTTCGCGTGCGCTTCAGGCGCGTCCTCGGAATTGAGAACAACCTGTGTGACGCCGGCGCGATCACGTAAGTCAAGAAATGTAAGCTCACCAAAGTCGCGACGCTTCGCCACCCAACCCATCAGGGTTACTGTCTTGCCTACATCATCCGGCCGCAAAGCGCCGCATGAGTGTGTGCGTTGTAAGTTTCCAAGGTTATCCAGCATATTTGAATATAAACCGCGAATGTCGATCCAGGCCAGTGGCCTTCGGCTGTGCCGTTTGATGTGCGGAAGGTCTGTGACCTTCCGACAAGTCTCACTCAAATTCAAAGGGCTACGCCCTTTAACGGGGCGCAGCCCCAAGAATTCTTACGGTAAGGCAGAGCCTTACCGCACATCAAGCGGCAAAGCCGTGTCTACCTAGTCCGTCTTCTGCGTTACCTCAATCAAGTTCCCGCCCGGGTCGCGCACAAAGAAGCGCGACTGCCCAGAGACCGGCCGCGGGTCAGGAATCACATCAATGCCCGCGTTGCGAAATTCGAGATGTGCGGCAGCTATATCTCGAACCTGATAACAAACGTGACGATCGCTCAGTTCGTTCTGCACGTCATCTTCGATGGATAAGTGGAGCTGCATTCCACCGAGTTGGAACCAGGCACCCATGTTTTGCCTGGTTCCCTGGGGCTTCGGAATCTGCGCCAGTCCGAGTACGCCTTCATAGAAATGTTTGGCGTCCGCCTCCAGAAAAGCCGGCACGGTTACATTCACATGACTCACTCCAATGATTCCGATAGCCAAAACAGTTATTCCTTTTCCAATTTGAAGTTTGGGTTCTGGATAACGCCGAAGATATTGCCAAAAGGATCTTTGACCGATGCTACTTTGATATCACCGCCGACGTCCTGCACATCTTCATGCAGCGCTGCGCCTTGTGCGATCAAGTGCTTCAGCGCGGCCGCTGCGTCTGCCACTCCCCAATACGCCACCACTCCTTCCGCTTTGTTCGATGGCTCACTTTCACTCGGTTGTAACCCAAGTTCATAGCCGCCGACATTAAACCCAACATAGAAAGGCTGATCGAAGTAGGGCGCAAAACCGAGAATCGAACTGTACCAGTCACGGGCATTGGCTATGTCTGAGACGTGATAGGCCGCTGTTCGTAGGCCGAGAAACATTTTGATTCATCTCCCGTCTGGCCAGGGGCAGGAGGGCAGTCGTTGTCCTGCCTCCTGCTCCTGCCTCCTATTTCCTCTTAGCGTCCAACATCTTCTCATTGCCGGCCCGCTGAACGATTCCGTGGAATGCTCAACGACTTCCAATCGGCGGAACGAAAGTGTTTCGCCAGGAATACAATTTGGCCAATGTGATTGGCGTAGTGCATTAACTGGCGGTTAATGGCTTGAATAACCGTGTGCTCCTCGCCGCGAATCAGGACCTTCTTTTCCAGGTCCTCAGCGCGCAGCGGCTCAAGCGCAGCAAAGACGCATTGCCAGCCAGTTTGCCAGTAATCAAGCACGGCGTCCTTGCCGGTCTTTGGATCAATGACAAACTCCATATCGCGATTCCGGTTTGGTTTTTCGCCGTCAGTGGTCAGAAAGTCAGTCCAGCGCGAGAACATGTTGCCTGCTATGTGCTTCATGATCACGGCAACACTGTTGCCCTCTTCGTCGAGGGTGATGAAGAACTCGTCTTCGTTGAGTTGATCAAGCGCTTTCTCCGCGAGCTTCTTGTAAGCACGCAGGCTCGCGATGGAGTCTTCAAGGTAGTGTTTGGCCAGAGCTTCGTTCATTACCTTTATCTTCCTTTGGTAACATCGGTCACTCTCCGAGTAACGCGTGGTCTGGTGGTGACCTGGCTCATCCGAATGCTTTGGGTTAACTTCCGCCACTTATTGACAATGGCAATCTTCTCCTCGAATGAGAGTCGAGCCAAACGCCTTCGTCGTTGTGCCTTCCGCCTGAACAACTCGGTAACGTCGGGATAGTTTTTCACTTCATTTTCTTCCAATTCAGTCTTTCCCACTTTTTAAGGAGTCCATGCCGCGCCAGAATATTGGCTAATTGTTTCTGATCCACGACGTCGTGCTCCACGAACTGTGCAATACGAGCATGATCCTTGAGCCTGCCCGTTTGCAACATGACTGCCACAAGGTGCTCTGCTCGCATTACTCGGGTCTTCGTGCGATGAAAATCAACGACCTGGGCCTTTTCAACAGCTTCTTCCAAAAGCGGGTTGAAGACCGGAAGAAACTGTACCGGCCAACCCTCTATTTCGATCGCCTCTCCTTCTCCTTTGTAGCCCAACCCTGACAGGTATTTGTACAGAGGGGCCAGGATGTCCAGACCGGCACTCGACTCTTGCACGTGAAAGAAGACATCGAGGTCATTTGTATTAATTGGCTCGATGTAGAAAATGGCTGCGACGGCGCCGCCGATGGCGTATTGCTCGATCACACCATCCTTCACCATTCTGTTGAGGACTCTGAGAGTCTTTTCCATTGCCTATAAAGATTCTCGTAGGACCTGAGCCAACTCTGTGCGCTTGACGCTGCGTTGCGTGCCTGATCGCATGTCCTTGACTGAAACTTCGCCACGAGTGCGCTCTTCATCGCCGATAACAACAACGAAAGGAATTCCTCGCTCCGACGCGTACTTGAACTGCTTGCCAATCTTGTCGGCCTCCGGATAAAGGTCAACTCGCAGTGCCTCCGCGCGGAGCGCGTGAGCGAGCGCGACCGACTCTCCGAGCGATGTTTCGTTCCAAACGCTAACCATCACGTCGGCGGGCGCAGCAACCAGCGCTTCAGGAAACATATTGCGCTCAGTCATGACGACAATAATTCGTTCCAGCCCAAGAGAGAAACCGCACGCGGGCACGTCATTCCCAAGAAACATACCAACGAGATTATCGTAACGACCGCCGCCCCCAAGGCTGCCAGGAAGATCCTTCACGTTGATTTCCATGATTGCGCCGGTGTAATACGACAACCCGCGCGCCAGGCTGGGATCGATTTCGATTCGTGAACCGATTCCCTCCGCATCCGCAAACCCGATAATCAAACGAAGCTCATCAACTCCCCGCGCGCCCAGCTCATTGTCGCCAACGAACTCCACCAACCTGCCGAGGATGGCAGTATTGAGGGCCCTTCGTTTTTGCCCGGGATCTTCTCCAGCTGCAACCTCCGCAGCATGTTCCAGCGAGGTCAACTCAGTAAAGAAATCGAGTAAGCTGGCTCCGGCCGCTGTCTCAATGCTTCGCTCGGCAAACTCTTTCTCGACGCCGGAGCGTCCAATCTTGTCGAGCTTGTCGAGCGCTATCAACGCTGCGTCGTGCTTGTCCGGAGACACTCCAGCAGCTTGCAACACGCCGGTCAGGGCATACCGGTGATTTATCCTGATCGCAAAATCATTGAAACCAAGCTTTGCTAATACTTCACTCGCCGCGCCGCAAATTTCAGCTTCAACCAGCATTGAACGCGAACCAAGTATGTCAACGTCACACTGATAAAACTCGCGAAAACGCCCGCGCGCTGGACGATCGGCACGCCAAACCGGTTGAATCTGATAGCGCTTGAAAAACTTCGGCAGCTCGTTTTGGTATTGCGCCACAACGCGCGCCAGGGGAACGGTCAAGTCGTAGCGAAGCGCTAGATCAGCCTCTCCAGTCTTCTCGTGTTCACCGCGCTTGAGTATCTTGAAGATGAGCTGGTTCCCTTCTTCGCCATACTTGCCCAGCAGCGTTTCGATGTTCTCAACCGCAGGCGTCTCGAGCGGCTCGAAGCCATAGCGCTCGTAGACGTCCTTAATTACACCGATAACGTATTCACGCCGTCGGACATCCGCAGGAAGAAAGTCGCGCATGCCGCGCGCCGGCTGTGTCTTGGAGGAGGCCACTTAATCAAGATTACCGCAGGAGTGTAAGATCACGGCGGGCATCATAACCTGAAACCATCGTCGCAAGAAATTTGGAGTGCGCTGACCTGTCAGCGCTTTGGTCGTCGCGACTTGTCGCGACCACCTGAATTGAAGGCCGCCCAACTTGCGGCGTCCAGCCGCCGCGGACCAAAGCGGTGACAGGCCACCGCACTCCACAGAGTTGCACAGTTCGATCGATTGTGAATATTCTGAGCCGACCAAAATGACAACGCGCTAGACTGAGCAGCCCATGAGTTTGTCCGTCGCGGAAAAAATAACCATTGCAGCCGCACAAGCGACGCCGGCGCCCCAGGCTTCATTAGCCGTGGCGTTGCGCAACATCGTCGCGAGTCTTGCGTTGTCTATCCTCACGCTAGCGCTCACCGGCTGGATTTGGCGCGAACAAGGCTATGAAATGCTGATAGTCGCGATGGGTTGGCCGCACGTCCTGCTTGGCTTCAGCTTCTTTTTCGGAAAGGTCCTGCGTAACGAGCGGGATAGTCGCACGACTTTTCTCTTGCTCGCCCTGGCGACGATTGCAATTTGCGCGATCCACTATCGCTACTCCATCACCGGCCTAATCTATCTCTATTTTTTGTTCCACCTGTTTCGCGACGAGATCTTCGTCTACCTGCAGACGCGAGCGCGGCATCAGCCCGGTTCCAGAGTCTATGCGGTCGCCGGTGTCGCACCGCTGATTCTGCTAATCCTGCTGGTTCCCAGACAGCAGGATTTTCGCCATGACCTTCGTCGGGTTGAGTTTTCCGGAACACAAATCTCGAACAACGATTGGACGCTGATTCCGTTTAGCTCGGTGCCGAACTCGCTCGGACGCGACTTCTACTTCTACTTGCAGGCGCCGCGGACCAGCGGACAGCGTGCGTTCATCACTCATGCCAGCGCCGACAATTCCAGAAGTGATGGCGAGATCATTGTTGGAACGAACAAGTGGGATCAGGCCGAAGATTTAGTTTTCCGACCTCACTATGCGGACGATGCTAAGACGCTTAGCGACGGAGTAACGAAAACAGCAGGCAATGTCCCAGTCTTATTAACCGGCGGACACTCCGTGGGACAAACCTTCACAGCCGAGAAGAATAACCTCGACGGCGTCTGGATTCCGATCGATCGTTTCGAACAAAGCGCAGAATCCACGCGGTTCGTCTTTCACATGGCCTCGCCGCCGTTGCTTCCTTATTCGACGCCGGTCGCACGCCTGCGTCTGGCGCTCATGCTAATCCTGATTGCAATAGTAATTTGGAGATTAATTCCGCGCCGCGGAAAGAGTTGGCAGTTGTGGATTTATTTGGCCGTGCTGGCGGGCGCATTCGCTATCTCGCATACAGTTCTTAAGTCGTCAAACAATGCCGGTTATGCCTTTCCTTTGGTCTTCCAGTTTGCCGTGGTCTTTCACTATTGGAGCTGGTACGTGTTTTCGTTTGATAAGCTGAGCGCGAACTCAAAACCGCCACTGAGTTCGGCCATGACCTCGCGTCTTTACGACCGCGTACTCAGCCACCTTGGTAACAAACGAGACTTCACCGCGATAGTGATCGGGTTGAATCTGATCTCGGTTCTGGCTGTGCTTTGGTATTACCGGTCGGGCGGGCCGTCTGGTCTGCGCTACTTCTTCGACTATAACTACTTCCTTTACTTCCTGGTGTTCCACGTCACCTTCAGCTTCAGACCCACGCTTCGGCGAGCGCAGTAGGACAGCCATTCCTGTCTGTCCTACTGCGGCTCACTTTTGTAAATCGGAACGTAGTTGACGTAGTTTCGCCAGAACTCATTAAGTGCAATAACTTCTTCATCAGTAAGTGGACGCTTCACACGCGCCGGGGCCCCCATCACCAGGGAACGTGGCGGGATAACTGTGCCGGGCGAAATCAAGGAACCAGCCGCAACCAGCGACTGCGCTCCGACGCGCGCATCATCCAGCACGATCGAACCAATGCCGATGAGAGCGCCGTGCTCGACATAGCAACCGTGCAGCGTGACGCTGTGGCCCACAGTCACTTCATCTTCCAGAATCGTTGGATGTGAACCAGTGCGAGTATGAATTACTGAGTTGTCCTGGACGTTGCTGCGATCGCCGATGCGGATGTAGAACATGTCGCCGCGCAGGACGGCGTTACACCAGATTGAGGATTGCTCGCCGAGGTGCACATCACCGATGACCTGCGCGCTGACGTCGACGTATGCGCTCTCGGGGATCTGCGGATGAACACCGCCAAATGGTCTGATCATAGTTTTGCGAAATATTATAGACCCAATACAGCGGGGGCAAGCCCACCTTCCCAACCCCGAGCTGATTGAGGTTGAACTATGATTCTTGATTGAAAGGCTTTCATGGTTGGATGTGACGAGCCAGTACGTAATCTCGGGGTTGGGAAGGCGGGCTTGCCCCCGCTGGTTTTTGGGCGACTAAGTGCTCTCATCATCTGATCATTGACAGTCGTTGGATCAGCATGAGAGATTGCGACCATGGTGAGCCCAAGTTATTTGTTAAGAATCAGACTTGCTGGTTTCATTGTCGCCGGCTTGGTGGCCACTTCCTGCGCGGGCTCGCTCTTCAAGGTGAAGCCGGTGGTTGAGTTACCGCCACTCCCGGGAGATGTGAAGAGCGCACATGCCGGCGGTGTGACTGTTCGCGTCGCTCCGCTCTTGAGCGATGAGGAGAGCCAGGAACTCTTCGAAGCAAACCTGCCTTTGGGTGGAATACTGCCGGTGCGGTTGGAGCTGGTATTCGAGAGTGGCGTTGCGGTCGAAACTAAGAAAGTGCGTTTTCGTCTGCGAGACGGCGATGGGCGCGAGTGGAAACTCCTGTCGGCGAAGGCGGCGGTGGGGCGCATCCTGAAAGTAAACGACGTCTACGCCTACAATCCGAATTCACGGAAGCAATTTGAAAAAGAGTTTGTGGCTTACGGCATCGATCTTACGTCGCCATTATCTAACACTGAGCGCCGCCACCAGGGATTTGTTTTCTTTGAGACGCCAAAGAAGGAACCGGTTGCGAGTCCACGAGGTTTGGTCCTGAGTGTTGAGCGACTGCCGCAACCAGTTGAAGTCCCTCTGAACTAACTAAGACCTCAAAAAGAATTGGCCGCGGATTCACGCGGAATTACGCGGATCTGAACAGGTAGCACCATTAATCTGTTCTTCATCAGATCCGCGTAATTCCGCGTGAATCCACGGCTAGTAGTTATCCCGTTGAACCAAAACCTCCGCTTCCGCGATCGGTGTCACTGATCTCATCAGACCAAACCGCGGACGGCGTGATTATCTTCTCAACTATGAGCTGGCAGATCTTGCTCTGCGCCGGCAGCTGAATCACTTCATCCCCGGAGTTGTAGAGCAGGCAACGCACTTCACCGCGATAGTCGCAGTCAATCACACCGGCGAGAACATCGAGTCCTTTTTGTGTGGCGAGTCCCGACCGCGGCGCGACGCGTCCGTAATAGCCTTCCGGAATCGCGACCGCGAGCCCGGTGCCGACCAGCGCGCGTTGCTTTGGTTCGATGGCAACGTCTTCAATCGAAAAGATGTCCAGGCCAGCCGCGTGTGAACTTCCGCGACTGGGCAAGATCGCTTTCGGATCCAACTTTTTGAAGCTCAGAACCCGCGACTCAGCATCTGCAGAGTCGTCGAGCCGGCTAGAATCCAACGACCGGGTGGGGTACATAAGGTTCCTCCAGCGATATGATCTCTTCGGGCGTGAGCGTAAGCGAAACTGCGGCTACGGCGTCGTCAAGATGGTGCAGCTTGGAAGCGCCGACAATTGGCGCGGTGACGAATGGCTTCTGAGCCAACCAGGCTAAAGCAACCTGTGCGCGCGGCACGGCACGTTGCGCGGCAACTTCGGCTACCCGCTCAACTATCTTGCGATCAGCATCCGCTGTGGCCGTGTAAAGCGTCTTGCCAAACTCGTCTAACTCCAGACGATTGGTTGTTTCATTCCAATCGCGCGTCAGTCGCCCGCGTGCAAGTGGACTCCAAGGCACCACGCCTACTCCTTCCGCGACGCAGAGCGGCAGCATCTCTCGCTCTTCCTCGCGGTAGAGAAGGTTGTAGTGGTTCTGCATCGATGCGAACGGTGTCCAGCCGTTTTGCCGCGCCACATATTGGGCCTTGGAAAACTGCCACGCATACATCGATGAGGCGCCAATGTAACGGGCCTTCCCGGCCTTGATTACGTCATGCAAAGCCTCGAGCGTTTCTTCGATAGGGGTGTGTTTGTCCCAGCGATGAATCTGATATAGATCGACATAGTCCGTGCCGAGACGGCGCAGGCTGGCGTCGATTTCAATCATGATTGACTTGCGCGAGAGGCCACGCGCGTTCGGTCCCTCGCGCATTGGGTAGTACACCTTAGTCGCCAGCACAATTTCTTCGCGGCGGGCGAAGTCGCGCAGGGCCCGGCCGACGATCTCTTCGCT
>JBOGOP010000177.1:0-11497 GCA_050747225.1 Pyrinomonadaceae bacterium
AGAGAGCGAAGAGTGAAGAGTGAAAAGTGAAGAAGTGAAGAGTGAAGAGTGAATAGCGAGGGGTGAATAGTTTTTGGAGGCGAACCGGCTTATCGTGGTTCGCCTCTTTTCTTTGGGGTGCCGTTACTAAAACTTCTGCCAGTTACCGCCTCCGGTCATCACGTATTGGATCATATAACGGCGCAGCTTATCCCGATTCTCTTTTAGATACGCGGGGTGATCCTGCGCGATCCCATTGTCTGGTCTTGCCAGCAAAACGTAGGCTTCGAGCAAGCCTTCATCGTTAAGCCGCTTCAGTCTAACGAGTGCCGGACTCAAGGTTTTCGTTTTCTTGTCAGAAGTTGCCAGCGTTATCACACTGCGTAAGGCGTCCGCTTCCTCAGCCAAACTGTGGCGATACTGCTCTCGCGGAAACTTCTGGGCGAAGGCTTCTTTATGCCACCTCGAACGAGTCGCACCGTAAGAGATCCAGGCAAACGAGCCATCATCGCCTCCCAGCAACGCGCTCGCATCCAGATTAATCTTTGCGTCCCCTTTTTCGTCAAAGGTTACGCTGGTAGGGATATCGATTGTCGGATGGGCGAGACTGGTTTGAGTTGCTCGCGCCCATTGGGTCAAGCCCGCGGCCGTAAATTTGTTGTAGGGTTCGGTAATGAACGCTTCGACATAGCGGTCGCGCGCCTCTGCAGTTTTGCCCTGTTTCATCAGCGGCGTTGCCGAGTAGCGATACGCCGTTTCCTTGGTCGGATCGATCGCAATCGCTTTTTTGTACCAGATTTCGGCGTTTGCGAAATCCCCCTTCTCCATAAACACATCGCCGGAGAAAAGCGCGGCGTGATAGAGCTTGGGATCAAACTCCAGAGCCATTTGATAATTCTTCAGGGCGTCGTCCATCTTGCCCTGAGTAAAGAAACCTTCAGCCTGATTCATTAAGGCGTTCGCTCGAATATTCTCAGAGAACGCCGATGCGTCGGCGCCGTCCTCAGGAAGCGAATCAATCATGGCGCCAACCACGGGTTCTTCAATGCCAAGGGACTTTGATCTGATGAACGCATTTCGGGCGCGAACTCGTAAGGCTTTTCGTTCCGCAGCGCCTTTTGTGTTAATTGCCTGGCCGAGTAATGCAGTACCGAGAAAAAAGTGCATTCTGGCGTTCTCTGGTTCAGCACTGACCACCTTCTCCAATATCGGCAAGGCCTCCGTATATCTTGTTTGATCCATCAACTGACTGGCCTTTTTCTTCAACTCTTCGATGCTCTCGGCGGTTTGAGCGGAAATCGGCTGGCAATAGAAACTGCTCGAGAGGGAAAAGAGTGCAACGACCAAACAGAGGGCGATTCTTAGTGACTGGCGATGAAACATATGCTTACTCCGGGAATCTGATTGAAGACGTAAATTGGTTTGCCACGATTCGAACGTTATTACAAGCGAATAATTGCGCGGCGGGTTGGTTAAATTTTGCCGCGCGTTATTCTGCCTATCCTCTGGTCCCCTCGAAGGATCAGTTCACAAGCTTTGAAAGCGTATTCCTCAAAGCCTTCTAAGCGGGAAGCCAGAACTACCCAGGCTTTGTTTCCGGACCGCGACCGCCACAACTGCCGCTTTGGCAATTCGGGAAACTCCCTGGCCAGACTCTCGACATGTTCAGTCGTGGTGTATAGCCACATGCCGTTGGAGTTGGGCTGCCTGGCGCTATCGCGCAACGAGCAGAGCAGTTTTTCGTCGAGGTAGACACTGGTGAACCCGAACCAGTGCTTGATGGTGGGGCGAATCGCGCTGAGTTCTTCGAGAACAAAGGGAAAAGGGTCCCGGCGCTTCTTCGGAGGAATTCTCTTCATAACTCTTAGGATCCACGAAAGACGCAAACAAACACGAAAGGGTTGCAGGTTTGGTGTAATTTCGTGGATCGCATTTCTTCAATGCGGCTTGCCCTCGCGGTGGACCGGCTCCAATGTGCGCGTCGTTTCTTCGGTTACGCTTAGCGCGGGCTCTTTGAGAAAACGTTCGCGCGCCTCGCCAAGTTCTTTCGTTGTCGAAGCTTTGATCTGCGTGACCGCATCAGTGTCTTGTTCGCGATTTCTGCTTCGCCTTACCGTGCTCAGCAACAGCCAGATAAAGACCATATCGGCTGACAGCAGGAGTAGAAAGCTGAGCAGGGAAACCAATAGGATTAGCTGATTGTCGAAGTGGAGTTCGCTCTTCATCACGGCCATTAAGCCGATGACGAGCGCGAGACCGCCAACAGAGACGGCCACAATGGCCCACACAAGAGACTCAAGCACTTGAGAGCCTTTACTAGAGTCGGGCTTTTTCCCGCTTACTACAGCCCCACAACGATTGCAGTAACTCAATCCTGGTGTTACTGCTGCACCGCACGATGAACAATACATTTTGGGGTTACCTCATTGACGACATACGATATGGCAATTCCGCAGGTTCTCGCTTTTAGCAAACATGCGATCCACGAAAAGACGCGAACCAACGAAATGTCGTCAGGGTAGTTTGGTGTAATTTCGTGGATCGTATTTCCTCGACCTGTTGTCTGCTACAACCGACGTCGTGTAATCCTGTGTAGAGCGGGCATCGTGATCTGCAATGAAACGAGTTATCTCATCCACGACTCGCGCCGGCATTTCTTCCTGTGGCAGGTGTCCGCAGTTCTCAAAGATCACCAGCTTTGAATCTTTGATAAGCGAACTCATCTTACGTCCGCCCGCCAACGGCAAAAGCTGATCCTGCGCGCCCCATAAGATCAACGTGGGCGACAGGATTTTGCCCAGTTCGGGTTCAACCGGAAACATCGACCATTGCGTGCGAGCTCGCAGTGCGGCCAATTGTCCACCGCGTGTCTTCAGTGGCCGGTAATAATTTGCCACCCGGTCGTCAGTTACTTTCGTCAGGTCGTAAAAACTTTTCTGCAAACCCTGCCGCACAAGTTTGTCGGAAGTCAGCGAGAGAGCAATCAGGATACGGCCGACAACCGGAATCATGAGATAGCCGGGCGCGAGCGAGCCTTTGCCTGGGACTTCCACACCGGCGCTATCAATCAGGATCAATCCCGCCACTCGCTCAGGGTTTGCGAGCGCGACATTGAGCGCCACTTCCCCGCCCATCGAGTTTCCGCATAGCCAGGCCTTCTCAATCTTCAAGTGCTCCAGCAAGTGCGCCACCAGCGTTGCCTGTCCGCGTCTGGTGTAGTCGCCATCCGGCTTTGCGGAAAATCCAAAGCCTTTGAGATCAACGGCAATCACGTGAAAACTTTTCGCAAGCGGCTCGAAAACGTCTTTCCACGAATACGTCGACGAGGTGTAACCATGAATCAGGACGAGCGGCGTTCCTGTCCCTTTTTCCTGATAGTGAATTCGTACGCCGTCGATGTCCGCGAAGTGACTGTAATCTGAGTGGGGAACACTTGCGCGAACTTCATCGAACGAAACATCCGCGGGACGCGCGAACCAGAAGATGGTAAGCGCAACCGCGGCGATCACAATCAGCGCCAGCAGAAACTTGAGAAATTTTTTCATCACTATGCCGATTTAGACTTTACGTCTTCGGTTCCGCTAACTTCAAAATGAAACCCTGGCGACTGATTTTGCCGACGCAGGAAGTGTCCAATCCTTTCGCGCTACCGGAATTGATAAAGGCCAGGATGAGATGATCGATACAGTCTATTCCGTCGAGTCCATTGAAGCCATGGCCGCCATGCGGGACAGTGACATGCAGGCTATTGGGAAGCGACCTGGCCGCTGTGTCGCCATATAGAGGCGGTGTCACCGGGTCCCACTGGCCGGTCAGAATCAGCGCCGGTACCCTGGAACGAGTTGGTTCGGCGTAATTACCTGGGACGCTGCCGCGAGGCCACAGCGCGCAGGCTGCGCGTTGCTGTTGTAACCGGTAGTCGCCGAGAAACGTATTGGGCCCGTTACGCTCACCTTCCCCTGGCTTGATCATCGGCAAATCCTCCGCGCAGGTCACCGAAAGATACATACCGTTGCTGCCAGTGGCGACGATCTGCTGGCGATAAAAAATTGCAGACTCGGCAAGCGGTACGAAGTTGCCCTGAGCTGCGAGATGGAGAAACAAAGGAATTCGACTTGCTGCTCCCGCCTGATAAAGCATGTAGCGAATAGCTTCACCCGCCAGGTTACGCGAGAGTTCAACTCGGATGACTTCGCTGGTCCGCGGGCGTTTCAGGTTAACCGCGACCGGCCCACTCAGTAATCTTTCAAGAACTTTCTTCACTTCATCGCGCAGCTGGGGAAAGGCAGCACGACAAGCTTCATCTGCGTTGCACTCGTCGATCACACCGCTGAGGGCGCGTTCGGTATGCTGCGGGAAGTCGCGTGGCATGAATTGATTGGTTGGAGAAACCCCGTGCAGGATGATTGCGCGCACCTGGCTCTGATGGTTTTTCAAGTAGACTTGCACAGCGCGCGTGCCGTAAGAACCGCCTATGAGATTAATTTGCTGGTAGCCGAGCGCCCTGCGAACGTCCTCGAAATCGTCCATTGCAATGGTCGTAGTGTAAAGCCGAAGATCGGCCCTGGGTTCCAATTGCGCGCGGCACTTTCTTACGTCTTCGAGTGGAAAGTAGTCGCCCAGATAGCTACGCAAATCCACCTCGTTGAAGAATTGACAATTGAGTGGGTTCGAGCCGCCCGTTCCGCGTTGGTCTACGAACACAAGGTCGCGGCGCTCGCGAATGGCCGCAAATTCCCGCGCGATGTAAGGCGCATCTTCTGTCGCAGAAGAACCGGGACCGCCGGGAATATAGAACAGAGGATCTGCTGCTTTGTCCTTGCCGGTAGCCGGGAAGACGAGAATCTTGAGCGCAATCGTTCGCCCGCTTTTCGCAGCACGATCCTCAAAGACTTCGTAGGTCCCGCAGAGAGCTTTCTCCTTCACGTTCGCTTGGGTGCCCGGTACTTCGCAGGGCTGAAGCGAGATCGCACCCGCAGGACTATTTCCCTGCCTCGAGTTGCCAGGGGTTGGCAGCAACGCGCCCCAGGCAAGCACGCAACCCAATAGAAGCCGGCGACGTGTAAACATTTGCGACCCCCCTTTCAAACCAGAACGGATGCGATCCACGAAATCATTCGAAACTACACGAACAACATTTCGTGTTAGTTCGAGTCCGTTCGTGGATCGCACTTGGTTCAATATCACTGTTTCGCGATTGCAGGCTTCCCCCGCAATACATACTTCTGAACTTTGCCGGTAGCTGTCTTTGGCAGTTCCACAACGAATGTGAACCCCTGCGGCGCTTTGAAGTGTGCGAGGTTCGCGCGCGCAAACTCGCGCAGTTCTGTTTCTGATGCCTCAGCGCCAGCCTTCAGGACCACGAACGCGTGCGGCGCTTCACCCCAGCGTTCATGAGGTAGACCTACGATCGCTACTTCCTGCACGGCTGGATGGCGCAACAGCACGCCTTCAACTTCAACAGAGGAAATGTTTTCACCGCCGCTAATGATTACGTCTTTGATCCGATCGCGAATCTCGATATACCCACTCTCGTGAACAACTGCTGCGTCGCCCGTATGAAACCAACCACCGCGCATCGCTTCGTCCGTAGCCTCAGGATCTTCATAGTAGCCTTTCATCACCGCATTGCCGCGGACGACGATTTCACCTTGTGTTTCACCGTCACGCGGCACTTCGCGTCCGTCTTCATCAACCACTCGCAACTCGCCGGAGGTGATCAACTCGACTCCCTGAAACGCCTTAATGACACATCTCTCAGCAATTGCTAACGCTTCGTGCTCAGGTCTTGGTTCGCAAATGGTGATGAAGGGCGAGGTCTCGGTTAGTCCGTACGCTTGCGTAATCACCCAGCCCAGCTCGCCCTCGATGCGCTCGATGGTTGCCGCGGCCGGAGGCGCTCCGGCAGTCAGAATGCGAAGCCCGCGCCGCGCTTCGCGAGTTAGTTCCACCGGGCCATTGGCGATACTGATCAGAACCGTCGGCGCCGCGCAAAGCATGCTGATGCCTTCCTGTTTGATCTTTTCGAATATCCCGACTGGCTCTACCTTGCGCAAACAAACGTGCGTTGCGCCCGCGGCAGTCACTGTCCAAACAAACGTCCAGCCATTGGCATGAAACATCGGCAACGTCCAGAGATAGCGATCGGCGAGCGACATCGGGTGATGTATGAGCGTGCCGACCACATTAATGTAGGCGTTGCGATGGGTGATCATCACGCCTTTTGGCCGTGAGGTGGTGCCGCTGGTGTAGTTAATCGTCAATAGATCAGTTTCCTGAATTTCCGGCCGCGTAAACTCTGCTGAACTGTCGCTAAGAAGCGTTTCATAATCGAGCCAACCCCGCTTACCCCGGCCGCCTTCGAGCGCGATGAACGCTGCGACGCTTTGCAACTGCGAACGAATGCCGTCAATTGCATCCAGATAGTCAGAATGCGCGCAGACGATCTTCGAGCCGCTGTGATTGATCAGGTAAACGAAGTCGTCGGCGGTTAGCCGGTAGTTAATTGGGACCAGCACAGCTCCGATTTGAGGGACAGCATAGAAGGATTCGAGCTGGGCATGCGTGTTGGGTGCAATGTAAGCAACTCGATCGCCCTGATTCACGCCGAGTGTTTGCAACGCCGCCGACCAACGATCGCAGCGTGTGAAGAACTGTTCGTAAGTTAAACGCAGCTCACCATCAATTACAGCTTCGCGTTCGGGATAAAGTTTGCGGGTGCGACGCGCAAGTTCGAGCGGGGTCAGGGGAAGCTCCAATTGGATTCCTCCTTCGGGAGACGGTGAGTCAGGGAACGTTATTCGACCAGCAGGTTCCTCGTTTCAGTTTCGCGCAGGGCTTCTTCCAACTCTTTTTGTTTGAGGCCCGCGGTTCCGTGGTATCTGATAAATTCCGGAAGCAACAGCGAGATGATGGCCGAGCCGACAACACAGAGAATTCCGCCTGAAACAATCGCAGCGCGTACACTAAACAGCGTGGCAACGATACCCGCTTCTGCGTCGCCAAGTTTTGGCCCGGAGGTGTAGCTGATCATCTCTAATCCGGCCAGCCGTCCCCGCAGGTAATGGGGAATTGTCTGACTCCATATGGTCATCCGAAACACGGCGCTAATCATATCGAAACCACCAGCCAGCGCGAGAAAAAATAAGGCCACATAGAGATTTTGTGCTAAACCAAAAAAGATGATTGCCACGCCCCAGAGCGCCGCGCCAATGGCGACGAACAAACCGTGGCGATTCACCTTTTTTGCCCAGCCCGACGTTAGCGTGGCCACTAACGCGCCCACCGACGGCGCCGCGTAGAAAAACCCAACCGTTCCCGCGCCGAAATTTGCAGCCATCGCCGGAAAGAGCGCTGCCGGCATACCGAAGAACATGGCGTTCATGTCAATCAGATAAGTGCCCAGAATGTCTTTACGTTTCCAGGCATAGTGCAATCCTTCACCTACGGATTTCAATGTCGGCCGTTCTTCGATTTGCGAAGGCGCCGGCACAGCTCGAATAAGAAACACGGCGGTGAGCGAGGCGCCGAAGGTTACCAGGTCAATTGAATAAGCAATGACGGCGCCGTATCTCGCCAGGATAATTCCGGCGATCGACGGGCCCAATATCGTAGTTACATTCCACCGCAGCGAATTCAGGGCGCTGACCGAAGCCATCAGCTCCAGCGGCACTATTTTTTGCAGCATGGATTCAAACGAAGGACGCTGCAAAGCTCCAAGGCCGGCATGAAGCGCGGCACACACAAACAGCAACCAAATCTGAGGGTTGGTCAAAGTCGCGTTGAAGACCAGCGCCACGGTTACGAGAGTTTGCCCGATTTCGGTCAGACGCAGCATCTTTCGCTTGTCGATGAAATCCGCATACGCACCGCCGACAAAGGCCATCAAAAGGATCAAAACGAATTCCGACGCACTCAATAATCCAACCAGAAGCGTAGATCCAGTCAATTGGTAAACCTGCACGGGCACAACGACGAAACTCATAGCCGTGCCAAATGCGGAAATCAGTTGACCAAAAAATAGCAGCCGGTAATCTCTGGAGATTCGTAAAGGCGAGATGTCTATCAGCATTAATTCCGCAAGCGAGAAGAAGTCACAAACTGTGTGCGCTGATGATAACCGACGAATTTGCGGCAGGGTAGGCGGTGGCTGGTCTCAGGCTCAGAACGCTTTAACGAAACTTGCTGTGGGAGGACGAATACAGAACGGGAGCAGTAGCGACCTGGTCTTGTGGCGGGGCCACCGAAACTTGAATCCAGTATCTAATTTGCTTTGACGTGAGGGTTGAACCAGGTCGCTACCACTTCCCGTTCTGTATTTGTCGACCCTCAGCGGTGACTCAGTACTACTTCTTCCTGGTCGCTTCCCAGCTGGAAGTGAATCCTTCAGTGGAAAACTCTCCCACCAGTTTGCCGTCCTGTGCCTTACCGGTAATGGTGATCGATTCGTGAGTTTTGAAGTCGAGCGTGAAACTTAACTTGCCATCGACCCATGAACCCTCGCGAATAGTCCCGGGACCTGTGTGCGCCGACTCGGCAGTTCCGCTCACCTTATTGCCATCAAGCTTCAAGTTGAAAGTCGCGGGAGAAGTGCGTTCACCCACCTTGAATGTGACGTCCCAGTCGCCGGAAATAGGATCCGGTGTTTGTGTGACGCTATATCGTGTGTTTGCAAACCCGTAAGAGCCAACCATCGCAAGGATGATTAAGATTGAACTAAAGAACATTCTTCGTCGCATATATCGTGTGAGCCTCCATGTTTTAATCGACAGTTCTAACCATCACGCAATCTAAGTGAAAGAATTCAACGAGCCTGCGGTAGCAGGTGGCAGCATAAAGCCCAGGGTGAAGCGAAGCGAAGCCCTGGGTTACGTCGCTTGATGATACCTAGCCCGCGAAGCGGGCGGCAGAACGCGGATGCTCGAAATGCTGTCGCCCGTTTCACGGGCTCAAAGGCCTTGTGGCGTGAACTACCCAGGGTTCCGCTTCGCTCCACCCTGGGCTTTATGCTTCCGCCGCTATCGCGGGCTGGTTGAAGGTTCACTTCATCTGGATTCGACTGAGTCAAGTTCGCGTCATTTTGTAGCCTACCTTGTTAGTCGATAAATCAAAACCGCCGCGCGTTTGACCTGTCTTGGCAAAGTGTCCAAATCTGCGTATTCGCCGCGCGCGTGGGCGCCTCCTCCGGTTGCGCCCAGGCCATCAAGACCGGGAATCAGATGCGTGACGTAGGCAATGTCGCCTGCGCCTCTCGCTCCCGGATCGAGCGCTTCGATTTTTTCGAAGCCCAGGTCCTGACTCACCGAATCAAGCTGTTTCAGCAAATTGTAATTGCCTTCGTTCGGCGACATCGCTGGAATGCCATCTGCAAATGTAATTTTCGCGGTCGCACCCGGCAAGCTTTTCGCCACGATCTCGCGCATCTTTGCGCGCGCGGCTTCCTTCTGCTCCTCACGAATGAAGCGCAGGTCGCCACGGACTATGACTCTGGCCGGAACAACATTCGTCTTGCCTCGGGTCGTCAGGCTCTGATCCTTGACTTCAACTTCAGTTCCGCCCGAGATTACTGACGGATTGAAGGTCAGATATTCATCGCCTCGCAGCGTTTCGTAAAACTGATTGAGAATTCGCGCCGCTTCGAAGATTGCGCCACTCCCCATGCCCTTAAAAATTGCCGAAGAGTGTCCAGTCCTGGCGGTGACTTCAAGCGTCCAGTCGCTGCTGCCACGACGCGCCACCGTTGCGATGTTGCTGCCGCCGTTTTCAAAACTAAGGGCGAGGTCGCTGCGTTTGGCGGCGTCGATCATGTCGCGACGACTTACTTCCACCGGGTCTCCGGAATCCTCCTCGTCGCCAGTGAGCATCACAATAATGCGCGCGTCCTTGAGTGCGCCGGTTTCGCGCAATGCTTTCAAGGCGAAAAGCAAGACAACATCACCGGCCTTCATGTCAGACGACCCGGTGCCGAATCCCTTGTTGCCTTCCCGCCGGAATTTCTCGCCGCTCAATACGGTATCGATATGACCGAGCACTAAGACCCGTTTTCCTTTAGTCCCGCTTTTTTCAGCTAACAGATGCCCACCTCGCTTCATCTCAACCGGCATATTGATCCAGCGCGCGGTGAAACCGAAGGACTGAAGCTCCGCTTTGAATATCGCGCCAACCTGCCTGACGCCCGCCAGGTTCTCGGTCGGACTTTCAATATTCACAGTTTTTTCCAGCAGGGCAGTGGCTTCGCTGGAGTGGGCGTCGATGTAGTCGACAAGCTTCTGTTCTTCCGGAGAAATCTTTTGCGCGGAGGTGAGAGTGGCAGATAGAACGGCAACCACGATCGCAACGACAAGTTTGCCACTCCTAACTCTCCGGCGCGTCACCTCTGATCTCGTTTTTCTCATCCGACAATTTGTCCTCCGGTCGTATTGGTCAAGCGATTTGCTGGGACCGCGGGCGTCTCGCCCGCAAGCGCGCCGCAGGCGCAAGTTTGTTTCCTTCAATCCATTTTCGCGCTTCGCGCTCATTGCCAGCAAATCACTTGAAAACCAACGAGCGGCTTTCCAATCGGTATAGTGGGCGTGAAATGGTAGGCAATGGCTTTGAGGCCCTCTCCGGCCAGCAAACTATCCGCAGCGCTGAGATAGATTACTGAATCAGGACTTACTCCGATCCCGGAAGCCATACACCACCAGGCAACAGACACAGCGATCAATGGCACCAGTATCAGCAGGAGCAGAGAATTTCTCCTGTGATCGATGCCATTTTCCATCCGGTTCATTTCTTAAGTCTACTATGTTCTTCTGCATTCCTTACACTAACTTCCGTGGTGTCAAGATCACCTGCAATGTCTTGTCCCCACGTCGAATCGCCAGCTTATAAGCTACTGGCTGCTCGAACATCTCACTCAATTTCGTAAGCGTCAATTCGGACGCATGCTTGTCGTCAACTTTTATGATGAGGTCGTCCTGCTGCAAACCGACTTCGGCTGCCGGCGAGCCTTCAAGCACCTCGGTAATGCGAAAGGTCGAGTAGTCCTTGTCCTCGCCGATGAGGGCAAGTCCGCTGAAGGCCCGATCAAACGGTTCGCTAAAGTTTGCGGCCGGCTCGAAAATTATTCGTTCGTGGTTGTAGTCGAGAAATAGTCGGAATTTGCCGGCCACCCGCTGGCCGATGTTTCCCGCTAACGTGTCATTGGCGAAAGCTCCCGCCTTATCTTCTGAAAAGAGCGCGGTCGGATTGGCAATTCTGAATTTGCCAATTTTCAACTCCGACACGCGGCCAATCTGGCCCACACTCTGTCCTCCCGCACCACCAGCGCCAATCGATCGAATCGTCTTCAGGCCGGAGCTGAGAAACTTATGTTCGGTCACGAACGGACTGTGCAGCGAGAGTCCGCCGCCGGAACCGATATCCAGCACGAACTTACCCTGGAGTGGCGTGCCACCCAGCGGAGTGACCTCAGCGTTGAGTAACGGATGGCCCTGCCCGTCCAGCTGAACGGGAAGACTCTCGCCCGGTCCTGAGT
>JBOGOP010000178.1:0-11490 GCA_050747225.1 Pyrinomonadaceae bacterium
ACCTGGTACCGACCATTGCCGAGAAGATCGAGGGTTTGTCATGGGGTCCCGACCTTGCTGACGGCAGGCACGTGCTTTACGTCATCAGCGATAACGATCTGAACACCAGCCTGGCAACTCAGATCTATTCGTTCGGTATTGATCCTGCGCTTCTGAACTTTGAAGAGCAGTTCCTCCCCGGACCTCTCTATCCACCAGGGCAAGTCAAGAAGGCTCTCGGTGAAAACGGACAGCACTAAGATCCAAAGCGGTTGGGGGATTTAGCGTCGCCGGCAGCGCAACTATTTGCGCCGCCGGCGCGCATTGTCTTAATCGGCGGTGGCGGTGAGACTCAGACTGTCCTCAGCTTAAATCGGAACCGGAGGAGGTCGGAACCTGATTGCTGCGACAATCCCAAGCACGACGAAGAGAATTAGAGCGATCGCCTGGGTGACCAGGAATGGTGTTTCAGTCAGCGTGGGCGCCATCGCCTGAAGCTTTGGAATATTTTGAAAGGACTCCGCAATCAAGGCGAAGACACTGAGATAAAGTGCAAACGTGGCAGTAACTGCGTAGATCCAGCGCCATGCGCCGGCGAGGCGACGAGGGTAGCGCGCGAAGATCGCAAGGGCCAGCACTATCAGCAAGACGATCCCGCCGCCAATCGCCGGAGTGAAACCATGGAACGGAAAGAAGAAGCCCGTCACGCCGGTCACCACCGTGGTTAGGAGGAAGAATGAGGTCCAATGAATGAGCAGCCTTCCCGTCAGCAGCCCGAACATGACGACCAGTCCTGACAGGATCGCTACCAGGCTTATTGCGACGTGTAGGTGAGTAAAGGTACTAAGGTTAAACATGGACGTATCCCTTCGGAAAAAGAATAGTTTCCCTGCCTGCCCTCGAGAGTACTTCTGAGTTGGTTCCGCGAAACACTATCAAGAAAACGTCACGGCGTCTAAGATCGAGCATCTAATCGAATGTCGGTTCCTTGACGCCCCCGAAGCATCCAGCCTAATGTTGAGGGGATTCAGCATATTATGGGAAGAAAAGTTCCCAGCCTGAAACTTCTAGCGCGGAAAACTGCGCGTTACAGGCGTGGAAGCTTTTCGACGCCAGTCTTTCAAAACAACGGAGTGGAAAACGGGATGGACGAGCGAAAGCAGACCTTGACAGATGAAGCTGAGCGGCCGGCCGCAAGCGAAACGACTGACACCACGGACGCTGGCGGACAACCTTCACCCAATCGACCAATTTCGAACGCGGATAGGGATGAAAACTTTCCTGCCTGGTCCGTTTTCAATCGGGATCTGAACCATCTGGAGTTTTTCAAGCGTGTGCTTGAAGAAGCCGCGGATGAGTCGGTGCCCGTGCTCGAGCGGTTGAAGTTTCTCGCCATCTTTACCAGCAACCTCGATGAGTTTTTCATGGTTAGAGTCTCCGGCTTGAAGGAGATGTTGGACATCACTGAATTCGAGGTGATGCCCGGAGAATTGCCGCCGGCTGAGCAGCTCAAGATGATTCGTATGCGCGTGCTGCCCTTGGTCGCAGAGCAGGTACGGTGCCTCCATGAGAGCGTCTTGCCGGAACTCGCCAAACACGGAGTCGAAATCGTCGACTACGAGTCGATTTCGGGCCGCGAGAAGAAGGTACTGAACAACTATTTCATGAAGAACATTTTCCGGATATTGACGCCGCTCGCTGTCGATCCGGCTCATCCGTTTCCCCACATCGCCAATCTTAGCCTCAACATCGGCCT
This sequence comes from Pyrinomonadaceae bacterium, assembly GCA_050747225.1. GTDB lineage: Bacteria > Acidobacteriota > Blastocatellia > Pyrinomonadales > Pyrinomonadaceae > PSRF01. Next base: position 1,736 of record JBOGOP010000178.1, read on the forward strand.
CACGGTTGAAGTCGATTCAGATCCTAATGAGCCAATAACGATGGGGAGTTTGCCGCGATTTGTCAGGATCAAAGTGCCGCCGGTGGTGCCGCGTCTGATTCGTGTGGGTGACACCGGGGATAGGTTCGTGCTCCTGGAAGAGCTGATCGATGCGAACCTGCATTCTGTTTTTCCGAGTATGCGTCTCAGCAAGAGTTTTCTCTTTAGGGTTACTCGCGATGCTGACGTCGAGATCAGAGACGATTTTGCGCCGGACCTGCTCGGGCGGATAAAGGCCTCGTTGCGCGAGCGCCGCTTTGGAAACGCGGTACGGCTTGAGGTGTCTTCAACGATGCCTCAGTACATGATTGAGTACTTGACTAAGTCACTTAAGATTGAGGACGAAGACGTTTACGTGACCGGTGGAATTCTTGGTATAGCTGATCTGACCTACATGTATGGCCTGGACAGGCCTGAACTTCGAGATGAGCCGATTCAGATGACTGTTCCAGCGATATTAAGTAAAAAGAAACACTTCTTCGAAGCTATCAGGAAGCAGGACATTCTGCTTCACCACCCGTACAACGCCTACACCACAATTACTGAATTTATTCAGACAGCGGCGAAGGATCCGAAAGTGCTGGCGATCAAAATTTGTCTCTATCGCACGGGCAAGAATTCTCCGATACCCGAGGCATTGATCGAAGCCAGCGAACACGGCAAGCAGGTTACGGCGATTGTTGAAATCAAGGCGCGCTTCGACGAGCAAAACAATATCGAATGGGCGGGCCGGCTCGTGGAAGCCGGAGTACACGTAGTCTATGGATTGGAAAAACTCAAGACGCACAGCAAAGTGGCGCTGGTTATTCGCGACGAGGCGGAGGGGTTACAAACTTACGTTCACATCGCGACTGGTAACTACAATCCCACAACCTCTAAATACTACACCGATCTCGGGCTGCTAACGGCGAACGCCGATATAGGTGACGACGCCACCGATCTATTTAATTACATGACCGGGTTTTCGAGACCGCGTGAGTACACTCACCTGATGGTCGCGCCAGTGAACCTGCGCCCACGAATGCTGGCATTAATAGATCGGGAGATCGATCATGCCCAGGCAGGACGCCCGGCGCGCATCGCTGCCAAGATAAATCGGCTTACAGATCTTGAGATTATTGACGCGCTTTACCGGGCATCAAAGGCCGGCGTGCCAATTGACTTAATCGTTCGCGGCTCGTGCATGCTGCGACCGGGCGTACCCGGACTCTCCGAGAATGTCCGGATCCGGAGTGTTGTGGGCCGATTCCTCGAGCACAGCAGGGTTTTCTACTTTGCGAATGGAGGCGAGGAAGACGTTTACATCGGCTCGGCAGACTGGATGACACGTAATCTCGATAAGCGAGTTGAAGTTGTGACTCCTATTCTCGACGTAAACTTGAGGCGTTATCTGAAAGATGTGATCCTTAACGCTTACCTCAAAGATAACGTCAAAGCGAGAGTCCTCAATGCCGATGGCATCTACGAACGCGTGCCGATGGCGCCGGGCGAGGCGCCCTTTAACAGTCAATTGCACTTCGAGGGAAGTATTAGTTTGAGTTCTTAAGGAAGCGGATCGGATCGGTCTAAACAGTGATCGTGAATACGAACAGGGAGGGAGTTCATGCCTGGCAAACTGTTTCAATCATTTATCGTTCTACTGTTCCTTTTTCTATTAGCACTGCCGGCTGCGGCGCAAAAAACCTGTTTCACTTCTGAGGCGCGTGCGCAGGCTGAACAGACCGCGAGAGTCTGGCACGAGCCCGACCCAGGCTATGACGCGGTCCTGGGCTACAACCCTCTCAGTGGTCCGCGAGCGGGTGGTCCCGCGGTTGATTCAACGGGACGCGCCATGCCATTCAAATGTGTCGCAACAAAAGCGAACGAAGGTACGGGGACAACCCCCAAGTTTTATTGCTCTGTTCCGGGCGCCGTCGACGAGGATGGCGAACTAATTCGTTACAAGATCAAGCCCCACTTTAAAGGGCAGTCAAAAGAAAAGAGAAACGGAGAGATATACGGTGAGTTTCTCTCTTCAAGATTCTCGAAGGCGCTGGGGTTCTTCGCGGACGATGAATGGGTGGCGGACGTAACCTGCCCAGACTGCGAGAAAAGTCTGAACAAAGGATTTCAGGGCGTACCGTTCAGTCCCTTTCAACCCGCCGCCGGAATCGAACTGGCGTTGGGAAACGGAATAGACGTGAACTGCAACAACAAAGATTCTGCGGCGATTGCCCCATCACTTGCGAAGCTGTTGCAGGGAGGAACTCCGCTGGCTGAAGTTGATGCGTTCAAGCTCTGGCTGGCCTTCATTGATCATGGTGACACGAAGACCGACAACCATAAGTTTAGTTGTCTCGATTCAAAGAAGAACCCTGATGGCTCACGCCTGTGCAAGCCGGGCCGGGCGGTGTATTACGTAAGCGATATGGGGTCGACTTTCGGCTACTCCAGTTCCAGTGAAAGTAAGGCGAGGTTGAAGACGTGGCAGGGTAAAGACCCAATCAAGGTAAGCGGCGGCCGCTGCACAACTACCGCCAGGAGCGTTGGAGACGCCAACATAAGCGAAGGTGGCCGGGCGCTGCTGGCGAAAGGCTTGCAAGGGCTGCTTGATGCGGAGAAGAGAAACGGTTTGATTACCAGAGTGTTCCGGGCTTCGCGCAACGACGAACGCGATCAGGCAGCGGAAGCGTGGACTGCGGAATTCGTGCGCAAGTCGAAAACGATTATCGATGCGCGCTGCTCTAATTGAGAGTTGGCTGAGATTCGAAAGGAATAGTCCGAGATGAATAAACCGTTGGTCCGCATTCTGCTGATGTTCGTCGCCGTTTTGCTCGGTAGCGGCCTGCTCATTTACGTTTTGCTCGAGCGCGCGGGCGGGCCCGGACGTGGCGCAGTGACTGACCCGGTGTCGACTACTGAAGGACAACCCGCTACCCCAACCGGATCACCAGATGCCGCCACGAGAGCGCGGGAAAATGCTAACCGTTCAGTGCTGACTGAAGTCTTCGGTATCGATCATCCGGGCTCCAGGGTAACCGAGGAAGCTGAGCGGGGGGTGGTTGCCGCCCGGGTTCTAATCCGCTTTCTACTCGCAGCGTTTCTTGCGATGCTGCTGGCCTTTCGCTGGCGTCGCGGCGTTTCTATCACCAGACGTAATCCATACGTTTCTCAAACTCAGATCCTGCTTGCCGTAGTAGCTGCGGCGATGATGATGATCGTTGGCGACAGCGCTGCGCGCGCCTTCGGAATCTTTGCTGCGGCTTCTTTGGTTCGCTTCCGTACCAACATCCGCGACCCGAAAGAAACGACAGTGCTTTTGGTATGTCTGGGCGTAGGCCTGGCCTGCGGAGTTGGGCGTCTGGACATGGCTCTGATACTCACCGTCTTCGTTCTGATCGCACTTTTTATCCTGGAGTCTTTTGAATCGAGACAGGTGTTTCGCTCGATGGAACTGACCGTCGAGACGAAGAATCTGGATGCTACGCACAAGGTATTAGAGGCACTCTTGAAGAGGCACGAATGCAGTTTTGAACTACGACGGCTTGAACGTCAGGCGGAAGAAGGTGAGACTGGAAAGATAGTTTATCAACTGAATCTGGGCCTGGCATACAGCACAGATCAGCTAAGTGAAGAGATACTGGCGCAAGACTCGCAGAACATCGCGGGGCTTGAATGGGAACAGAAGAAAAGCTCGACCTATCTTTACAACTAGCGAATACGAAGCAGACAAAAAGCAAGAAGGCCACCCTGGCGATTGGGTGGCCTTCTCTTTTGCTAAAGCGTTCTGGTCTGTTTACTGGGCCCGAACCGAGGTAGCTTGAGTCGACGGTGCTCCTGACGCTTTGGCTACTCGGATCTTGTCATAGTAGTCCTGAACAAAATCTTTGTAGGCGCCGTGACCCCAACTGGTGTAGAAGTCGAACTTCTTCATCTCGGCGTAGACCTGATCAAAATTCCAATCATAGAACTGGTAACGATAAACAGCGCCCATCGCACCGGTGCGATGTCTGCCGCCGGCACAGTGAACATAAAACTTTCCGGTGGCCGGATCACTGGCAACCTTCAGGAACATCCTGGTTGCCTCCTCGGTTGGATACTTCCTTTCGGTCATCGGAATGTTGATGTACTTCATTCCCAGCGATTCGACCGTAGACTGCTCATATGGTTTCGGGTCAGCGGTCAAATCGATGACGGTCCTGATTCCGAGTGCGGCCAGGTCTTTGTAGTCTTTTTCCCTGGGTTGCGCGCCGCGGTAGAAGCGCTCATCCATCTGTCCGAAATTCTTTATCTTGACTGTGGGAAAACTTTGGCTCGCAACATCCTGAGCCTGCACAACAACTGTCAGGGCGAGAGCGGTGAAGGTCGCTGCTGCTAAACTTCGAAACCATTTTTGAGTTAACGGCATTACATCGATTCTCCTGTTCTTCCACCGGAAATGAAATGTGCCGTGCACAAGAACAAAATCCGGGTAAAGCCCCCTATAACGGCCCAAAGGTTATCACCACCTGCCGTGAGACTCAATCATAATTAACCAAGCCGGTGATGTTGGAGTACAGTAAAACTGCATTTCGCGGAAAATTCCAAGTATTTCGCTGATTATTCACCCAACAATGAGCAGAGATCAACTCCATAAGTGATTACCTCGGGTTGAGTTCAGTTCATGGCGCACTTACGTAGATGAAACAACACACGAGTGCGTTGTTTCCTGACGCATTAGAAAACGATGACACGGTTGCCGCTGTTCCCATTTTCTGACGACTGCGTTCACACTTGGATAGTAGGTCGGTTTGGTAATCAGCGGGCGGCTTTGCACAAAAAGTGGGAATCTCGAAGTTCCAATGCTACTGATGCAAGCAAAGCAACGGCTTTGCTCTGATGTGCGGAGGCAGCTCTGCCCTTCCGCACTAGCACCTAAGAATTTGGGCTACGCCCTTTTTGGGGCGCAGCCCGGGAGACGAACTGAGCGTTTACGGTGGGGCCGAGCCACCACCGCACATCGGATGGCGAAGCCATTTCGTCATCATAATTGGATTTTTGCGCAAGGCTTCAGCGGGCATCTGCAACCGAGCGCGTTGCGTTTCAGCATGTAATTGTTGAACTAACGGTCCTGACTTTCTGGATAGTCGCGCTGGTTATTTCCCTCATGCTGTTGCGAAAACGAGGAGTGACTAAGGTTGCCGAACGCGCAGCTTAAGTGTAATTTTCAGGGCGTAGTTCATTTCCATGGAATCATCATTCACTTCAGCCGGAATTTTTGCTTTGCTTGCCCTGGGGCTGGTCTTTGGCCTCAAGCACGCCACTGAAGTCGATCATGTGGTCGCGGTATCGACAATCGTAAGCGAACATCGCAGCGTTTTGCGTTCGGCGCTGGTAGGCGGTCTGTGGGGAGTGGGGCACACGGCTTCGTTAATTCTCGTGGGTGTGCTGGTGCTGGTGTTTCGCGTCGCCATTCCACAAAGAGTTGCAAACTGGCTGGAGTTTGGCGTGGCGTTAATGATAATCGCCCTGGGCGTACTGGCGGTTACGCGCGTCCTGCGCAAACGCGCCGACGTCCATTTGCACAGACACGATCACGATGGGCAGTCGCATGTCCACGTCCACTTTCACGAGCACGGCACTAAACACACAAACGCTGCAGCTTCGGATTCAGCGCCGTCTTTCCACTCGCACGCGATTGCCCGGATTGGTTTCAAACCGCTGTTGGTTGGCGCAATGCATGGGCTGGCGGGATCTGCCGCGTTGACTCTGCTTGTACTCACCCAAATTCAATCGATGTCGCTGGGACTGTTCTACCTGGCGCTGTTCGGCCTGGGCTCCACGGTAGGAATGTTGTTGATGTCTGGTCTGATTGGCTTGCCCTTCGCGCTGAGTGGGCGGCGTCTCTCTGCTATCAACTACGGATTGCAAACTGCCGCAGGCGCATTAAGCATTGCCTTCGGACTTTGGTATGCGTATGCGACTTTAGTCAGTGGTCAGTAGACGGAGGTCGGAGGTCAGAGGTCGGAGGTCGGAGGTCGGAGGTCAGAGGTCGGAGGTCAGAGGACGGAGGTCAGAGGACGGAGGTCAGAGGTCAGAGGACGGAGGTCGGAGGTCAGAGGTCAGAGGACGGAGGTCGGAGGTCAGAGGACGGAGGTCAGAGGACGGAGGTCAGAGGTCAGCATTAAGCCTTCAGTCTCAAGTGACAGACTGAAGGCTTTTGTTTACTTCGCGCTACTGAATGTATGACCTCCGTCCTCTGACCTCTGACCTCCGTCCTCTGACCTCTGACCTCCGTCCTCTGACCTCCGACCTCCGTCCTCCGTCCTCCGTCCTCTGACCTCCGTCTTACTGTCCGATCGGTGGATCGGCAACGGTTGCCGGCTGCGTGGCGTTGACGTGAATTGTGTTGCTGTCTGAGTCGAAATAGAAATGGTTCTTTCCGGTGGCGCCGACTCCCTCGGTAACCTGCGGATCCGCATTGACTACATAACCGGGCTGGTTAGTTGTCGATTTGGGGATGGTGCGCATCTGAAATATGTAACCTTCAACTACCGGCGTAGTGCCCGCGAACCGGGTGTCCAGCATGTTTTCCTTCAGCATCTCGTCAAACGTTCCAAACGCCGAGCGCTGGTGAGAGTTGTAAAAAAGCATTTGCTGCTCTGCTATTGTCCTGAGCGTTTTGATCGCAGCGGCCTCATTGGCCGACTTCACGGCAGCTTTCCAACCGGTCACGCCGACCGCGATCAGGATTCCGATAATCGCAATCACGATCATCAGCTCGATTAGTGAGAAGCCGCGTTCGGCATTTCGTTGTCTTTGGTTTGGGCTCATAAAAACTCCTCGCGACTCGTTACACGTAAGAAATAGAAGTTGGTTCCTGCAATTCGACCTGGGAAACGTGGGTGTGAACGGGCCGAAACGTAGTTTACTACAGTGGATTCCAAAACGTCATGTGACAGAGGGCTTATGGCAGGTCAATGCTAACTGTTCACCGAAGAGCGGGGCGAGCCCACCTTCCTAACCTGGAGCTGACCAGAACTTGAATTGCTGATTTGGGTCCGAAAGGCTTTCAACGGGCGGATTTTTGAGCGATGCAAGAATCTCTAAGGTTGGGAAGGTGGGCTTGCCCCCGCTTCTTTCTTACGTGCGGGAGCGAGTTTTAGCATGTAGAATGAAGGAAATTTGGCTCGACGAGGAAGTAGTCAATGAGACGTCTCGAACCGGTAACAGGGAATCCCCCAGTGGTCATTGCTGATGCGGTCGAAAAGATCGAGCGTCTGCAGTTGGCTATCGAGACGGTCATCAGGGGCAAGAGGGAAGCGGTTCGCCTCGGTATCGTTACGCTACTCGCCGGCGGCCACTTGCTGATTGAGGACGTCCCCGGCGTTGGTAAAACCACGCTGGCACATGCATTGGCACGTGCGCTTCACTGCAGCTTTCAACGGATACAGTTTACTTCGGACCTGCTGCCGTCAGACGTTATTGGACTTTCAATTTACAATCAGCACACCGGCGTTTTTGAGTGGAAGCCGGGTCCAATCTTTGCGAATGTCGTGCTGGCCGACGAGATTAACCGCACCACTCCCAAGACTCAGTCTGCTCTGCTGGAAGCGATGGCTGAACGCCACGTGACGGCGGAAGGCGTGACACATCCCTTGCCGGCGCCGTTCATAGTAGTGGCCACGCAGAATCCCATCGAGCATCACGGCACTTACCCGCTGCCAGAGTCGCAGCTCGACCGTTTCATGTTGCGGCTGCGCATCGGCTATCCGGCTATTGATGAAGAACGACAGATTCTGCGTGATCGAGAGTACAGCGATCCGCTCGACGACGTTCGGCCGGTGATGACAGCCCAGGAAATTGTAGAACTTCAGCAGAGCGTCGCCGAAGTTTCCGTGGACGATGCGTTGATTGAATATCTAATGCGCATCGTTGCAGCCACGCGTGATTCGGAAATGTTGGATTTGGGCGTAAGTCCACGTGCGACCTTATCGCTCTTCCGCGCAGCGCAGGCACTGGCGCTTACCGAAGAGCGTTCTTATTGCATTCCCGACGATATCAAACGACTCGTCTTACCCGTCTTTGCCCACCGCATCCTCGTCAGCACTCGTTACGCCTCGTCAATGCGCCGCAGCGAAGAGGCAGAAGCTGTACTGACGGAAATAATGAAAACTGTAAGCGTGCCGCTGTAGGAAGGATGAAGGCGGAAGGATGAAGGATGAAGCAGGGAACGACAAACGCTCTCCGTCTTCATCCCTCATCCTTCATCCTTCATACTTAGCCAGGTGGCGCAACATTATCCTCGGTACGCTCCTCGTAATCGGCGGACTTTCCGCCGCCGCCGTCACGCTGCTGGCTCGACAGAACGACAACTACTCACTTGCAGCGATCGCTGCGATCTTGTCGCTGGTGAGCGCGGCCTTAATGCTCATCTTCGTTGTCCCGCCGCTCGCGCGCTCTGCTCGCATGGAAGTGAGGCGTTTCGATCTTCCAATTGAGGTAACGAGTGGAGGCGCGATCTTCGTTCTGATCCTGGTTGTAGTTGGTTTCGCTGCCTGGAACACCGGAAACAATCTCCTCTTCATGATCTTCTCATTGCTTGCTTCCAGTTTGTTTGTGGGGGGCATTGCAGCTAGAGCGTCGCTACGGGATCTGATCGTGTCTGCGCGTTTTCCCGACCACATCTTCGCCGGCGAAGCGGCGCCGGTGATCGTCACTCTGCGTAACGCCAAACGAGTGTTGCCGTCGTTCTCGATTCTGGTTGAAGCTCGGGGACCCAACCAGGCAAGAGTTAAAAAGAGCCGCAGCCGCGAGCCACGTTTTGTTAAGCGAGCGCTGGCCTATTTCACTTACATACCGCGGCGCGCGGCAGCAGAGCAGCGCGTTGAGCAAATGTTTCCGGCCCGCGGTCACGTGCTGATCAATGGATTTGAGTTGTCGACGCGTTTCCCGTTTGGCTTTTTCCGCTTTCGCAGACGGCTGCGAGCGCGAGATGTCGACATTGTGGTTTATCCAATGCCCGAACCGATCGGAGACGAGCTTCACCTGCTTCCTACTTACGCGGGACGCATGGCCTCGGTGAGAAGGGGAGTGGGGCAGGATCTGTTTTCCCTTCGTGATTACCAGCCACAGGATGACCTGCGGCACATCGACTGGAAAGCGACAGCGCGATCGCGCAATCTTACGGTGCGTGAATTCACCGCCGAGGACGAGCGCCGAATTACAATTGTCTTCGATACACGAGACTTGTCTGACTCAGATGAGGAAAACTTTCTGCCGAGATTTGAAGCGGGCGTAGTTCAGGCTGCTTCACTCTTGAAGCACTTTGTCGACGAACGTGCGGAAGTCAGACTAATGCTTGGGGAAGACCTTGGTCGTTACGGCAGCGGACTAAAGCACCTTTATGAATGCCTGCGCCGGCTCGCGCTGGTGAGCCCGCAACCACAAAACGGCGAAGTTAAACTTTCCGCTGTCGTTAACGATCCGCAGGCCACGAAGGATGACAACGTCTTTGACGAGGACTATGCAATCGTACTGACTACCGCGCCGCTCGGTTCGATTCCAGCAAAGATCTGGCGCGCGTCGCACGTCATCCACGTTTAAGCGGGACGAACAAAGTCAAGACGGGAGCGGCACTAGCAGAAGAAACCTCAACTCCTTGGAGTGCGCCGACCTGTCGGCGCTTTGGCCAGCGGTGGCCCCGGCGCCGCTTCTCTCGGTGGTTTTCGACCGACAGTTGCCGCATAACCCACTGC
>JBOGOP010000179.1:0-11445 GCA_050747225.1 Pyrinomonadaceae bacterium
GACCAGGGCAACGCACGCTGCGACTACACACTGCCCCATCCGCGTGCGAACGGTCGTCTTGGGATCGGTAATCATGAAAAAGACGAACAGCTGATACATCGGCCCGGTGATTGGCGCCACTTCTGCGAGCCAGGGATCGCCGGTAATCCAGCTTCTCAGCAATGCGAATAAGAAGAACGAGACGACGTAGGTAGCGCTGATATGAAAGCGACGAGCACGCCAGATGATGATCGAACCGAGGATCCAGATAACCAGCAGGGACCAATAGTTGTTTCCCCATTGAATGCTGAGCAGGGCCATTGTCTCCGGCGCTAAAAACAACAACACGGCGAGGCCAAAGTTCGAAGGGTTCCAAATGTGCCGTCCCTTCACGCGCAAAACGTACTTCGACATTATCGAGATGACGCTGCAGAGCGCGTAAGGCCAATACGCGGGCGAGCGCACCAGAATCCCGACGCTGATCCCAGTGATGTAAGCACTGGCAAGATTCAGCCACTTACCAAAAAAGATGCGACCGAGGATCAACTCGGCAACGATCGCGACCACAATCGCCAACGCCGTCTTCTTGTAGCTTTCAAGGATGCCGTAGGAAAGATGCCCGATCAGCAGAATGCAGGTGATAAAAAGCGGCGCGACGTAGCGATTATCGAAACGCGGCTTGCGTTTCACGGGCGTCGCTATGGGTTGATCAAGCACCGCATCGTTCACCGGTGGTTCAGTTTGCATCTCCGACCTCTTGCCCAGCGCCAAAGGCGCGGAATGTAACAGCCTGGAAAGGGCCGATTAATTTCTTAGCGCTGAAAGCGCGACATGTTGTTCGGCGCAAAACCATCATTTCCTCGCTAGGTTCTATTTCGCGCCTTCAGCGCTTGTAAGATTAATGGGCGCTCACCTGGGGCGTTGCCCCAGGCTGTTGCATCTCGCGCCTTTGGCGCGAAGAATCGGGGTGTTACATTTCGCGCCGTTGGCGCGTAGATATATTTACTCACACCGGCTCCTTAATCTTGTTTACTTGTCCCACCGAAGGCTTGTCGATTGTTTGAACTTTTCCGGACGGCCAACGAATTACCGCCTGGTCGACTTGCGCATTCCTGCCCAAACCGAAATGCAGCCGCCGCTGGTTTTCAGCGCAAAAGCCACTGCCACCCGAAACTGCCTGCACCTGTTGAGCACCATTCCATAACAATTTCACTTCGGCGCCGATCGCGCTGCGGTTACTGGCTGTGCCTTCCAGTTCAAAGTCGATCCACTGGTTTCCCGGCGCGACTGTGTTTTTGTAGATAAGTAAAGGCCCGCGCTGGTTCGTAACGACTACATCGAGCACGCCGCGGTTCCAGAGATCGGCGAAGACGACTGCACGCCCGTCGTGAGTATCAGTGACGCCAACCGCCTGCGCAACGTCATTGAACTTGCCTGCACCATCGTTTAGCCAAACGCGTTTCTGCTGGTAACCAGACAGGCTGCGTCCATCCATTGCCGGCCAATTCTGAGCGTCGCCGATGATAATGCTGTTGCCTCCGGCTACCTTTGAAAAGTCGTACCAGTAACTCTTATTGCGGTCCGCCGACACATAACCGTTAGTCAAATAAATATCCAGGGTGCCGTCGTTGTTGAGATCGCCAAACTGCATGCCCCAGCTCCAGCCGCCCATTTCGACTCCCAACGCTCGCGCCAGATTCTCGAAACGCAAACCGTCGCCCGAGGTTCCCTCCTGCGGCACCCATAGATTATTTCCCTGAATAAGCACACCATCTTCAGAAATGTTCGAGACGTAGACCGAATACCTGCCCTGATTGAAAACATCCCCAAAAGCCGCAGTCATCCCGCTCTTGGGAGCGAAACCCACACCCGTCTGTTCGCCAACCTCGCGAAATTCTTTGCCGTTGTTGAAGTAGAGTTCAGAGACTCCGTAATCGTTCGCGACAAACAGATCCTGGTGGCCGGTACCTCTCAGGTCAGCCGCCGCTGCCGCAAGCGCCCAACGCCGGCTATTGATTCCCAACTTTGCGCTGACCTCTTCAAACTTTCCGGCACCGAGATTGTGGTAAAGGTATTTGCGCCCGCCATTCTTCGCATACTCGAAACTCTCAGGCATTATGCGAGTCGTCTGCAGATGCCATAGATCAATGTCTTCCGAATAGTAACCGCCGATGAATAGATCGAGCAGACCATCACCGTCGTAGTCAAACCAGATCGCGGTGTTGGCGTTCACCCACGCCGGCAACGCCGCTTGTTCAGTGGCGCGCGTGAAATGCCGGCCACCGTCATTGTGAAAAAGTTCCGGACGTCCCCATTTGTAGAGGAAAAGATCTTCGTAGCCGTCGTTGTCATAATCGCCCCAGACGGCGCCCATCGAGACTCCGGTTCCCTGTTGGTTTAGATCGGCTATCCCCAGTTCGCCGGCTACGTCTTTGAAAGTCCCATCGCCCTGGTTTCTATAAAGGCGATTCTGACTACCTTCACCACTGTTGGTCAGGTAGATGTCCTGCCAACCGTCGCGGTCGAAGTCGACAATAGAGGCGCCGGCGCCCATTGAGGCAACCTGCGGCATGATGTGGTCGAGCTTATGATCCAGAGTAGGAGCCTGATGAACAAAGTCTATCCCTGAAGCTTTGGCCACTTCCTGAAAAAACAATCCATGGCGAGCTAACGCCGAGGAAACATCCAATTGCGACTTCGAAACCTCGCGCCGTGCCGCGATTCGCTTGATCACAAGCGGCGTAGCGAGTAGCGCTACGAAGAACACAGCAAGCAGTAGTTTTGTCGAACGCCCAGCTGTCATTTGCCTCTGCTAGTCCTCAGTGCATTCTTGAAGACGTCAGGCGTGACATACCGCGTGTGATATTTTTGCCAGTCTTCAGGATGCTGCTTGTATGCCCACTCATCCTCAAGCGTCGTCGGGACCGCAACGTATTCCTGCTTCGCGTGATACGGCAACGGCAGCACCGTCTTGGAAAAAGTCGAGTTGTAGTCACCGTCTTTGATCCAACCGTCGCCCATGAAAACGTAGTCGCGCACCCAGCCGGCGGGCGGCGGTGGCTGCTCCGGAAAACGGAGCGACATCTCGTCGCCTGCATTCATGATCACATAGCGGTCGTCAATCTTTTCCAGCAGTTCGCGTATATCGCCAAAGCGCGTGTAGTAGCCGATCAGATCGCGCCAGACTTGTTTCGAACTCGACATCTGATTGTAGTTTGGCACTTCAGGCGAAGAAGCATTCAGCTTATTGATCACTGAGTAACCGCGATAATGCAGATCGGCCGTCACTGGATTCATTCGGGTCATTTTCAACTGAGCATCGGGAAGACCTTTTGCCCATTCGATCGAGTCCCAAAAAATCTCTAGATTAGTGCGCAGTCGCAAACGGCGCGGAGTACCAGGGCGAAAAACATTTGAAAGGTCGAACAAACATATCTTCTTACGCCCAGCAGGAAAACCCAGGTTTGGATTGGCTGTAACCCAGTGGCCTTTGCCATCGGGCACCTCAAGACTCAACGGCTGTGGGTGAACTTCCTGACCCTGACTGATGGCGACGTTGATCGATGAGTCAGTGGGATGCATCCAACCTTTGGCAATTAACCAAAGCGGACCATTCTGAGGCGCGTCCTCACCGAGATCAACTTCGACATAATGATCGCGCGTCACGCCCTGATACCGACCGCGCCCAAAGTTATCGAGATATTTCTCGTCAAGTGTACTTACAATGTCCGTCACATCCTTGCCGTCATCATCCCAGGCGTGAGCGACCTGGTGCGGACTCTCGACAGTAGTGATTGCGAGCTTGGCCGGCGGTATAACAAAGCGTTCATCGGCGAAAACGTCCGTTCCCGCGGGATGATCGACCGTCATCAAAGCCAATTGGTCGTAATAATAAGTTTCCCAAAGCTCGGCGGTAATGCGGAGATCGTAGTAACCATCCCGCGGCGCAAGCTCGCTGCCTCCAATCTTGTACCACTCCTCGGTCGCCTCGACGCGCGCCGTGCCCAGGGTGTTTATGCGCAAACCGATCGCCGAACTCCAGGGCACTGCGTCTTTGACAAACTTCATTTCTTTGCCGTTGTAAGCGAAAAGAAACGGACACGAGCCTTTCAAGCGCTGTTCGGCAAGGATTGTTGAATCTCCTTTTGTTTCAAACTCGGCGCGCACCGCTCCATTTGGCCACACGATGCGCACCACATCGGCTCCGGTTTGATCGCCTAAACCAAAATGAACAATCGGCCCGGTCACCAATTGTTTCTGCACCAGCAAACCCGCGCGGATCTCCATTTCCCCACCGATGCCGAAACTGTTAATACGCTGATCTCCGGTGGTTTGAGCGGCGCGGGGACGGATTACCTGCCAGTGGTAGTTCTTCATCCCGTGGTTGATTGCTTCAACGGGCTGACCTTCATTAGTTAGACCGAGTAGATCGAGTCTGCCATCGCCGTTCAAGTCCGTCGCGCAGAAAACTGATCGTGGCCCGACCGCGTTGTTAACTGCATTGAATTTGCTTTGTTCATCACTTAGCCAGACTAGTGCTCCGGCGACATTTCCACCAGCGGGCGAAGTGCTTGACTCAACCAGTATCAGATCGTTTGCGCCGTTATTGTCGACGTCAAGCACATGCAGCCGAAATGTGCCTTCGAGATAATTTGGCGCGTTGTTGAGCCGGACCATCTCAGCAGTTTCCCATTCCTGGCCTTCGTTCTTGTCCGAGAGTCGAATGACCACGCCGTCGCCCTGGATCGCTAGCAAATCCAGAATGCCATCATTGTTGCCATCAGCGGTGCTGATTGTTCTTATTGACGGTAAGTTTGGCGGTACAGGACGCTCTTTGAATTGTCCGCCGCGTTCATTCGTAAAGAAACGCAGCTTGCCCTGATCGTCAATCAGTGCTGCATCGGGATCGCCATCCGCATCGACGTCTGCCCAAACGAAGCCGCGCAGTCCGGAGACTCCGGCGAATGGATGAATCTCAGCAAAACTTCCGTCGCCATTGTTGCGCAGGACCAGCGGCAGCGCTTGCTCGGCGCCCAACACAATGTCGAGATCACCGTCCATATCAATATCGGCGGCCCATGCGCCCGTGTAGCCCGCAGTCAGGATCGTCGCCGGCAACTTTGTCTGTGCGGTGACGTCGGTGAATTTGTTTGGGCCTTCTTGTTTCAGCAGTCGAATGCCGCCAGCTCCAGCCAGAGCCAGATCAGTCGTGAAATCGTAATTGAAATCGAGCCCGACAACGCCCTCCGGACCCGGAGGAACAGCTGATGGCCCGCCTGGAAACGGATAGCTCGCATTGCCAATGCGAATCTCCTTTTCGTTAGCCAGCACAACAGCCGGTGGGCCTTCGCCCGTTAGCGAAATCGCTCCGATCCAACTCCACTTGCCCGCCGGCGCATTTGGCACTGCCTCGGAAGAAAAGCTGATCGCCGTGTCCGCGGGCGCAGGCGTGAAAGTCGGCGACTCCATTTTTAAGAACTGCGTAAACGGTTGCGCCTCTTCACCTGGTGGTGGCTTGATGTTTGATAAATCCTTGCGATATTCGGAGATACGAACCAGCACATTTCGCAGGAACGTAATCCGAGTTGCTGCCTGCGTAACGTCAGTTCCCGCCGCAGCCGTCTGTACAGCGCTGAATTGTTGTTGTACCTCAGGAGGCCAGTCAGCGGAGCGTGCCGCAAGCTTCCCGACGACGAGGCGTAGCGTTTCTGCGTCGCCGCGCTTCGCCGAGATGCGACCGAGATCGAGCAAGACGGCAAGATTATCCGGTTGCACTTCGAGTAACTTTTGAATGAGTTGCTGATACTCGGCTTCGCTATTCTCTCCGCCTTGCCGCTCAATTTCTTCAGCGAGTTTAAAACCGGCGATTAGATTCTTTGGATTGATTGCGACTGACTTTCGCAGGGCAACGAGGGCTTCCGCGGAACGTCCACGGCTGCTTTCGAGGAGGCCGAGCAGGTAGTAGATTTGATCGTTCTGATCAGCCAGCGAGCGAGCGCGCTCTAGTCTTTCTGCCGCGGAATCGAAATTCCGCTGGCGCAACGCGAGTAATCCCCAGTTGGCCCAACCGGCCGGCTCAGTCGGCACCAGCTGCGTGACCTCGGCAAGCTTGCTGTCTGCGCGTACGTCGTCGCCAACTTGTAACGCCGCCAAACCAATGTAAAATGCCCGCACCACCTCGTTGTATTCTTTGGAAGATTTCGCGGGCAAGCTGCTGCCTGACTTGCAGGCAGCAATCGCCAGAAGAAGGACTCCCAGCAACGCAATGGCAGCGTGGTAATGATGCGGCGGCGGTCTGATGCTTTACCTCAGAAGGTTCGGCGAAGTGTGTGGGCACGACTCTCCCGATGGTCGCGACTCCAGTCTGTCTTTGGAGCCAAGATAGCACACAAGGCATAATGGCCGTCTGCACCCTTCGGTCGATGGGCATCTCCAACTAAAGTATGACCACCCGACGGTTGAGAAGCGATACCATCCCGCCCTACCATCAACCAAAACGAGGAGAATCAGATGTCAACTGACGAAGTGCTGGCGAACCAGCAAACTATCATCGCCAACCAGCAGACAATCATTGCCAACCAGGAACAGATCAAGATCAATCAGTCTAAGCTGGATGAGACTTTATCAAACCAACGAACGATCCTTTCTAATCAGGAATCGATCCTGGCGAATCAAGCAAAGCTCGACAACGTTATTGCTAATCAGGAGCGGATTCTAGCCAATCAGGAAAAAATATTGGCGAAGTGAGGCGCAGGTGTCCCCTTTGCGCGTGTCACGCCGCCCTGTTCAGAAGTGCGGAGTGTGCTAGTTTCGTTGGTGTCCTAATTTGATTTTCGTTTTATCAGGCAAAGAAGAACGATCCACGAACAACACGAAATTGCACGAAAAAGAGTTAGTGTGACTCAGTGTAATTTAGTGGATCGTTTGCTTTTGTTTCTAAACCAGGACACTACCCTAATTTCGGATTCCTCTCTTCAGTAGAATTTCTAATCAACGTTCTTTGGCAAAGTTTTTCGGCTGTGTATTAGCGCCACCTGAATTGCAGCATCCAAGCAGCCTGCGAAGCTGGCGGCGCTGTCGCCCATTTCATGGGCTTGGGCATGGTATTGATTGATTCCCCAGGCTCGGCTGCGCCATCGCCTGGGGCTATCACTCTTTCCGCCTGCTTCGCAGGCTGGTTGAATGATTTATTGCCCGGCCATTTTGTTTGCGGATAAACCTTCAACCGCGAATGCGGTTGATTTTGCCGTTATGAGCGAACCACTATTTCCAGCGCGGGTGCGCCTGCTTCCCTTACTAGTGCTCCTGGTCGTCGTCGCTGTATGGTCGGCGCTTTGGCTCTTGCAAGTTTTTCCCCCATCAGTTTTCCCGTCACCAATGGCTGTAGCTCGAGGGTTGCTGGAGGAAGTCCGGACCGGAAGACTGCTCGCGGATCTGGTGGCTTCGCTCTTCCGTGTAACTACGGGATTTATGCTGGCGGTCGTGTTGGGTGTTCCCGTCGGTCTGTGGCTCGGTCACCATGTTCGTTCACGCTTTGCACTACTACCTGCCATCAACTTCTTTCGCAGTCTATCGCCGCTCGCCTGGATACCGTTTGCCATTCTTTGGTTCGGCATTGGCGACCTGCCGGCAATTTTTCTAATCTTTATGGCCTGTTTCTTCCCACTGGTGTTGGCCACTTTAGCTGCCGTCGCCAACATTCCGTCAGTCTATTTTCGCGTGGCGCGTGATTACCGGTTTAGTGGTTTGGAGCTTTTGACTAAAGTGACTTTGCCGGCCATTGCTCCGCAGGTAATTACTTCACTGCGAGTCATTGCCGGGCTCGCGTGGTTGGTAGTAGTAGCGGCAGAGATGATCGCCGGGCGCGATGGTCTCGGCTTCGCAATTTGGGATGCGCGCAATGGTTTGCGAATGGATCTTCTGGTGGCCGGCATGACCGTAATCGGCGTCATCGGCATGCTGATCGACCGCATCTTAATGAGGCTTACAAAGATTCGCAGTGTACGCTGGGGCTATGAACGATAAGCCGCTGCGCATCGAAGAGGGCTCAGTCAGCTTCGGCTCCGTAGAAGTGTTCCGTCGTCTTTCATTGGAAATCTCTCGGGGAGAATTCGTTGCGGTAGTGGGTCCTTCGGGATGCGGCAAGACGACGCTGCTCAATTTATTTTCAGGCTTTCTCAAGCCGACGTCCGGGACCGTCGTATGCAACGGTCGCGTGCGGACCGTGTATCAGCAGGACAGCCTCTTTCCCTGGCAAACGGCTGCGCAAAACATTGCGATGGGACTTCGCGGGCTCAGCGAAAGCGAGTGCGCGCGCCAACTCAAAGAGATGTTGCGGTTGATTGGTCTGGAACAGTTTGCCGAGCATTACCCGCATCAACTCTCCGGGGGTATGCGACAGCGCGTAGAACTTGCGCGGGCACTCGCGGGCTCCACAGATATCCTGCTGTTGGACGAGCCGTTTTCGTCCCTGGACTATCTGACGAGACTGCGTCTGCGTCGCGAGTTGGCGCGGATGCTGAAGGAATTGCCGCGCACCGTTGTTCTGGTGACTCATGATATAGAGGAGGCAGCCCAGCTCGCGGATCGTATTGTAGTGCTCTCGGATCGGCCAGCTCGTATCTGCCGCGAGTTGCAAGTCTCGTTACCTCGCCCGCGCGAGCTGACGCATCCGCTGGTCGTGGAAGCCGTGCATGCTATTCTGGCAGAATTAGGACTTGAGCAGGATGTGGTTGGTTGATCGTTGGGACTTTGGACTTTGGGCTTTGGACTTTGGTCTTTGGTCTTTGAGCTTTGAGCTTTGAGCTTTGTACTTTGTGCTTTGTTCCTCTCCCGATGTTCAGGATCCAAACGAAGCTCGAAGTTCAAAGTACAAAGTCCAAAGTCCAAAGACCAAAGTCCAAAGACCAAAGACCAAAGACCAAAGCCGCAAACTAACAGTTTGCGTTACAATATTCTCCTTCGAGAAACTTTTATGCTTCGTTCACCTTTAACACGTTGGTTACTTGGTATCGTGGCTTTCATCGCTGTCCTTGGGCTGTTGAGATTCAAGCCGTGGCAACACAGGTCAATGCTGAGCGGCCAGCCCAAGTCATCAGTACAGGAAATAAAAGTTGGATACTTGCCGGTTACCTGTCACCTCACGTGTCCCGTCACAGACTTCGCCACCAAAACCAGCACTACCAATCGCTTTGAATCTCAGCGGTTCACTGATTTCCCCACCGTCGTTGAATCAGTGAAGGGCGGGCGTTTGGATGCGACTTTTATGATTGCGCCGCTCGCGATGAAGCTTCGCGAACAAGGTGTGCCGGTGAAGATTGTTTATCTGGGCCATCGTGACGGCTCGACTGTGATCGTCCGCAAAGACCTCCCGGCGCAAAGCCTCCGCGATCTGCGCGGCAAGACCTTCGCCATTCCCAGCAAGTACAGCAACCAATACCTGGTTATTCGCAAACTGATGGATGACCAGGGTGTCGGTCCCGACGAAATCCGCTTCGTCGAATTACCGCCGCCGGACATGCCCGGCGCGCTCGCCGCTAAAGCCATCGACGCCTACTTTGTAGGTGAACCGCATGCTGCCAAAGCGGAACTGGACGGCAGCGGCCGCGTTCTATATCACGCGAAAGACATCTGGCCGCATTTCATTTCCTGCGTTCTGGTAGTTACGGAAAAGATGATTCGCGAGCGTCCTGAGGTGGTACGTGATCTGGTGCGTGGCATCGCCGAGAGCGGAGAATGGGCTGAAGGCCATCGTCTTGAGGCGGCCAAACTCGTAGCTCCGTATTTCCGGCAGGACGAGAAAGTCATTCGCTATGTGCTGACCCAGCCACCCGATCGTGTAAGTTACCGAATGCTTACGCCAACGGATGAGGACCTACAGCGCATCAATGACATGGCAGTCAAAACAGGAATTCTTGATAGACCAATCTCGATGAAAGACTTGATTGATCGACAGTTCATTCCGCTGGACATCAAGCCGGCAAACATTGATGCAAAGCAACCGTAGCTTTAACTAGAGGCAACTCTTTGGAGTGCGGTGACCGGTCACCGCTTTGGCCTTAGGCGGCTTGACGCCTATGTCTTTCGATAGTTTCAACCAAACGTGGTCGCGCCAGGTCGCGACCGACCAAAGCGGTGAGCGGGGTCCCCGGCCGGGCAGCCCGGCTGGGGTGCTTGACAGGTCACCGCACTCCAAGGAGTTGTCGCTGCCGCCAAATTTTTCCTGTGCTCAACCGGTATCTAACCATCAATGAAAAATTTTCGATTCCTGATCCTTGGTTTGGTTCTCTCAAGCTTCATTGCATTCACTCTGTTATGTGGCAACGCATCACTGGCGAGCCGGCAAACGCAGACTCGCACCAGTACAACCACCCGTGAAGATGCCTATCGAACCAATAACATTGGCGTGGCGCTGCTTGAGCAGTTCAAACATAAGGAAGCTGCGGAAGCCTTCAGAAGTGCGCTGAAGATCGATCCAAAACTTAACCTGGCGCACATCAATCTGAGCATCGCTCTCTTTAACGTGCCCGATCTGCCGGCGGCAGCGCGAGAAGCTCAGACCGCTGCCACTCTGATTCCTGCCGCTCCACAGCCTTACTACATCCTCGGTTTGATTGCGAAACTACAGAGCCGGGCAGACGACGCCGTTGCCGCTTTTCAAAAAGTACTCAAGATCGATCCGAACGACGTGGGTACAAACATCAACCTTGGTCAGATATACGCGCAACAGCGCAAGTACCCAGAGGCAATTGCGGCTTTTCGTCTGGCATTGACCGCGGAACCATATAACGCGACGGCTCTTTATAATCTCGGCCAGGCTCTAATGCGTAGCGGTCAGCGTGCGGAAGGCCTGGCTGTTACCGAACGTTTCCGTCAGTTGCGCGAACGCGGCAGCGCCACCACTATCGGCCAGAACTATCTCGAGCAAGGCCGTTATGCTGAAGCGGTATCCTCGACAGGTGCTGAGCCGGAACTGGTAGACAAACGCATGCCGGACGTCGTGTTCACAGATGTGACGGCGAGCGTTCTGCCTTCTGGCGGCGCCTGGCCCTTCACAGATCCTTTGCTCGAACAGTCCAGTGGGGCCGTCGTCCTTTTCGACTATGACAGTGATGGCGACCTCGACCTGCTTGAAGTGTCGAGCACCTCGCAGCGGCTCTATCGCAACGACGCCGGAAAATTCACGGACGTCACAGCACAATCCGGCGACCTTGCGAAGAACGCAGCAGGCGTCGGCACCGCCGCAGTCGCAGGCGACTTCGACAATGATGGCAAGTCTGACCTTTTCATACTGCGCTATCGCGCCAGCGCGCTTTATCACAACGATGGCAACGGGCGCTTCACGGACGTGACCGTTAAGGCCAAGCTTCCAAGCTATCCTTATCTTTCCGAAACGCTGGCATTCGTTGACTACGACCACGATGGCGATTTGGACATTTTTGTCGGCGGCGGCAATGACGTCAGCGA
>JBOGOP010000180.1:0-11421 GCA_050747225.1 Pyrinomonadaceae bacterium
TTCGACTGGGGCTGGGTCGTCCGCCGCACGCTGAAGGCCATCAACCCTGAAACCGTCCTGGTTTTGGAGACGGAACTGTGGCCCGGTTTCCTGCGGGAATGCAAGAATCAGCAGATCCCGGTCGCCCTTGTAAATGGCAGGCTCTCCGCACAATCATTCCGACGTTACCGCTTGATAAGAGGTTTTATGACTCGCGTTCTCAGTTCGCTAAACCTGGCGATAATGCAGACCGAAGCCGATGCCGAGCGGCTTCGGGCGCTGGGAATGGACGCCGAGAAGACCTTCGTATTTGGCAGCATGAAGTTTGACGCAGGGACTCTGCCGGAGACTGACTCGTTAACAACTGCGTTTCGAGAACGCTTTAAGTTGGGTGAGTCTCCATTGATTCTAGCGGCGAGCACGCATGAGCCGGAGGAGGTGCTGATTCTAAATAGCTTCAGACAAGTGCTTGCGAGGACCGAAACGAAACCGCGATTAATGATCGCACCGCGTCATCCGGAACGTTTTGCAGAAGTCACTGATTTGCTTAAGACTTCGGGATTGCGCTGGGCACGAAGAACCGCGCCTCAGCAAGCGAGCGATGGACAAGCCGAAGTTATTCTTCTTGATAGCATCGGCGAGCTACGATCCGTTTATTCATTAGCCTCGCTAGTTTTCGTTGGCGGCAGCATCGCCCCTACAGGAGGCCATAACATTCTTGAGCCCGCGGCTGTCGGCGCACCCGTGATTGTCGGTCCGCACACTTACAATTTTCAGTCAATAGTGGAGACTTTTGTAGAAGTCGGCGCCATTGTTCAGCTAGAAGCAGTGTCGGATTCAGCCACAATTATTGAACTGGCAAATACGGTTTTTGAGTTGCTTGATAATCCCGCGAGGGCTCGCGAAATTGGCAGACTGGCACAAAACCTCGTCAGCGAAAACCGCGGCGCCACCGAGCGCACGCTACGCTCACTCGACTCAATAATCGCCACTGCCGCGAACGCGTCAACAGGTTCCAGCTCATTACGCGTCGACGGCGCGCCTATGCCATGAACCCGCTTACGTCACTAATACTCCCGCCGCTTAGCGCGATTTACAATGTCGTCACGCGAACACGTGTTGCCGGGTATCGGCGCGGATGGTTTTCTGTTTCCAAACTTCCTGCTCCAGTCATAAGCGTTGGGAATCTGACCACTGGCGGAACGGGAAAGACTCCTCTGGTGGAGTGGGTCTGCCTTGCGGTTGCTCGCGAAACTGGCAAAAGGGCGTGCGTGCTAACAAGGGGTTACGGCCGGGCAAATCCGCAATCGCAGGTCTTGGTGTCAGACGGAAGCAAACTTCTCGCTGGTGAACGTGAATCCGGTGATGAACCTTATCTCCTGGCCCAGAACCTTATCGGAATCGCCGCAGTCGTTTCTAATCCAAATCGACTCGCCGCCGGCGAGTGGGCGATGAAGAACCTCGGCAGTGAAGTCTTTGTGCTTGACGACGGATTCCAGCATCTGAGCCTGGCACGCGATCTGAACATCCTGGCCATCGACGTAACAAATCCGTGGGGCGGCGGCAGCTTGCTTCCCAACGGACGTTTGCGCGAACCTCGCGCGGGCCTGTCCCGCGCTGATTGCGTAGTAGTCACTCGGACTGAGCAAGTGGAGGACACGGATTCGATAAGGAACACAGTTCAGCAGTTCGCCGGCCCGATTCCTATTTTCTCCTCGCGCATGATTGTTTCAGGCATTCGCAAACTGAACGGGGAAAGTGTGACCAGGGATAGCCTGGTGGATCAATCAGTCGCAGCATTCTGCGGTGTCGGCAATCCGGATTCGTTCTTCAATCAGCTGCGCCGCGAAGGCTACACGCCTGCGGCGACGCGCGCGTTTGCCGATCATCATAACTACAACCAATCCGACCTCGACCGTTTGGTTAACGATGCCAAGGCACACGGCGCAGTCGGACTAATCACCACCGCCAAGGACGCGCTGAAGCTTGCTTCTCTGAAGTTGGAACTTCCCTGCTACGTCCTCGAAATCAAGATCTCAATTGACGACGATGCCGCACTCTTAGAGATGATCCGAACCGTTTGTTAGAACCGGGAACAGTGGCGACCGGTTCGCATGAGCCAGAGTCCGAAAAAAATTAGGCTTTGAACGAGGTTAGGTTGTCGCGCAAAGATCGGATCCAACCAGGCCCGAAGGGCCGGCATTGAATAGCCACGCCCGTGAGGGCGTGGATCGATGTGCAAGAAACATAGCGCCGAAGGTGCGGCACAAGACCGAACGAGGGGCCTCCCATGGTTAACATGAAGTGCCTGCCCTTCGGGCCTCGAAGCTTTGCAATCTCATTCCACGCCCTCACGGGCGTGGCTATTCAATACCAGCCCTTTGGGCCTCAATGCACTTGGATCGTCGAACGCCTGGGAAGTTACGGCAGTTCCGGAGTCGAGGCCGTAGTCGGCGCCACCGACGGCTTCGGAACCGGCGGATTGGTTGCAGTCGGCAACGGTGGTGGAGGCTCTACTTCTACTGTCCGGGTCGGCGAGGGCAAGGGTCTCCCGTTAGAGTTCTCGTTTGTATTGAGGTTAATGTTGGGGTCGATTTCGCTCGGACTCACGCCATGCTCCGGTGACGCAGACGTATTAGCGTTCTCGTTTGTATTGGCGGTCGGATTCGTGCTCCCGCCAGATGGAATTCCCGCTTCCGATTCTCCGGTTGCGGGTTTTGCCGGTTCGACCGGACTGCTGTTGGGATCAGCTGCCAAAGGGGAACCTGCCGGAGCCGCGCCAGTGGGTTGCGGCTCGCGCGAAAGTGCGTAGATGACTCCGAAAATAACCAGCAGCCCAATCACCGATGGGATCAGGATCTTCCAGGGATTGAAACTGGCAACCGCCGGCGGCTGCTGACCTGGCACACGCACAATCACTGACGGACCCACGGGCGCGGGGTCACGTGTAGGAATTGGTGGTGCCATCGGACGCGTAGCTCTACGCACCAAAGTCTCTTCGTCAATTTCGTCAACCGATGGCGGCGCTGGCGGCGGCTCCACCCGCGTCTGGCTCCCTGATGACGAAACGCTGATCGGTTCCATTCCCGCCGCAATCGTAAAGTCTTCTACTAACTGGTTCACGGTTTGGTAACGAGCTTCGGGTCCCTTCTCCAGGGCGCGAGCTACCACAACGCCAATCGCTTTGGGCACATCGTTGCGTTCCTCCAGAACCGAAGGCGCGGGCTGCTGTAAATGTTTCAGCATGATCGCTGTTGGTGAGCCGCCGGTAAACGGCACATGCCCCACCAGCATTTCGTAGAGGATTACTCCAAGCGAGTAGATGTCGGAGCGCGCATCTATATCTGGCGATTGCGAGCATTGCTCCGGCGACATGTATTGCGGTGTACCGATTACGAGGTCGGGTGCAGTTAGGCCAGGATCGTAAACGCCTTCGGGTTCTTTGATTTTCGCGATGCCAAAATCGAGTACCTTCGCATAGTCAGTTCCGGAGCTACTAAGCAACATGATGTTGTCGCTTTTTAGATCGCGATGGACGACGCCTTCAGCGTGAGCCGCATCGAGCGCTCCACCCACCTGGCGAAGTATCTCGGTCACGCGCGGCAGCGGCATTGGGCCTTCCTGGCGAATGATCTGCTTGAGTGTCTGGCCGTTTAGGTATTCCATCACCAGAAACACAACGCCGTTTTCGGCTTCGCCAAAATCGGTAACGCTCAGCGCATGTGGATGGGAGATTTTTGACGCTGCGCGGGCTTCGCGGGAAAAACGCGCCACAATTTTTTCGTCAGCTGCAAGCGCAGGCCGCAACACTTTGACAGCCACGGTCTTGTCCATCAACACGTGGGTGCCACGGTAAACGGTGCCCATGCCGCCACTATTCAAACGCTCTTCAATGCGATATTTTCCGGCCAGAATTTGGCCAAGTAAGCTGTCGTCTGTCTTTTCGAGCGCAACTCCGTCGGCAGGACACAGGGTGGTCGAGTCAGGATACTCTGCTCCGCATTTCGGACAAGCTTTCATCGATTATTACTGCTCCTGCCAGGTTCCCTGGAACAGACGCCATACCTGCGCTTGTTTCAAGGGACAGACAGGGTCTCTATCCCAGTTAGTTCACAACACTATTTGCTTCGGGAGAGTATTCAAGAGCGTAGCACAGAGATTTACATGGCGGCAAAGATGCGAGATCGAAAACAAGAATGCGAGCGAGGCCCGAAGGCAACGCCCGCATCTCCTGCTTGTATTCAGTAAGTAATGATCTCGTCGAATTGTTAGGCTGCTTTTACAAACACGATTAGCAGTGCAAACAGAACCAACGATTCGATGAGCGCGAGGCCCAGAATCATCATCGTCTGAATCTTGGCGGCGGCGCCGGGATTCCGCGCAGCGCCTTCGCAGGCTGCGGCACCGATGCGTGATTGGCCAATTGCACCACCAAAGACCGCGATCGCAAAGCCAACACACGCGGCAAAGGCAATAATCCCGGGGTTGTTATTGGCGACGGCCGGCGCGGCTTCCACCGGCGCCTGCGCCAATGCTGGGATTGCCGCCATCATTACTCCAACCACTGCAAAGAAAAGTTTTTTCATCTTTCGATTTCTCCTGCTGAGGCTCGGGCCTCAGAAAATTGATGCCTGCCAAACAACACTAAGACGCACGGACTGGACTATATGATTTCGCCTGCATCCGGTATCCACCGCCCCTCTTACAACGGCGCTCCAGCGAGACAGACTTGCAATTAAATCAACGAATAACTAATTGCCAGTTGTGCCTTCAGTTTTGCGGTCTGCATCCAGACAAAACGTGCGTGTCAACGTGTGCGGGCGCGTATGCCCTCACCGCTCGACTCGCGACCTAAGCAATCAAGAAGTTGCCAGAGCTGTCTGCTCGGGTTGGACCTGGGTGTGATCGGCTGCTTCCGCCTCATGGCCATGGTCTTCATGCTCAGCATGTTCCTCGTGCGACACTTCGCTCAAATAAAGTTGCGAAAGAAGTATGAATACAAACGTCTGAATGAACGACACAAAGATGCTTAACGGCATCAACAAAAGCGGGCCGATCCAGGTCCATGGTGGCGCCAGGCCGGACACGGTGTGAACAACTTTTTCATCGGCAAATAGGTTTCCGAAGAGACGTATACCGAGCGAAAATGGACGAATGAAGTTACTGATCAGTTCAATCGGAAATATCAACGGACCAATCCACCAGATGGGTCCCCACAAGTGTTTAAGGTGGCCGAAGATTCCGTTTTCCTTAATGCCAATCCAGTTGTAGTAAAGGAACGAAGAAATACCCAGCGCGAAGGTCACGCTGGTGGCAGCTGTCGGCGACAGGAACAGCGGAAACAATCCCATCAGGTTCGAAACCAGAATCAACACGGCGAAAGTCATGACCACCGGAAAGTATTTCAGTCCCTGCGGTCCAATTATGTCCTCAATCATGCTGCGAACAGCCAGCACGCCAACTTCGAGCGTCTGCTGTCCGTAACCGGGTTCGTCTTCCGATAGTTTGCCTTTGAGAATCCAGATAATTGCGACGCTGAGAATGCACGCAATTACAAACATGACCGTGTACCAGGGGATCGCATTCTCCGGAGTGTAACGACCAAACACCGCTTCCGGCGTAGTGCCAAATTTGGCAAGGAACCACTGCCAGCGCGGGTAGGTATACTTCATTTCAAACTGAAACGCCCACTCGCCAAAGTAGTGATTAACCAACTGCACGATGATCGGAGCCTGTTCGGCTTCCTCAGCGTGCTCTGCACCTTTGGATGCAGCTTCCTGTAACCAGATCATTAACTAGTTTCCTCTCGGTGAATAATTGCGAAATAGAATTCTCGAAGAGCTTCAGCAAACAAAGCCACCACGAAGCTGCATAAGCCGGCGATAGTAGCCACAAGCGACACGAGGTTAAGTTTGTATGCGAGAAAGACAACGGCGCCGATGACGAGATAACGAAGAATGTATTGCGCCAGCTTTAGTTTCGGCTTCTCTCCATGAACAAGCACGGTGAAGGCTGCAGCCGTTGAACTACTCAACCAATAGTGGTTGAGTAAGGAGAGGATTCCGCCAAGCAACACGCCAGCGGTAATGCGCCAATGAGCAAAAGACAGGCTACCAACGGCTGCGAGTATCGTCGCCAGGGCCATGGTGCGGAAGATACGCGCCTCCAGGCCGGTGTTACTCGCGTCCGGAAGCATACTTCCGCTTACGTCGTTGGGAATGTCTTTCATGGAAAGCGACATAGTAAAGCTGGGGATTTTACACAGGAAATCGGCCTATTGTCGAGGTGAGGCTACTCTTAGAGTTTCGCAGTAAGCCTGATGAACTGGTAGAAGCCTGCGATCGCGCCAAGCACGGTTCCCAACACCAGCAGCCACGGCTTCGTACCCAGCCAGCGATCCGCTAACCAACCGGCGCCGCAAAACGCGACTACAGAAGAAAAGAGCACCAGCGCAGCACCGTAAGCGATGCCGCTCTTTCGGCTGGCCTCCTGATCGTCTGGAGTCCGCATTAGGATTGCCAGTTCTCGCGGGTGAGGTAGTTCTTCGGAAGTTCGTACAACATGGCGCGACTCGAATGGCGCATTGAGTCGTGAATAAAGCAAACGTGTGTGCACCAGCAAGCCTTGCCGCCGTCGATGGCCTTAAGCTCAACGTCACGTTCGTGTGCAGCCCAAAGCGCGCCAAAGTCAAAATCGAAATCGGAAAGCGTCGCAAACTTTTCGCGCAACTCGCAGGCGCGCACGTCACCGTTGTAGTCGATGACGGCCGTAGTTTCACCAGCCGTGCAGGGGAAAGGCCAGGGTGTCGAGGCTCCGAAGTTGGCGTGCTGCGTGCGGTAATGCGTAGAGATTGCGCCCACGTAAGCTACGTTCTTGACGAAACGCTTGCTCGCGTCGTCATCCGCAAACATGCGGTCGCCGTAACGCTTCGTCAGTTTGGAAATGTACGCGTACATACCGGGCAAGACTTCAGCGGGCACTTGCTTGATCACATCTCCTACCAGCGTCTCGCCGCGAACGATATTGAAATACTGACCATCGAGCTCAAAGTTGTCCCACATAAACTCGCCCAGTTTCTCTATCTCGTTGTAATTATCAGCGCAGACGACCGTGTTCACGTTAAGGCGAAAGCGTTCCGCATATTTAGCTTTGAGCGGGTAGAGCGAGCGAATGCAGTCGAGCGCTTTCTCCCAGTTTCCCGGCACACCGCGGATCTGATCGTGGGTTTCACCGTAGCCATCGAGCGCGATGTTCAGGTAGAGATCGAGTTTTGGATGGAACCCGAGGGCCTGGTCAACAATTTCATAAACACGGGACTTGATCAGTCCATTGGTAGGAATGATGACGCGGTCGACGCCATTCTTCTGTACAAACGCATTGATGATCTCAGAAACATCGCGACGCAGCGTTGGTTCGCCGCCCGAAAGCCAGAGGTCGGTAATCGCGGGCATCGTGCGAGAAATCTTTTCGATCTGCTCGAAGGTCAGGTCGCCCGGCTGGTTCAATTCTTCATGATAGAAACACGTTTTGCAAAACGCGTTGCACCGTGACGTAACGAAAAGGATTACCGTCCCGAGATGCTTTTCGCGTCTGGTGGAACGTAGCAGTTGAACTAGTTGTACCGCTTTGTTTGGCATAAGTATGACAGACATTCCTGTCTGTCATTGGGTAAGACAGACAGTGTTTACACTCATAGCTCTCCTGAGAACAATGGACAGGCAGGAATGCCTGTCCTACTCGCGCGAGATGATGACAGCTTCGGTAGCTGATTTCAATTCGTAGGTGATGCCGCGCCACTTGATTCTACGTGAGAAGGCCGCAGCCAACGCATTGCAGAGATAGAGTGCGGAGGCAAACGGCCAGAGCAGTAAATGCCCGGGCAAACTCTGCGACAGTTGTTTCCGGTAGTTTTCAAGCGGGATGGTTATCGCCTTGAGACGAATGTAAGCCTTGACTGCTCCCAGCAGGTAGATTAGCAAGAGTGCAGCCAGCGGCAACGCATACGGAAGACCCAGAATCGCGCGAGCAATGACCAGGAGAAGGCCGCCGAAGAACACCACGCAGAACAACAGGCTGCCGATTAGCACGGGCTTCCAGAGGTGCGAAGCGTAGACGCGAGTGATTTTCAGTTGTCGATTGCTAAACTCAAGCAACTCGCTGAGACTGCAATCACCGACGGAAGCGACGAGACAAGCCGGCACGAAATGTATCGGCAGCTTTGCTCCGTGAAGAATTCGAGTCAAGGTGAAATCGTCGGAAACTGTTCCCTGCCAGGCGGCGGTGACCTGAAGCTGCTCAAAGGTCGCCCGGCGAATCGCAGTCGAGCCACCCCAACAGAAATTTTTGTCTTCGCGGGCGCCTAAGGCTGAAGCGATCGACGCATTCCACACCGAGCGAAGCCCGGAAGCGAGCCCGCCGCGGTTAGGAATAAACCAACGATATCCGCTTGCGGCACCGATGCGTTCATCCACGAGTGGCGCAATTAACGATCGCAACCAATTGGACTGCGGCCGCGCGTCACTATCGACAAACACAAAGACTTCGCTCCGCGGATCGACTTCCGCAACCGCGCTTCTCAGGTTGTGCACCTTCTGCCCGCTATCAATAGCGTGTCCGGCTATCACGATGCGTGAGGAAACTCGTTCAGCCCCAACGCTCGCATGGTGAATTTCCTCGATCACGCTAAGCGATGCGTCATCTGCTTGATCTGTAACGAAGATGATTTCGTAGGCAGGGTATTCCTGTCTGAAGAGCGAGCTGAGGTTTTCGCGCAGTCCATCTTCCAAACCACGGCACGGAACAATTACCGAAGCGAATGGCGTGAAGTCAGGAAGAGGAAGCGCAGTCTCGCGGCGTACATGAGCGGCAAAATCAAAACCGCTGCGAAGAGAGAGAATGCCGAGCCAGATGACAAGCGCCGCGAAGAAATAGTAGATCACCATTCGATTTTCAAGCGTGAAGCTGAAGTTGTGTCTAATCTTCATCGCGCTTCAACGCAATGGCTTCCACTGCCGCCCGAAAGTCTGCCGCATCGATAGCTGGATACTTATAAAGTTGATCCTCTATTTCGACAAAAAATTCGAGCAAGCGGTGCCGCTCAACCAAGTTATGGCGAATTAGTTCAGCCACATCTTGCAAATCGATCTCGTGCCGCCGCTCAAGCTTGGCGAGGGCCTGAGCATAAAAGTCGTAGTGAAGGAAAGTAAGGGTTCCTTCCTGCTGGATAAACCGGCTGCGATCGCGCCAGCCCGGCAGTTCCGGAATAAAGTCATCCGGTGAGGCCAGTTCAATGTTGATTTCCATTCGCTCCTTGAGCAAAGGAAACTTTCTCAGCAGCTTGTCGCTATCAGGCTCAAGCTTCAGATCGATGTCGATGGTCGAATCTCGCCAGCCCATCAATACCGCTGTGGCGCCGCCCACCAGAAAAATGCGAGCCGGCTCAGCAATCCCGCTGGCCAGCGCTTTCATAAACTCTTTCAAGCGCGCAACGTTTACCTTTTGACGCATCCGGCTGCCCGTTCAAAACTAACCAGTCTTCGAATCAAAGAATTGTAGCGAGAGTGTGCAGAATTTTTGTAGGTCTCGGCAAGAAGGTCGTAAAGCCGATGTTCCGGATTCCGCGGCAGGTGATCTGGCAAGGAGAATCCTAAGCGTCTTAATCTTGGCGATCCGATAGCCACCAGCAACGCCGCGACGGTCTCCCGACCTTCGCACAGGTCATGCAGACCCGCTTCGATAAGATCTTCTCCTGGCAAAACTGCATCCATAACTTGTAGCCAAAGCTTACCACCGAGGGTACTAACGCGTCACCAGGCTTTGCACTATTTGAATCAAAGGCTGTGGGTAAACGCCGATAAATATGATGCCAACCAGAGAAACTACCAGGGCCGTTTGCAAGGCGGGTGAAAGCGAAAGCGGTTTGTCATCAGCGATGCGGTCGCCGAGGTACATCACTTTGATGAAACGGATGTAGTAGTAAAACGAAACGACGATGTTGATTGCGGCCCAACCGGCTAACCAGTAGTACCAATTCTTGCCATCGGCTTTCCCGCGATCAAACAATCCATACAACAAATACCACTTGCCAATAAAGCCGCCGGTAGCCGGCAAGCCGCCAAGCGACAGCATGAAAACCATCATCATCGCTGCCATGCCAGGCGCCTTGTGCGCCAGTCCGGTAAGGTCGTCAACGTTGTCGCCGATAATTCCGCGCCGTCGCAAGCTGATGATAATGCCAAACGCGCCCATGTTCATGAACGTGTAAACCAGCAGATAAATCACGAGGCCGATGTAGCCGTAAGTATTTCCTGCCACTAGTCCCAGCAATAAATACCCGGCGTTTGAAATTGAAGAATAAGCAAGCAGACGTTTCGAGTTTTCCTGGGTCACCGCCGCCCAGTTACCGACCATGATTGTGATCGCTGCGACAATTCCGAGCAACGGCGCCCAGTCGGCGCGCATGCTGTTGAGTGCCTCCATAAAGATACGGGCGTAGAGCGCGAAGCTGGCGGCCTTGGAGGCGGTGGAAAGAAAAGCGGTGACTGACGTCGGCGCGCCTTCGTAGGCGTCAGGCGCCCACATGTGAAACGGCACCGCGGCAATTTTGAAAAACAGACCCGCTGCCAGAGCGATCATGCCGAGCAATAGCATCGGCCTGAGTGAAGCCTCGCCGCCTGTTGGTGTGTTAACGGCGATGTCAGCTAAGGCGCGTCCAATTTCACCCAGATTGGTTGAGCCGGCGACGCCATAAAGCAGTGACATGCCATAGAGCAACACGCCGGAAGAGAACGCGCCGAGCAGGAAGTATTTCATCGCCGCTTCGTTTGAGCGCTTCTCGCGTTTGGTGAAGGCAACCAGCACATAGAAGGTGAGCGCCATCAACTCCAGACTGATGTAAAGCGTGATCAGGTCGAAGCCGCAAGCCAGAAACATCATGCCGACGGTGGCAAACAACACCAGCGCGTAGTACTCGCCATGCTGTTCACCTTCAATGTCGAGATAGCGTGTGGAAATTGCGATGGCGAGCGCGGCGCCAACCAGGAAGATACTTTGAAAGACGAGCGCGAAGCCGTCGATCCGGATCATGCCGAAGAAGCCGTCGATGGGAAACGTAGCGCGACTTAAATACTGAACGACTAAGGAGACTGCAGCGAGGGCAATGCCGGCCAGGGAAAAGTAGGCTATGGACTTGCTCTTGCGATACGGCAGAACAACTTCCATCACCAGCGCGAGACAAGCGCAGACCGTCAGAATCAACTCCGGGACGATTAGCTGCAGGTCTGGGAGATTGAATAGTCCGGTGGTGTTGGCTTGTATTAGGAACATGTAGTCAGTAGTCAGTAGTCAGTAGGAATTCCCTCGTTACTCATCACTCATCACTCATCACTTTTGATTCACCGCAGCCCGTTGCGGTACCTGAACCGCAGGCGGCATGCCCGGAAT
>JBOGOP010000181.1:0-11376 GCA_050747225.1 Pyrinomonadaceae bacterium
ATGCAACTCCCATAGGCTAGAAAAGATTGAAGGAGATGCTGCGATGAAAAGCGAAAACCTGGAGGTAGTGAAAGGAAGCGGAAATGTTTTTCGCGACTTGGGACACAAGAATGCCGATGCCGATCAGTTCAAGGCAATTCTGGCCGCCGAGATCATCAAAGCGCTCGACCGTGACGGGCTTAGCGTTCGCGGCGCGCAGGGCCGCACTGGGATTGCGGCAGCGGACTTCTCGCGCATCCGCAACGCCGATCTTGGGCGGTTCACCGTCGATCGCCTGATGTCGATTATCAACCGGCTCGGGTCACGAGTCGAGGTGAAGATCAAAGTGCGACGAGCT
The DNA here is from genome assembly GCA_050747225.1 of Pyrinomonadaceae bacterium. Lineage (GTDB taxonomy): Bacteria > Acidobacteriota > Blastocatellia > Pyrinomonadales > Pyrinomonadaceae > PSRF01. The sequence continues at coordinate 338 of JBOGOP010000181.1, forward strand.
GAAGCGATCGAACACGGCATGCCTGCGTAGAAGGCTAATAGCTCGGCCTCCCCATGCGGAAAGTTTTGGCAGACTTTTGGCAGACTACGCTTACGCTTTGTTCAATCCGTACAGTGTTGAGTGACTTCCCAAGCCGCATCTGGTTAATATTCAACGCGTGAGCAAAGATTGCGCGCAGTCCGACGTGACCCGGGGACGGCCTCGACACGGCAGAGGTCTGGGGTTCAAGTCCCCACGCGCCTACCATTTCTGTTCAGATCCTTTTGCTGGATTGTCCTCAACCTCCAGACCCGCTCGCAATAGAATTCTCCTACTCAATCAGCCCGTCACAATTCTTGGGCAACTTCTTAGCGCGTGATCAGGATCGAGACTCCGTCGCTGCTGCTGAAGATCCCGGCCACGCACCCGGTCATCAGCGTTGCCAGCGTAGCGGCCAGCAAGGCCCGTAAACCCAGGCTGGCGAGGTCGTCGCGACGCGAGGGGGCAAGTGCGGCCGTGCCGCCTACAAAGATTGCAACCGCTGCCACGTGCGCAAATCCGCACAGAGCGTAACTCAGGATCACCACGGTTCGGGGATCGGTTACCTGCCCGCTGGAGATCAGCTGCGCGAGATGGTTGTACGAGAAGACCTCGGTGAGGATGACTCGCTCACCCAACAGGCGCGCGGCCACCGGTACATCGCTCGCTTGTATTCCAAGCAGAAAGGCGAAAGGGTAGAATAACCAGCTCAAGATTCTCACAAACGAAAGCGGCTCGCTCATCCCAACCCAGGCGCCGGCAGCGCCGAGCAGTTTGTCAACGAGAGCGACCAGGCCCAGGATTGCGATGAGGAGTGCCGAGATCCCGGCGGCCAGCTTCAACCCATCCATCGCTCCTTCGATAATTGCGCTTATCAGATTCTTTGACCGGCCCGACTCGGATTCGGGAGGAACGCCCTTGAGTGTCTCCGGCGTTTCCGTTTCAGGAATCAGCAGCTTGCATACGACGACGGAAGCAGGAATCGCCAGGACCGAGGCCGAGAGCAGGTGCCCCGCTATCTGTGGAAACAGGTCCGTAAGAAAGGCCACGTAGATTCCGAGCGTACTTGATGCGACCGTCGCCATGCCGGTAGTCAACACCAGCAACAACTCCGAGCGCGTCATCTTTTCCAGATAGGGCCGGACCACCAGCGCCGATTCAATTCCGACGAAGATGTTCGCCGCGCTGGAAAGTGATTCTGCGCCGCTGATTTTCATCGTTCGGTGGAAGAGCCTGGCGAATAACCGTACGAATACCTGCAACACGCGCAAGTGGTAAAGCATAGAAGTGAATGCTGCAAAAAAGATTACAACCGGCAGAACCTGAAATACGAGAATGAAGCCGATCGATCCCGACTCGCCCGGGCTTGCCGCAAGTGGACCGAACAAGAACGCAGAACCACTCTTCGACGCGTTGAGTAATCCCAGCACCGCGTCGTTCAACCACAGGAAGAGTCGATGCGAGACAGGTAAACGAAAAATGATCAGGCCAATCAGAAACTGCAAAGAGACTCCCCACGCGATCGTTTTCCAGGCAACCTTTCGCCGATTGTTGGAAAGCAACCAGGCTATACCCGCGAAGACTATAAAGCCCGCGAGTGATACCGCGTGATGAATCATTTTCTTACCTCTAGTCGGTCTATTCGAGCGGCGGTAAGACTACGAGGCGAAAGACTCGAGTGGCAAATCATAGCCAGAATCCAATCGCCAACTTTCCCGAGTTTCCAGGCACAACCAGGTTTGGTTGACCCTCCTATCGCACGCCTAACAAGATATCCACAGTCAGCTGGTCGAGACGCTCGTAGGGAAGTTTCCGGGCAGCCAACTCTGCTCGATTGATTGTCATCGCCTTAAGCTGGGCAGCGTTCGCCCGGCTGTAATTTCCGAATAGTCCATTGTCCTCAGACGGCGTCGCGCGGATTTCGGCCAACAGCGATTGGATCTCCCTGTCTTCGTCAAACTGCCGTGCCTTCTCTTTGAGGATCAGATAGTTTCGCATACAGCCGGCGGCGAACTCCCAAACGCCCTCCTGGTCTTCACTTCGATAAGAATGCGCATCGAAATGTCTTGGGCCCTCATACGATTCTTCCAGCAACTTAACGACAAAGAAAAGATTCTTGATCGATTCAGATCCGAAACGAAGGTCCTGATCAAAGCGCGGCCCTTTTTGGTCGTTGAGATCGATGTGAAACAATTTGCCGGCTTCGATTGCCTGGGCGACAACATGATAGAAATTTAGTCCCGACATTTGTTCGTGTCCGACTTCGGGATTGACACCGACCATTTCCGGGTGTTCGAGGGTGGCAATGAAGCCGAGCATTGCTCCGGTAGTCGGTAAGTAAATGTCGCCGCGTGGTTCATTGGGCTTCGCTTCGAGCGCAAACTTGTAGTCATAACCCTGGTCAATTGAATACGCGCAGAGAAAGTTGAGCGCTTCCCTATTCCACTTCAAAGCCTCACGCGGATCTTTGGCGGCGTCGACTTCCGCCCCTTCGCGCCCGCCCCAAAAAACGTAAATCTTTGCACCCAGTTCCGCGCCAAGGTCCATCGCCCTCATTGTCTTTTGCAGGGCATAAAGCCGGACGCGTGGATCGTTTGAGGTAAACGCGCCGTCTTTGAAAACTGGATCGTAAAAAAGATTGGTCGTGGCCATCGGCACCTTCATCCCGTGGTCAGCAAGCGCCTGTTTGAATTCGCGCACGATGCGATCACGATCGGCGGGAGCCGCATCGATCGGCACCAGATCATTATCATGAAGATTGACTCCATAAGCGCCCAACCGGCTCAGCTCCTTGACGATCGTGATTGGACTCACATGTGATCGGGTAGCATCGCCAAACGGGTCGCGGCCGCGGTTGCCGACCGTCCAAAGTCCAAAAGTGAATTTGTGTTCAGGTTTTGGTTGATAGTTTGTGCCTGGCATTTCATCCTCAGATTTTCCGGTGAAATTATCTTGCTACTACTTCGAGTTTCGCTTTCTGGTATTTTTCCGAACTGGTTCCCACCATAATCTCGAACCAACCGGGCTCGACCACGGATTCCATATTCAGATTAAAAAACGAAAGCTTATCCGGCGTAATAGTAAACTCAACGATTTTACTTTGGCCGGGAGCCAGCGAGATGCGCCTGAAATCCTTCAGTTCCATCACCGGTCGCGTTACGGAGCTGACGATATCGCGAATGTAGAGTTGCACGACCTCGTCTCCCGCGCGCTTGCCCGTGTTAGTGATAGTAACGCGGATTTTAGTTTGGTCTCCGGGTCTGATTTGTGCGGGATTCACAGTCACGTTTGAATAGTCAAACGTCGTATAACTCAGACCATATCCAAACGGAAACAAAGGTTCTCTGCTCGTGAAAAGATAACCACGTCGAGCGGTCGGCTTGCGATTGTAATAGGCGGGCAATTGTCCAACCGAGCGCGGAAAAGTCACCGCCAGCTTGCCCGCCGGATTAAAGTCGCCGAATAGAACATCGGCAACGCCGACGCCGCTTTCCTGTCCGAGATAAAAGCCCTCGAGGATCGCCGGCACCTTTTCATCGATATAGTTAATCGAAAGCGGCCCGCTGTTGATGAGCATAACAATCGTAGGCTTACCCGTTTCGAGAACGGCCCTCACAAGATCATTCTGTCGGCCGACTAAATCGAGACTGTCTCGATCTCCCAGATGATTATCAGCCCAGGCCTCCTTGTTGGTGTCTTCGTTTCCACCCAGGACAAGCAATGCGACGTCCGCGGCCCGCGCGCTCTCGATGGCTTCGGCGATCAATTTTTGGTCGTCCGCAGGATTGCTTAGGTGCGAAGAATCGGCGAACCAGTCGCCACCCTCCGAAGTGATCCTGCACCCTTCGGCATAAGTGACTTTGATCTGGTTACCAACCTTTTCGGTAATACCCTGGAGCACACTGACACCGCGACCCGGATCGTCGCTATAACCGCCGAGATGTACACGGTTCGCGTTTGGCCCGATGACGGCGATGGAGCGCAGCCGGGAACGGTCCAGCGGTAGCAGATTGTTGTCGTTCTTCAGGAGCACGATCGATCGACGGGCCGCCTCGGCTGCGAGTTCGCGATGCTGGGGTGAGTTCGTCACGTTGACGGCTCGTTCAGGATCGACGTAAGGATTTTCAAACAGGCCGAGCATGAACTTGGCGCGAAGGTTACGGGCGACAGCTTTATTGATTTTGTCCTCGGAAACTTTTCCTTCCCGGACCAGTTTGAACAGCAATGGGAAGCAATCCGGATCAGGGAGTTCGATATCCACGCCTGCTTCGAGCGCCAGCTGGGCTGCTTGCTCTTTGCCGCCCGCTACGTGGTGCAAGTCCTGTAGTTGAGGAATTCCGTAATAATCAGAGACGACGTGACCTTTGAAGCCCCATTCCTCCCGCAGGACTTTTTCCAGGAGCCACTTGTTGGCGTGCGATGGCACACCGTCAATCTCGTTGTAAGAAGCCATTACGCTCGTGATGCCGCCTTCTGTCACCGCCGCTCTGAAGCTGGGCAGGAAGAATTCGCGCAGGACTCGTTCGGAATAATTTGCAGGGGCGATGTTCGTGCCGCCCTCCGGTTGGCCGTGAGCGGCAAAGTGCTTCGCAGTGGCAATTACGTGATCGCCCTGGATAGTTGGTCCCGGGCCTTGCAAAGCTTTGACGATTGCCACTCCTATGCGCGAGACCAGGTACGGATCTTCTCCATAAGTTTCTTCTGTGCGACCCCAACGTGGCTCGCGCGCAAGATCTAGATTCGGTCCCAGCACCTGTTGGCTGCCACGAGCTCTGGTTTCGAGCGCCCCGACCGTGAAGACTTTGCTTATGAAATCAGGATCCCAGGTGCTGGCAAGAGCGATTGGTTGCGGGAAACTTGTGCTCCCCCTGGCCATGTGACCGTGCAGGATCTCATCGTGAAGGATCGCGGGAATTCCCAATCGCGTGTTTTCGCGCAGCCATTTCTGCACTGCGTTTGCAAAGATGGCTCCGTCGCGCGGCCCCTTCTGCTCACGCTGCCGCGCGATCTGTCCGATCCCGTATTTCATTACCTGCGCTGCTTTCTCGGGCGAGAAATCTCCGCGATCCGTGGCGAAATCCGACTGCGGATTTTTCTGCGGCCGGTTTGACCAAAGGCATGTCAGCTGCGCGATCTTTTCTTCGAGCGTCATACGCGAGAGCAGGTCCGCCACGCGTTGGTCGACTGGAAGGCGAGGGTTTTTGTAGTCGAGGATCTGTCCCTGCGTTCGAGCTTTCTGGTATGGCAGGGAAGTAATGACTGTGATGAAAATTGCAAGGGTCACTAAGAATCGGAGTTCGGTAGGGAGTCTTTTCATGTGTTAAATAGAAGCGAACAATCGCAAGCGGTGGATTCAAGTTTGAAGCAACTTAGAAACTGTTTTCGCTCCAGCGGAGCGAGATGTTTGTAGCAAACGGCACAGCCCTAGAATAGCTTCGCTCCTTCTAGGAGCGAAATCTACGAGATGAATCGTTGAACCAGTCGACCAAAAAACATTGCGCTCCTCCAGAGCGCTGAAATTGAGGAACCTCAAGGCTATAAACATCTCGCTCCGCTTGAGCGAAAACACATCTCAGCTGCTCATGACTTTGAATTCGTTCTGTTGCGCTTCAACCTTGAAGTCACCAACAACAAACCCTAAATCACCTCGGGGAAATTCTCAGCGCATTACTGGCTTTAATGCCGGGTATATCTGTTTGAAGCGTTCGTATTGGCGCGCAAGAATTCTCACTGACTCCGCGTTCGGCTCGACGTGATCGGCAATTCGCACGACCGCATCGCAGGCAGTGTCGACGGAAGTCCAATTACCGATCGCGACACCCGCTAACAGGGCAGCACCATAAGCCGCGCCTTCTTCCGCGGCAACGATGTTAACCTGTTGCCCGTAGACATCGGCCTGAATTTGTCGCCATAGACTTGATCGCGCGCCGCCGCCACCAAGCCTGATCTCCCTGACTTGCACCTGCATCTCCTTGAAAATCTCGAACGTGTCGCGCAGACTGAAGGCTACTCCCTCCATCACAGCGCGTAAGATGTGTGCACGTCTGTGACCGGCCGTTAGTCCGACGAGAGCCGCTCTTGCAAATGGATCGAGGTGAGGAGTGCGCTCACCCATCAAGTACGGTGTCCAGATTATTCCGTCGGAGCCTGCGGAAACCGATGACGCTTCTTTGGTTAGTCTATCGTAACCGTCCCCATCGTCTTCTCCAATTGCGCCAAACTGATCTCGAAACCAGCGAAGGGACAAACCGGCCGCCTGGGTCACGCCCATCACGTGCCAACGACCCGGAATCGCATGACAGAAAGTGTGTACGCGACCTTTTGAATCCAAGACGGGCCTGTCTGTTGCCGCGAAGACAACTCCGGACGTGCCGATCGTAGCACTGGCGGTGCCCGGACGAACGATTCCGATCCCGACAGCGCCGGCCGCCTGATCCCCGGCGCCTGCCACGATTGGTGTCCCAGCGCGCAATCCGGTCGCTTCCGCGCCGGCTTTTGATATCGACCCGGTTGTCTCCGGCGATTCGTAAACGCGCGGCAACAGATGCTCGTCGATTTCAGCGGCCGAAAGCATCTCTTTCGACCATTCACGCGCTGTCACATCAAACAACAACGTGCCGGAAGCATCGGCGACGTCAGTGGCCCGGTCGCCGCTCAGTTTCAGGCGCACATAGTCTTTCGGTAATAGAACCGAACGCAATTCTTTCCATACTTGAGGTTCGTGTTCGCGCACCCAGAGCATCTTCGGCAAGGTGAAACCCGTCAACGCCGGATTGCAAGTTAATTCTATGAGCCTTTGGGCGCCAATCTTTTCAATCAGAGACTTGCACTGAGAATCCGTCCGCTGATCGCACCAGATGATCGCAGGACGCAACACTTCGTCGCTCCGATCAAGCAGAACTGAGCCGTGCATTTGGCCTGAGAGGCCGACTGCCTTGATTTCGTCTGCGGATGTTCTTGATAAGACTTCGCGGACGGCGGTAGTCGTCGCACGCCACCAATCCTTTGGATCCTGTTCCGCCCAGCCAGTCTGCCTTGAAACGAATGGAACGTGCTCAGTTGTCGCAGAGGCAACAATGCTGCCGTCAGGATCAATTACTACCGCGCGCGTCCCTCCCGTGCCGACATCGATGCCCAGGGTTTTCATTTAGAGTTTATGAATCGAGGAATGCTTTATTAGCACAAGTCCGCTGAGCGATCACATCCTGCGGAAGCTCTCCCAGCCCGCTACCGCGGGCTGAATCAAAAGACCAGCGTCTGAATCGAATGCGGCGAGCTACTGACTTCCGCGGCCTGGCCGTCTAACCAGAGGTAATAGGAAATCTTCTTATCACTCCGGTTCATCACGACCACCGACACCCTTCCATCAGGATTAATAAAAGCAGACGAAAGCAGCTGGCTTCTGCTGGGTGAACTGGCGATTCTCTTCGCACCGGGACGGACGAACTTAGAAAAGTGTCCGATGTAGTAGTACGAGTTTGTGTAGGTTAGCTGGCCCGTTTTCGTATCGGCGTGAACCGGCGCGAAGCAGAAATTCTTCACGTGATTTGGCCCGCCCTCCTCGTCCAGCAATACATTCCAATCCGACCAGCCGACCGCGCCATTGTTGAAATCATTGATCATTGAAGTTCCATACTGTTCGCCGAGTTTCCAGTCAGTGAGCCTTTGAGCGTTAAAGGAATCGGAGCAGCCCTCAGTAAAGATCAGGTTCTTGTCGGGAAAAGACTCATGCACGAGCTTGACGTTATCGTACATCGCCTCGCCGCCGCTCCATGGCTCGTACCAGTGGTAACCAATGCCCCAGACATATCTGGCGGCTTTCGGGTCAGTCAGGATGGTGCTTGCTCTTTGGTAAATGAGGTCACGATTGTGATCCCACGCAATTATCTTCTTATCACCCAGCCCTTCCTTTTGCATCGTCGGGCCGAGATAGTTTTTCAAGAAGTCTCTCTCTTGCTCCGCTGAGTAAATACACGACTCCCACTTTTGCGTAGCCATTGGTTCATTCTGAATAGTGAGGCCCCAGATAGGTATGCCTTCGTGCTGATAGGCCTTGATGAATTTTGTGTAGTAGTTCGCCCAGGATTGGTAAAACTCCGGCCTTAGTTTTCCTCCGTGCAGCATATCGTTGTTGTCTTTCATAAATGCCGGTGGACTCCAGGGGCTCGCAAATATCGCAAGTTTGCCGCCGGCAGCAGCCAGGGCTTTCTTGATGAAGGGAATCCGATACTGCTTGTCATGGTCCAGGCTGAAGGACTTCAAATCCTTGTCACCTTCAGATACATAGGTGTAGCTGCCGCTGGAGAAATCGCAACTGTGAATGTTGGTTCTGGCCAGGGTGTAACCGATGCCGTTCCTGGCATCGAAATAAGCATTCAGGATTTCCTCCTGTCCAGCCCTGGGCAATTTCGCAAACGTCTCGGCCGAAGAGTCGGTTAGCGCGCCGCCAATGCCTAATATCGTTTGGAAGGTCCGGCCAGGATCGACAAATACACAGACCTGAGTTTCCAGTGGCTGGCCCATAGGCTTGAATGTCAGACGGTCAGTAGCAGAAAGACGGTGATTAGTCTTGTCAGCGGTGATAAAAACCGAGACCTCTTTTCCTTCGACCGAAAAGTGCGCTGAGTTTTCAAAGGGCTCAGTAAATGCCACGGCTGACCGTTGACTTGTTGCCAACACCAATGCCGAAGATGAAGCTGCCAGGAAACCACGGCGATCTATTTTCATAATGGGGGCACTTTAACATAACTGTCCGGGCGAAGGACTAGCGCCAGCGCCCATTTGCATGCGTGGGTCGACGAATACAGAACGGGGAGCGGTTCGACCTGGTGCGAGAATCTTGTGCCTTCGAGGTTGAGTCAACCACTCAACAAATGTGCTTACGGAAATCACACCAGGTCGCTACCGCTCCCCGTTCGGTATTTGTCGACCCACGAATGCAACGACAGCCCACGACGCCGCGCGGTGGCAGTCAACTGCATCGCGATCCGGTTGCAATGAAAACCCCACTGGAGTAACTTCCGTCGTCCCAAACTACGCGCCCGAGCGCTGCATAACATGAAAAGAGACTTCGATAAGACGGGAGAGATTTGCGGACGCCGGGCTGTACTCAAGAGCTTAGCCTCTGCCGCTGCGGGCATTGCGGTGGGAGCCGACCGCGGTCTCAGTCGCATGTTCATGCCAGCAGGTAATGAATTTGTAAGTAGGCGTCCCGCAGCCGTACAGCGCAGGTTTGTGAGCGAAGCTGTCGAAGCAAAGATCCTCGAAGTAAAGAGTGCTATTGCCGACCCGGAACTCGCCTGGCTGTTTGAGAATTGCTTCCCGAACACCCGCAGTTATTGCGGCGACTGGTTTGAGCTCTCCGGGCTGAACCGTCTTTGATCACCTGGATCAATTAGCGCTTTTGCCGGGGGAACGACAATCAGAGTTCTGTTGCTCTTCGAAGTTGAATCCACCAAACGGACGTCACCAAATATTCTTTGTTGGGTAGTTCGTGTCATTTGGTGTGAGTTCGTGGACCGCTCTTAACTTAGGAAAGAAACTTGATCCACGAAATCACACGAACTAACACGAACTGTTACGAATATTGCGCTCCTCCAGAGCGCGGATTAGTTGGGGAAGGCCAAGTCTATAAACATCTCGCTCCTACTGGAGCGAAAACACAGCTTAGCTGCATTTGGTTCTTGACTGTGCTTTATGCTTCCACCCGCTACGCGGGTTTGACGATTAACCTCCGATGTCAGCCTGCGCGGCTCTCGCCAGGCCTTCACCTCGAGGAACAGTAGCACTTAATATTGCTACCACTGGCCATCAATGACTTTCGCCCGTTAGTGCTGCAGTTTGGAACTGCCGGCGAGTAGCACCCTGAAGCGAGTTATGAAGATCCTAATCCTAAGTCATGACGAAGTCATAGAACTTCTGCCGATGAAAGAGTGCATCGCTGTTATGCGTAAGGCCCTCATCGCGCTCGCTGCGGGTCAGGCTCATCAGCCGTTAAGAACGATTATTCGGCCGCCCGATGCCGCCGGTCTGATGGGATTGATGCCGTCATACATGTCTGGTGATGGCGCAGCCTTTGGCTTGAAAGCAATTTGCGTTTTTCCCGGGAACCCGGCAAAGGGCAAGGATGCGCATCAGGGAGCGGTGCTGCTTTTTAGCGCTGAGACCGGCGAGCTGATGGCGATGATGAATGCTTCAGCGATCACCGCTATTCGCACAGCGGCTGTCTCAGGCGTGGCGACCGGCTTGCTCGCTCGAGAAGGTGCGTGCGATCTCGCGATCATTGGTACCGGTGTGCAAGCGCGTTCGCATTTGGCTGCAATGTCTCAGGTTCGTGTCATCAAGCGGTGCCGCATAGCGAGCCGGCACATTGAGCACGCAGAGGAATTTGCTGAAGAGCTAAAAGGGAACTTCTCATTCCCACTCGAACCAGTTGCGACTGTCGCAGAGGCGCTGGAAGGCGCGGACCTAATTGTCACTGCTACCACTGCCACCGAGCCAATCGTGAAGCGCGAATGGATCGCACCCGGCGCTCACCTGAACCTCGTAGGGGCGAGCACGCCAAACGCGCGCGAGGTAGATAGTGCGACGATGGCTGGATCGAGCGTTTTTGTTGACCGTCGTGAATCAACTATCAACGAGGCCGGGGACTACCTCTTCGCAGTGCGTGATGGAGCAATCGGCGCAGATCATATTCGTGCAGAAATTGGCGAGGTTCTTCACGGAGATAAACCGGGCCGGACTTCACCGGAGGAGATCACATTGTTCAAATCTCTAGGCCTGGCCGTTGAGGATCTGGCCGCTGCGGATTACTTATACCGACGAGCGAAAGAATCGAATACGGGTACGTGGGTTGAATTTTCATAGCAAAGCGACAACTCCCTGGAGTGCGCCGACCTGTCGGCGCTTTGGCCTAATCAAGGCTGTCACACCCCTCAAGGATTTGAAAGCACGCGACGAAGCGGCGCCAGGCCGCCGCGGACTAAAGCGCCGACAGGTCGGCGCACTCCAAGGAGTAGATA
>JBOGOP010000182.1:0-11367 GCA_050747225.1 Pyrinomonadaceae bacterium
CTCTGAAAGGGCACGCCCGCCTGGGCCAGGTGATCGAAGGCGTGCGTTTTAAAGACGGTCTACAAGAGGAGACTCAGAGAATCGCCGCCTGAGGTCCCTCGTACACAACATTTGCAAAAAACTCTTTTCTCTGTCGTGTCGTTTCTACTGCCGCCATCAGAATCAAACCTCTTGCACCCGTTTTATTTCTGAGTTGAGACGGACTCAATTGCGTGCTTCAGCTACGGCGCCAATCCGAGAATTCAGTCGCTTGTAACCCGACTTTTACCCCTCCCACCAGTACTGGGGAATAATTCCCAATGGACGCTCTGGCTAACGAAACTTTGGAGATAAATCCGAAATATTGGAGCGCAAAACTGCCCTTCTCCTCCTCGAACTTCGCTGAACGCTACAGGGTAATGGCGTCAGTCACTTTGGCACGTTTGGGCATAGAATTTGTATCGTCAACAGCGCTTCGTCAGAACCAGCTAGGATCCAAGGTTCAAATATTGTCCAGCATTAGCTCCTAATCAATGAGACAGCCCTGGGCAATCTGGGAAGAAACGTATTCCGCTGACCATTCTAGATGAACGACGACATGTTGCTGGTTAAGCGCACAAACTCCACCGAGAGCTTTAACGTGAAATTCCGAGCGGAAGCTTTCAAGGTCAGCAGGCACTGGGGTGCGCTTGTCCTCGCGATTGCTTGATCAGGTACAGATTTGCATCTCTCTTAATCGTGGCAAATGGCAGTGGCCATAGCCTATCGGAAGTCAATCTAAAGTTCTAAAAGGAGTCCAATTTGAATATGAAAGTTAGTCCTTCAAAAGCGAGTAGTCTCTTGATACTCCTAATTCTTCTAGTCGGAACGGCTTTTTCGGCGTTCGCGCAGGAGAATTCGGGTAGCATTCAGGGAACCGTGAAAGATGAAAAGGGCGCCGCCATCGCTGGCAGCGAGGTTACGGCGACCAGTCCTTCCCTGATTCGCGAACAAACAGCTACAACGGACAGCCAGGGGAATTACAATTTTTCCAACCTGCCCGTTGGTGTGTACACAATAACAGCGGCCCAAGCCGGCTTCTCTACCGTGAAAAAGGAAAACGTTACCGTCCAACTGGGAAAACAACTCAGGCTGGATCTCGAAATGCCGGTCGGAGGCGTCGCTGGGAGCGTTACCATAACTTCCGGCGCCGAAGCGATAGACATCACTTCGAGCAAAACCGCAACGAACATCACGGAGAAGTTCATCGAGAACACGCCGAAAGGCCGTTCCTTCAATTCACTGCTGACAGCGGCCCCTGGCGTGGTATTTGATACGCGCGCTGGTAGCTCGGGCGCTGGCGTAACCGGTACCTCGGGTAACAATCCTGGTGGTGGTACTGGCGGATACTCAGTAAACGGCGCCAGCGGTTCTGAAAACGCTTTCATCATTGACGGCGTTGAGGTCTCAAACATCCGCAACGCGGCGCTGGGCCGCGAGAGTTCGATTCCTTTCGAATTCGTCCGCGAAGTCCAGGTCAAGAGCGGTGGCTTCGAAGCAGAATACGGCGGCGCCACTGGTGGCGTGATAAACGTCATCACCAAGAGCGGCAGCGATGAGTTTCATGGCCGCGGCTCGATAAGTTTCACCAATTCCTTGTTCAACTCCAGGCCGCGCGGCTTCTATCAGAGGCTAGCCGCGGACCCTTCGAAAGCTGAGTTCTTTGCTCCCAAGGAAGACAGCTACTCGAGCGTCTACCCAGGTTTCTCGTTGGGTGGTCCAATCATTAAACAAAGGCTCCACTTTTTCACGAGCTACTTCCCCGAGTTCACGCGGACGGAACGCAACATTGCGTTCACGGCTGGTGCCAAGACGAGCGTTAATCGAGTAACACGTCACTATGGTCTGGCTCGCATCGATTACGCGCCAACTCAGAAGATTCAGGTCAATACCTCGTTTCTCTGGACGCCGATTCGCAGCACCGGCGGTCTGACTGGACTTGATCCTCGTGTTGCTCCGCCGACCAACAATCTCTCGATTCTTGGCGGTTACACTCCGGCGAAAGCTTATACGGCTTCGTTCACCTACACTCCGACTTCAAACATGGTCCTGAGTGCCAGATACGGATACAAGTACCTGAACGATAAGGGCAACACCTATGGTTTACCCAGTGGCGTGTTAACACTTTATCAAACGGCAACCTCGGGTGCGGCTTACACTGGTCCCCCTGTTCCGGCGCAATTCGCCGGTCCAGCCGGTCTGCAGAACATCAGCAATCCGTTTCAGGTCCTGTATGACATCACGACTCGCAAAAACTTGTACCTCGATGGTTCTTACAATCTGCGGGTGGGCGGACAACAGCACGTCATCAAGGGCGGCTATGCAGAGAATCGCATCGCCAATAGGGTCCAGGACGACTATCCAAATGGCCGCTTTGACTTCTATTGGGGTACAGACTTCTCGCGCGGTACCGACCCTGCTCTCCAGCATGTGCGCGGCACCTATGGTTACTATCGCTGGGAAGATGGCGTCCGTCACAATTCCGGCGCCAACAGCAACAACAAGGGCTTCTACTTCCAGGATCAATGGCAGGCTCATCGTCGCGTGACAATTAACGCTGGAGTTCGTTTTGAAAACGAGTTCTTGCCTCCCTTTACCAAATTTGCCGCCAACGGTGCTCCAATTCCTAACCCGATTGTCTTCGGCTGGAGTGACAAGATTGCTCCCCGCTTTGGCGTCGCGGTTGACGTGTTGGGCAACGGCAAATGGAAACTCAGCGGAAGCTACGGCAAGTTCGTTGACACCATGAAGTATGAACTCGCGCGGAGCTCATTCGGTGGTGAATTCTGGCACTCACTGGTTTACAAGCTCGACGATCCAGCTGCCGTCCTTACGGTCTCGAAGGCCAACCCGGGCGCCGGCGGTGCGTTGGTTATCGATTTTGACAACCGCTCGGTGCCTATCAATGCCCAGGGCCAACTTGATGGTATTGATCCAGCTATCAAGCCAATGGCTTCAAGGGAATTCGTAGTAGCTTCTGAGCACAGCCTGGACAATAGTTCGGTCCTGTCCTTCCGCTTTACAAAGAAGCACTTGATCTACGGAATTGAGGACATCGGCGTCCTCGATTCCAATGGTACCGAAATCTACACCATCGGCAACCCTGGCTTCGGGTCGACCTCCGCGTCGCTACCCGGCAACACTGCTCCAAACGGTCAGCCGTTGGTTCCCAAGGCAAAGCGTGAGTACAGTGGTTTCGAAGTGCGCTATGACAAACGCTTTACCGAAGGCCATATGCGCAACTTCAACGTCTTCACTTCCTACACGTGGAGCCGACTCTTTGGAAACTGGGCCGGTCTGGCCAACTCTGACGAGGCAGGTCGCTCCCAGCCTAACGTGAGCCGCGCCTTCGACCTTTCGCCGGGCAATTTCAACGGCAAGGGCGAGAACGTTTACGGACTACTTGCAACCGATCGTACGCATCAGTTCAAGTTCTTCGGAAACTATCTGCTTAAGACGCGCGCAGGCGATACCACCTTCTCGCTGTCGCAGGTTGCCTTCAGCGGCACCCCGCTCAGCTCTGAAGTTACGTTCATCGTCCCTGCCTTCTACAACGGCCGAGGCGACCTCGGACGCACTCCGGTCTTCACTCAGACCGACATTCTGCTTGCTCACAGATTTAACGTGACCGAGCGTGTTGCGTTGAAGTTTGATGCAAACATCATCAATCTCTTCAACCAGGCCACAGTTACGGGCAGAACCACTCGTCTAAATCGCAACGGCGACTTGGATAATTTGGTAGCTAACCCCTACGGTGGTTACGACGCTCCAGCATTGGTCGGTCCGTCCAACGGATCCCCGCCGGCTCGTAACCCGATCTACAATTTGCCTCTTACGTATCAGGGAATTCGTGAAATACGTTTGGGCTTCCACGTGGAATTCTAACGGTCGTCCCGAAAGGGAGGCTGTTTGATTGTCACGTAATTAATTAGGGCTGCGCATTCAATAGAATGCGCAGCCCTTTTGCCTTTCAACCAATTGTTAAAAACTAGTTAGATCTCAGTCGCCAGGGTTGCCCTTCGCCCTCAAGCGTTCGATCATTCCTCTGATCTGATTTTTGTCCCGGAGATTTTTCGCTTCCTTTAAATACAGCTCAAGCTCGCGCGCTGCTTCAGAAAATTTCTTCTGTTTGTCATAGATACCCGCCAGATACCAATGAACTTCGGCTACCTCACTCTTACCAAGAACGTATGCCTTCCTGAAGGAGGTTTCTGCTTCACTCAACGTACCGATATTTCCATGGGCCAGTCCCAACATCATATATACATTTGGGTTCTTCGGATCCTTATCGGCAGCTTTTTGCAACCATTCAATCGCCTCGACGGATCGGTTACTTTTCAAACAAGCGAAGCCCAGCGCATAAAGACATTTTGCTGCGTCTGGGTTTACTTGAACAGCATGAGTCAGTATCGACAGAGCTTGCTCATATTCTCCACTCTTCACGTATTCGGTGCCGAGTAGCTCCAGCGCAAGAAAATAGTCAGGGAATATTTCGATCGCTTTTTTGAGGGCCGGAATTCCCAACTCCGGCTTCTGGTCCCTGAAGCTGCTTTGTCCGCGTTCATACAGTTCCTTCGCACCGGTAGGCACTTCCTGCACGAAAACTACCCCGTGGGTAACGCGCGGCTGGGCCTTTCTGCGAAGGCGAAAGTCTATGAACCACGGTTCTTCAGTTGCAGATCGCCGAGGAGAAAGGGTCTGTAACTCTATTTTTTGGGATTCTTCCTCATAAGGGGTTCCCGCCGGCTCGACCCGAACCGTGTAGGTGCCTTCACCAAGGTTTCTGAATTGAAAGCGGCCGGAGCTGTCTGCGAACACCGTGCGTATAGTTTGGTAATTCTCACCCAGCAGCGTAATCCGTATCGCGCCGACGATTTGGCCGCCGTCATCGCGAACGCTTCCAATAATGGCGAAGCGGGACTGAAGTGGATGAAGAGCAAGTATGAGGCCCAGGATCACGGGAGTCATCGTCATGGCATCGCTCCGTTAGTAAATCGCTTCTATTCCCACTTAAGAGATCGAAGAAGCCTTCAAAGTGCCGGGGAGTATGAGTCATTATAAATGCAAAGCCTCAGGGAGGATAGATTAGGCGTCTAACTTTGCGAGCGAGATTTATCGAAGACTGCCACTTGTGAGCCTTGCCTTCGCCCGCGGAATGAAGTTGCAGACGTTTGGGGGAAATAGAAAAGCGCAAAACACTCCTAAAATCTACAGTAATCAGTTGCCTCAGTGTATAATTAGGGCTTCCTGCCGTTGAACCAAGAATCAAGCCACTTGGAGGTCGTAAATGATTTTTTCATTAATCCTACTATTGAGCCTGGCCGGACAACCGTTTGCGGTCCAAAATTTTTTCGCCATCACTGGCTCAGTTAGAGATGACCAGGGACATGCGGTTTCATCAATTCGCGTAACACTGGATGACGAGGACTCACATACGATTGAAACTGTTTTCGCAGATTCTTCGGGCCGCTTCCAATTCCGGCGCCTACGGGCCGGCAATTATTACGTGCGCGTCGAAACTACTGGCACGCCATATGAGAATCAAAGCGTATTCGTTCCCTTGCAGTCGATGAGTAACAGCAATATCAATCCCAGCAGCTACGAGGACACCACTCCGGTCGATATTACGCTTAAGAGGAAAATGACACGCTCGGGAACTCCCGCAGTAGTCTTCGTGCAAGAAGTGCCGCCGACGGCCCGCGAAGAATTTCAACGCGGGGCAGCGACTATTAACGGTAAGGATCCTGAAGCTGCCATTGCGTCCCTAAAAAAGGCAATTGAAATCTTTCCTGAATACTTCGACGCATTGGATTTATTGGGAACTCAATATGTGAAGCTCAGACAATTCGAGAACGCGGAGCCGATTCTGACTCGAGCCGTGGCCATAAATCAAAAGTCAGGTTCCAGTATGTACTGGCTCGGAATCTCCTATTTAGAGTCGAAGCGCTACCAAGAATCAATCGAATGGCTAACAAGTGCTCTCGGACAGGATTCTGGTAACCCCTATGTTCATCTGAAGCTTGGCGAAGCCTATGGCAAGAGTGGGTCCCTCGATCAAGCGGAGACTGCCCTAAAAAAGGCGTACCAACTGGGAGGGTCCGAGGTGGCCGAGGCACATTTTCTGCTGGGATTCATTTACTATAATCGGAAAAAGTTCACTGACGCAGCTCGCGAATGGGAGTTGTACTTAAAGGAGGCCAGGAACTTGAAGGATAAGGCTCCAATAAAAGAACTGATTGCGAAGGCTAAGGTCAAGGAGAACGAGACAAAATAGCGACAATAAAGACGTTGGGCGGTCATTTGCAATCGCCTGAGGGGGAGTGCCCAGTTAAGTCTTCAGTTCGAGCAAGTGACCAAGTTTCTCTTTCTTGGTCCGCAAGTACTTTTCGGCCGGATGAGAAGATTCCACCTCAATAGAGATTCGGTCGACTATGTTTAGTCCGGCCTCCTCAAGCGCGCGTAGCTTAAGCGGGTTGTTCGAGATGACCCGCACCTGGCAAAGGCCGAGATCGAAAAGAACCTCGGCGCACTGCTTGTATTCGCGCAGGTCAACCGCCAGACCGAGTTGTTCATTTGCTTCTACCGTATCCGCGCCTTTGTCCTGCAAGGCATAAGCGCGGATCTTGTTGAGGATGCCAATGCCCCGGCCTTCCTGCTGCTGGTAGACAATAGCGCCGCGTCCTTCGCGCTCGATCATCGCCATGGTCTGGTGCAGCTGTTCGCCGCAATCACACTTGGTCGATCCAAACACGTCACCGGTCAGGCACTGTGAATGGATGCGTACCAGCGTGGGCCTGTCGCGGCGCATCTCCCCTTTAAAAAGAGCGACAAATTCTTCATCGCTAGTTAGCGAGCGATAACCTGCAATTTGAAAATCACCCCATTCGGTGGGCAGACTGGCAATGGCCACGCGCTCCACCGATAAACTACCTTCGGACCCCGGACACTTCGCTGTTGGTTGTACTTTCAACCGAGTTTCCTTTCTGCAACCGCCGCCGGATCCCTTCCCTGGTTCTCGGGGTTGGGTCTCTTTGATTATGATTTTATAGGAGTAAAGCGATAAGCGCCACAAAGGGGCTTCGGGTCTGATCATCAGGAATACGTTGCGACGACAATATCCGCGAGCTAAGATTGCTGGCGTCCGCTTTAATAGAATGTTTCGCGAGCGTCGAACTCGTGTTGGCCTCCTAAGCCCAGATTGATGCCCAGTCAAAATATTAACAAAGACGAGCCCGAGGCTACTCAGCTGCAACCAGCCAACAAGACGGTCAAGTCGCCACAAAAGGAGCGCCGCCCGGTGCTGGTTTCTCTTCGCGGAGAATTAATGGCCGTACCGATCCCACTTGAGCGAGACGAGGTAATAATTGGTCGTGCTATCGAGGCTGACGTTCGGCTAAACGATTCCCGCGCGTCACGGCTTCATGCTCGTATTTCCAGCGAACTGGATCCGGTGACCCATCAAACCAATTGCCGCATTACTGATCTGGGATCGACTAACGGCACTTTGGTCAATGGCGAACCGATCATGGAGGTTCCACTCAACGACGGAGACAAGATCGTCATCGGTGATCATCTGTTTCGCTTCGATTTGCTTGATGAGATAGATCGTGAATTCCAGCAACAGATCCATCGACTGATCGCACATGATGAACTGACCGGCCTGTTGACCAGTAAATCTTTCTTCTCCGAATTACGACGTGAAGCTGCGCGAGCCGAGGCCGACTCGCGACCTTTCTGCGTTCTCATGATGGACCTTGATCATTTCAAAGAAGTCAACGACACCTATGGCCATCTCGTTGGCAGCAAGACGCTGGAGGAAACTGGCCGCATTATTAAAGAAGCGTTGCGCGCCGGAGATGTTGCTTCACGCTTTGGCGGGGAGGAGTTCGCGGCGTTTCTGTTGGACGCCAATTATGCTCAGGGCCTGATCGCGGCCGAACGCGTCCGCGCTGCCATGGCCGAACATAAATTTCCGATCACACGCCGCGATTCGCCTGACAGTCAAACCACCCACCAGATCACCATTAGCATTGGGGTGGCGGCTTACCCGGATGATGCAACAGACCCGATTCATTTAGTAGAGTTGGCTGATTCCGCACTCTATCGGGCCAAACGAAGTGGTAGAAATCGAATCTGTGCTTATAGGCCGTCCCTGGCGTTAACCGAAGGCCCCTTGCCTTCCAGGCGCAAGCCCTAAGCAACCAAGTCAATCGACATTGCCTCACAGAAAGGCTCTGGTTAATGAAACGCCGAGCTTGATGTGGCGTGTAAACTCCCTGGCGCCTAAACGAGCCACAGGCTACCTTGGTTGCGCCGTATTTATCGAGGCGTGTATGCTTCTCTTGTAACTTTTTGCCCGGAACTGATGCCTACAAAGCTTAATCTTGCGAGTAAACCCTTCAGCAACCGCTCACTTCCGTGGGCTGTTACAAGTATGGTTGTTGTGGTTTCCCTCATTTGCCTCGTTTTCATCGTGCGAGCTACGAGCCGGGCAAACGCACAGGCCGCTGCTGTACAGAGGGACATTAATAACCTGAAGCAACAGGAGCTCGACCTGCGGAAACAAGCTGACGCCGTTAAGAATTCCCTAACAGCGGAGCAACTGCAAACCCTCGGAGCAGCACACACGCTTGTCGACCGGAAACGTTTCTCCTGGTCAAGGCTGTTTGCGGACTTGGAGTCGGCGTTGCCGGGAGTTGTGTGGGTCAAGAGAATTGCTGTGCGCGGTGTAACCACGCGGGGCGATGAGACACTGGCTGAGCTGGAACTGACAGTGGTAGCAAAAACTCCAGCCACGGTAACTGACATGATCGGGGACATGGATCGGGGTGGCATCTTCCACGCGGAAATGCGATCGCAGACCTTGTCGCGCGGGCGAGGTGAAACCGGGGCCGAGTATGAGTTGTACGTCATCTACCGGCCCAGGGCAGGGTCCGCTGTTGACGCTGTGGCTTCAACATCGCCAATTACAAACGAAGTCGCCAGGGGAGGTGCCCGATGAGCGAGCAATCGCCAACACTTCAACCCTCAAGGCGCGAACGAATCCGAAGCAGCCTTAAAAATCTGGGCCCTCGCGAAAGGCGAATCTTCGGTCCGGCTGAGGTCATCGGCCTCGCTGGCAGTGCCCTGATTCTGCTGCTTGTAGTTGTCAGTTATCTGTATTTCCTGGTACCTGCTAACTCTCAACTCGTCGGCCTGCAGGCGCAACGATCCCTACTCCAGGCGAAGTTGCGCGACCTGCAAAGTGTCGTACAACGGGGCGAGACCACCGAGGCCTCAGTTCAGAACATCAACCAAAGTCTTATTGAGTTCGAAAGCAAGCATTTGCTCGTCCCCGATCGTGGCCGTATGGGTCTCTACGATAGCCTCAACGTTCTGATTCGCAAAAATGGGCTGCGAAACACCTCCGGTCCTACCTATACACCGCTCGAGTCCTCCAACTCGAAGACTAGTTCGACCGGATCGCGATCAGCAAATACGAAGTGGCAGAGTGTTTATCCGGGCATCGCTATCAGCGTGACGGTCGAAGGTCAGTATCAGAATCTGCGACGCTTCGTTCGTGACCTGGAAACGGATAACCAGTTCATCATTATCAATAGTGTCGAATTGGAGCGGTCGACTGAGACAAATAATTCGCTGCCAACTGAGGGTGAACCAGCCACTGGGGGCCGAGTCTCTCCCGTCAGCTTGCGGCTGGAAATGACCACATACTTCCAGCGCGCCGCGAGTGATGACGCAACAAACACGACTGCTCATTAAGAACTATCATGCAGGCAACTGATATTCGAAATCCGACTGAACGGAACAAACTCATCCTCGCGGGAGCACTGGGGATAGTTGCTCTTCTGTTCCTGTGGTGGACATTTTTCGGCTTTGGAAGTGGGTCAAATAAGGGTGCGGTGCGTCCCGCGGGCCAGCCCAACTCTACTGTCGCGAATCGGGGCCTAACATCTACAGTTGCGCCGCCTTCAGGCGTTAACCCAAATGCGCCCAGCCAGGATAACCTGCTGCCGGTAGTCTACCGCCAGCCTGCGTCAGCGCCTGAAGCGGGACGCAACATTTTTGTTTACTATGAGCCTCCGCCGCCGCCCCCAAAGGTTTCAGTGACGCCGACGCCGACACCAACTCCCACACCACCAGTCTTGCTGGCAACCATATCGCCTGCGAATGTCTTTGCCCGGACAGCTGACTTCACGTTGGAAATATCGGGCGACAAAATAACGCCGCAGTTGCGAGTCGTCATCGACAACAACGAATTACCCACTCGTTATATAGGCCCACAGCAGCTGACGGCTACGGTTCCAGCAGCGCTCATTGCGAATCCAGGTAGCCGTTCGGTGATGCTCCGATCCGCCGACGGCAAACTGTATTCAAATACGTTAATGCTTAGCGTGGCCGAAGCTCCAAAACCCAACTACAGCTATATCGGAATCCTTGGCAGTCCCCACCACATCGACACTGCAATTCTCCTGGAAAAGAGCAACAAGGAGACGCTGAACGTGCAGCGTGGCGATCTTCTCGCCGGCAGGTTCCGCGTCACCAGCATTTCAGAAAAAGAAGTTGTCGTCGTTGATAGCAATTTGAAGATCAAACACAGCCTCGGCATGACCACACAGGGCGATAGAGGCAATCCGCTTCAGCGGCCGACTCCAAAAGTTGATAGTGAAGATGATGAACCTTAGACTTAGACCACACCACAAGATGTGGGCAAGGCCATACTTGTGGCCGAGGCCGTCAATTACCTCCTGGAATTGCCTGGAGCGACATTCCGAGGGAGGATATACGCTTGTGGCCCTACTTGCGCTGATGACCGTGCTGGCCCTCTTTGCCCTCGCCGCTGCTCCCAACATTCGTCAGCAAGCGCAGCGCGAACGTGAGATAGAAACAATCTTTCGCGGCGAAGAAGTAGCAGACGCGATTCGTATGTACTATTCGTATCAAGTCACACAAAAAGGCTTAAGGGCAGATCAGGCTCTACCGACTTCTATCGATCAGCTTCTCCAAGGCGTACCGGTCGGCACAAGAAAAATTCAGGTACTACGTCCATCTGCCGCACGTAATCTGCTTTCCGATTCCGGGGAATGGAGTTTGGTTCGACCGCGTTCATCTCAACTAGCGGACTTTCAGCGTTCCATTATGTTGTTTGCGGGGAATGTTCGCCCTCCCACGAATGACCCGCAACTCAAATCAGTAGAACAAGTTATGGCGCCTCCCGTATTGCCAACGCTTGGTATTGGCTCGGCGGGTTTCTCATCGAGTGGGGATGAGAGTTCTAGTGGGCCTTTCATTGGCGTATCCATTAGCAGCAAAAATAATTCGGTGATTAACTACTACGGCATTGATCGGCAT
>JBOGOP010000183.1:0-11296 GCA_050747225.1 Pyrinomonadaceae bacterium
GGTGTAGTCAGTTAGTGATGTCTTGTCTCCAAGAACAGACCCGGGCCCAACCACAGCAGAGCGTCCGATATGACAACCACGCCCTACGATTGCATTGGAAACTACCGCTGCCGTGCCGACGCGCGTGTGGGGCCAGATGACTGAGTTCTCAACTCGCGCCCGTTCTTCAAGAAAACAACCCTGGCCCAGCACGGAGTTGATGATTTGCGCCCCCGGCTTGATTTGGCAGTCGTCGCCGATGATCGAAGTTTCGTCAACTTCCGCGGCAGTGGCGGAATCAAATTCACCGCGGCGATCTTTAAGATGAATCCGGCCCACGCGATTGGCAAGTAGATCCTGATGCACACGCAGATATCGTTCGGGCGTGCCAATATCGATCCAGTAAGTGCGCGCAGGAACATGAGCGAAGAAGGCTTCGTTTCGCTTCAGCAACCCAGGGAACAGGCCGTACTCGAAAGAATGGTTCTCGCCTGACGGAATCAGATCGAGTACCCGCGGCTCAAGGATGTAGGTGCCGGCGTTGATGGTATTGCAAGTGACCTCCTCCGGCTTCGGTTTTTCGAGGAACCTGCGAATGCGGCCGTCGCTTTCAGTTTCCACCAGACCGTAAGCAGATGGATTGTCGACGGGCGTCAGGACGATCGTTGCTGTCGCCTTTCGTTCAGTGTGTTCACGAATGACAGTCTTGAGATCCAGATCAGTCAGGATATCGCCGTTGAAAACTACCGTCGGCTCGCGAATTAGTTCTTCCGCGTACTTGTAAGCGCCCGCGGTACCCATCGGCTGCGGTTCGACGGTGTACTTCAGCTTAACGCCATGGTCGGAGCCGTCGCCCAGTAGTTGCTCGATCTTGTTTGGCTGATAAGAAAGCGACAGCGTGATGTCGGTGATTCCCGCGCGGCGCAAGGTGTCGATCTGATAGAGCAAAAAAGGCCGATTGCAAATCGGCACGATCGGCTTGGGTGTGTAGACGGTAAGCGGGCGGAGCCGTGTGCCTTTCCCGCCGGCAAGAATTAGTGCTTGCATGTGTTAGTAACCGGATTGTTGATTAGAAGGTTGAATAGCGGTTGAGTCTAACATTCGCTCGCTGGGCATTTCAATTTGAAGAGACGATCCACTAAATTACACGAACTGACACTAACAAGACTTCGTGTTAGTTCGTGTAATCTAGTGGATCAATGTTCTGGTATTACTTTGAAACGCAGTTTGTCGGACTCCGTCTAAAACTAATAGTTGGCATTACATAGGTCTTCTTGACACCCTAACGGGTAAAGAGTAATCGTAAACAGCAACTATTTTTCTGGATGTGCGCGGAGTTATTGATGAGTGAAACTCGTGATGCAGTAATTATAAGTGCGGTAAGAACGCCGGTCGGAAAATTCCTTGGTTCGCTAAAAGGGTTTGCGGCGACCGATCTGGGCGCGATTGTCGTGCGCGAAAGCGTTAGACGCGCAGGCGTAGCGCCGGAAGATGTTGACGAAGTGATCATGGGCTGTGTTATTCAGGCGGGCCTGGGCCAAAACCCTGCGCGTCAGGCCGCACTGCGCGGCGGATTGTTGCCTGCGGTTTCAGCGGTGACGGTCAACAAGGTCTGCGGGTCCGGCCTTAAAGCCGTAATGATGGCGGCGCAGGGAATTCAACTCGGCGACACCGATATCGTAGTCGCGGGCGGAATGGAGTCGATGTCCAACGCGCCTTACCTGATTCCGAAAGCGCGCGAAGGTTACCGCCTGGGAAATGGCGTGCTCGTCGACTCGATGATTAATGACGGGCTTTGGGACGCGTACAACGACTACCACATGGGTTGCACGGGCGAGGTTGTCTCCCAGAAATTCGCTGTGAGTCGAGCAGAGCAGGATGAGTATGCGCTCAACTCGCATCGCAAGGCGGCGGCTGCGATTAAAGCCGGGAAGTTCAAGGACGAAATAGTGGCCGTCGAGGTTCCGCAAAGAAAAGGCCCGCCTGTCGTTTTCGATACTGATGAAACTGTCCGCGAGGACACTTCACAGGAGGCGCTCGGGAAGTTGAAGCCGGCGTTCCAGAAGGAGGGCGGCACCGTCACCGCTGGAAACGCGCCCGGCGTCAATGACGGAGCTTCGGCAGTCGTGGTTACGTCGAGCGACGAAGCGAAGGCACTTGGCATTGAGCCCATGGCGCGTATCGTCGCGCAGGCAACCTCTGGCGTCGAGCCGGCACTTGTGATGATGGCGCCAGTGGAAGCGATTCGGAAGCTATTGCGAAAGGCTGGATGGTCGCTTGCTGATGTTGATTTGATCGAACTCAACGAGGCGTTTTCGGTGCAGGCAGTGGCGATTACAAAGGAACTGGGGTTGGATCCGGATCGCCTGAATGTTAACGGCGGTGCGGTGGCGCTGGGTCATGCGATAGGGCAATCGGGTTCGCGGCTGTTGACGACGATGCTTTACGAATTGAAGCGTCGGGATGCGCATCGCGGCGTTATTTCGTTATGCCTTGGCGGCGGCAACGCGGTGGCGATGGCGATTGAAAGATAGCTATCCGCAGATTACACAGATTACGCAGAGAAACAGTTTTCTTGATCTCTTGCCAATCTGTGGAATCTGCGAAATCTGTGGATAGATTATGACTGAGACCATCGGGGTCATCGGCGCAGGGACAATGGGCAACGGCATCGCGCAGGTGGCGGCGCGTGCCGGCTATAGTGTCATCATGCGCGACGTTAAGGAAGAATTCCTTCAACGCGGGCTGCAGGCCGTCGACAAGAGCCTGCAACGAGACGTTGACAAGGAACGACTGAGCGCGGAAGAGAAGCAGTCAATTATCGGCCGCATCAAAAGCACCACGGAATTAGTCGCCTTGAAAGACGCTTCATTCGTTATTGAAGCCGTTACTGAGGACCTCGCGGTAAAGACTGAACTCTTCAGTGCGCTGGACAGAATCACGCCGCCTGAAGCAATACTGGCCTCCAACACCTCGTCGATCTCAATCACTCGTCTAGGCGCCGCAACCGGCCGGCCAGACAAAGTGATCGGCATGCACTTTATGAACCCGGTGCCGGTGATGAAGCTGGTAGAAGTAATCCGCGGCATTGCAACCTCCAACGACACATACGAACGGGTGCGGGGTTTGACAGAAAAGCTTGGCAAGACGGCGCTTGACTGCAATGATTCACCTGGCTTCGTTTCCAATCGCGTCTTGCTGCCTATGATTAACGAAGCGATCTTCACGTTGCATGAAGGCGTCGCCACGCGCGAGAGCATCGATGGCATCATGAAACTGGGAATGAACCACCCGATGGGCCCATTGCAACTGGCAGACTTCATCGGTCTCGACGTATGTTTGGCCATACTTAATGTGTTATACGATGGCCTGGGCGACCCGAAGTATCGCGCTTGTCCTTTGTTGAAAAAATATGTGGACGCCGGCTGGCTGGGAAAAAAGACCGGCCGCGGCTTTTATGAGTACTGAGAATCAGTACTGAGTACTGAGTGCTGAGTGCTGAGTTCTAAAACACCGGATTACTGACTACTGTTTACTGACTACTGTTTACTGACTACTGTTTACTGACTACTGTTTACTGACTACTGTTTACTGACTACTGTCTACTGTTTTCATGTCCCAAATAGCTCATTACTGTCAGAAGTGTTTGGCGGCGAATCCGCTGGGCCAGGAGTTTTGCGCCCGGTGCGGTACCAGGCTGATGATCGTAGTCGAGCCGGCGTCCGCTCGTTATGAGGGCTTGGACTCCGGTGTCACAAGCGAAGAACACCTGCTCGAGAGAATTTCGGCGTTGGAAAACCGGCTGGGGCGGCTGACCGAGAAGCTGGAGCGCGGGCTCGATCTCCTCTTGCGACAGGCACAGAACGCACATTTCGATCGCGCACTTGTTAAAGCGCTCGTCGGTCTCTTGACTGACGACGGCATGATCGAAGGAGACAAGCTCGAACGGTTATGGCTTGACCGCTGTCAGAAAGATGCTGAAGAGCAACTCGAGACCGAGCGTCGCGAGGAATTGCGTTTACAAATTCTCGCCACTTACCACGGAAAGGAAGCCGCAGCTTTCGAGCAGTGCATCAATGAAGGGTTCTTGTTTATTGACGACGACCAACCGAAGCGTGGCATTCGTTCTCTTGAACGCGCCGCTGAGATGGCGGGCGACAATGCCGCGCTCCTCTATTTTGTCGGCGAGTATTTCTTTAAGACCGGCAAGACCCATCGCGCCCGGACCTTTCTGGCCAGGGCTTACGAGTTGTCACCGCGTGACCGTCGCGTGTCGCTTTTGCTTGGCTTAACCTGCGCCGACGAAGGCGATGTCGAGCGGGCCAGGGAGTTGTTAAGTAGCGCCACGCGGCTCGGCGGCTCGACGTTTGCCGCCCATTATGGACTTGGCCGGCTATTTATTGCGGAAGCTCAGTGGCGCGAGGCGCTCCAGGAGTTTAAGTTGGCGCTGGCGAGCAAAGCTTCACCGGAAGCTCACTACGCGCTCGGTTGTCTTTACTACCAAATGTCCCGCGACGGGCTGGCCGCCCGACATTTGCGAAAGGCGCTGGAGCTGGACGAAGAGTACGGCGAAGCGCTTTACATGCTTGGGTTGATTTCCGAGCGAGGTGGACACAGAAAAATCGCCGAAGAATATTTCCAAAAAGCGGGCGCCGGAACTGTTATTCGCAGCTCCAGCGCAGCAAGACGCAAGCAAACTAGATCGGGTGATTCCGTAGCCGCTCCACTCTTTCGCTTGTCCGCAGCGAATGCCAGAAGACTCATCACCGGCGGCGATCGCCGTCTGGCTGAAGCGTTACGACAAGACGCGCTTAACGCTTGTAGTTCAGCCTACAACGACGGTAGCTAAATTGTCCGATAAGCTTTAGGAAACTCTGATCAAGCTTGCGTCAACTCCTTGGAGTGCGGCGACCTGTCGCCGCTTTGGCCCATGGCGGCTTGGCGCCCTATTCTTCGAATGTTTCAAAGCAACAATGGTCGCGACACGTCGCGACTGGCCAAAGCGGCGACAGGTCGCCGCACTCCAAGGAGTCGCCTCTACCTGAGCCTGTTGGACTTGTTCAGAGCTTTAGCTTGTCGATAATTTTGAAAGTGTTTGGGGTGTCGGGCGACAAACTGAAGTCTATGCGACAATTGCTTGCTGCCCCTCTCGTTGACACTCCGGCGGTCACAGTTATAATGTCCTTTTGCGTTTCAGCCGCTAAAATGTGCTATTCGCAATAGGGTGTAGTCGATGCGGATTGAGCTTGCAAGTCTGGAAGGCGGAAAGGGCGCGTTTGCCCATAGCTATGCGCCGGACGAGCTCGTTCTGGAAGACGACCGCGTGAGGCTGCTTAAGGCCCCAACCGTGTCCGGGAAGATTCGGCAGCAGGGCGCTCGAGTTCACCTCAGCGGGCAGGTTACGGCGCTAGCGCAGGTTGAATGTGATCGATGTCTGAAATTAGTCGAGCTGCCGATCGATTCGCATTTCAACCTGGAATATGTGACGGCAGAGGATTACAGGGCGCAGCAGGCCATTGAGCTCACCGAAGAAGATCTGGATCTTTCGGTGTTTGACGGAGACGCGATTGATATCGACGGGCTAGTAAAGGAAGAGTTATTGCTGGCCGTGCCCGATCATGTTCTTTGCGATGAAAGCTGCAAAGGAATGTGCCCCGTCTGCGGCGTTGACAGGAATTCGGTCGACTGCGAGTGCGAAACGCAGGAAATTGACCCCCGCTGGGCGGGACTGAAGAAACTAATGACTAGTAAATAGTGAATCGTAAATCGTAAATCGTAAAAGGCAGTTCTTACTATTCACGATTTACTATTCACTATTCACCAATTGGAGTAATTATGCCAAATCCTAAGCGACGACATTCAAAAGCTCGCCGCGGCAAACGCCGCGCACATGATGCTCTGCGCGTGCCGCAGACAAGCCTCTGCCCAAATTGCCAGGAGCCTCGCCTACAACACCGCGTCTGCCCGAAGTGTGGCTACTACAAAGACCGGCAAGTTGTACGTGTAGAACAAACTTAACCTGATCCAGAGTATCGTCTGTGCGAACTCAGTCGAAGGATGAAGCCCGTCTTACGGGAAAAGTCGTTCTCGACGCGATGGGTAGCGACCACGCGCCGCACGCAGAGATTGACGGAGCGTTGGCCGCTGCTCGTGATTTCGGCGTCCGGGTAATTTTAGTCGGCCAACCCGAGAAGCTCGTACCGGAATTGAAACGCTGCGGTTGGCGGGGCGACGGCGATCGGGGAATTGAACTGGTTGAAGCTGCCGAGGTCATTGGCATGGGCGAGCCGGTGATGACGTCGGTGCGACGCAAGAAGAAGAGCTCCTTGAGAATCGGCACGCGCCTGGTGACTGACGGAAAAGCTGACGGCTTTGTTTCGGCGGGTAACACAGGCGCCGCCATGGCCACTGCGAAGATGGTCATTGGAATGTTGCCTGGTGTCGATCGTCCGGCGCTTGCCGCGCTTATCCCAACAAAGTCAGACAAGCCGACGCTCCTGTTGGACGTCGGTGCTAACTCTGAGTGCAAACCTCATCACCTGGTGCAGTTTGCTATCATGGGCGACGCTTATTCGCGCGCAGTTCTCGGCACTGTTGGTCCGGTTGTTGGCCTAATGAGCATCGGTGAGGAAGAAGCTAAAGGAAACGACTTGACCAAAGAAGCGTTCCCGTTGCTCCGCGAGATGACGAGCCTTAATTTCATGGGAAACGTTGAAGGACGCGACGTGTTTTCCGGTGGAGTCGATGTGATCGTGACTGATGGCTTTACGGGAAACGTCATGCTCAAGCTCTCTGAAGGATTAACTGACGCAATGCTCTCAATGATCAAGAGGCAGCTTTCTGCGTCGGCGGTGACCAAGGCTGGGGCGATGCTCGCGAAGCCGGCGTTTCGCAATATTAAGAAGCGGCTTGACTATTCCGAACACGGTGGCGCACCCCTTCTTGGCGTGCGAAAGATTGTGGTGATTGGCCACGGAAGCTCCAACGCTCGCGCTATTCGAAACGCAATACGCAGCGTTAAGGAGTTTTCTGAAAACCGTGCCGGTGAACGAATCGAAAAGGGAATCGCGGAAACTAACGCGCTGCATCCTGTAGTTAGTTTGCGGAGTGCCTGACGATTAAGTCCGGCAGGGGCGTGAGCGACGGGCGCAAACTAACAGTTTAGGTTACCTGCTTGGTTTTCCGCGGGCTAGTGGATAGTATTACCGACCGCAAATAAGCAATCGAGGATTTGATGGGACAAATTCGTGCGGGGATTCTGGGTACCGGGCATTCCTATCCGGAAGGCATTCTTACGAACGCCGAGCTGGAAAAGATGGTCGAGACCTCCGACGATTGGATAACCAGTCGCACCGGGATTAAGCAACGGCGCAAGGCTGGACCGGGTGAGTATACTTCCCAGTTTGCCGTTCTGGCCGGGCGACAGGCTATTGAACGCGCCGGCTTGCAGGCTGCGGATATTGATCTGATCCTGTGCGCTACCGTCAGTCCCGATCAGATTCTTCCGTCGACCGGTTGCATCATTCAGGCGGAATTGGGAGCCCATAAAGCTGCGGCTATGGATGTTGTTGCAGCCTGCTCCGGCTTTCTTTATGGCTTAACGCTGGCGGACACGATGGTCCGCACAGGCCAATCTAAATACGCGCTGGTGATTGGAGCCGAGATTCTTACGCAGTACGTTGACTATACCGATCGCAATACCTGCGTGCTATTTGGTGACGGAGCAGGCGCCGCCGTTCTGGGACCCGTCGAGGGAGATCGCGGAATTCTGGCCGCTCGGATAAAGTCAGACGGAAGGTATGAGGAGCAACTATATTCGCCCGGTGGCGGTACACGACGACCCGCGACCGCCGCGACGCTGGCTGCCGGAGATCACTTTTTCAAAATGAAGGGTAATGAACTCTTCAAAGTGGCGGTGCGGTCGATGACTGACATTTCGCGCGAAGTATTGGAAGAAGCCGGCTTGAGTGCGGCTGACGTCAACGTCTTCATTCCGCACCAGGCCAACCAGAGGATCACGGATGGCGTGGCGAACAAGCTTAACGTCGAAAGTGAGCGCGTTTATTCAAACATCGCAATGCACGGTAATACCTCGTCTGCTTCGATTCCTATCGCTCTCGATGAATGCGTGGAATCCGGACGGATTAGTCAGGGCGATCTGGTGCTAATGGCTTCATTCGGCGGTGGCGTGACCTGGGGTGGTGTGCTGGTACGCTGGTAGGAAAAGACAGTGAATAGTAAATCGTGAATAGTAAATAGTCGTGGCCTTCACGGCGAAACCATTCAGCGATCTGGAGAGCCTACGTAAGTTTTAACTATTTACGATTTACTATTTACGATTTACTTTTATGTCACTCGCGTACATTTTCCCCGGGCAAGGTTCACAACATCCTGGGATGGGAAAGGATCTGTCAGACAATTTTCCAGAGGCCGAGCAGCTCTTTGAAGAACTTAATGATGCCCTTCACTTTTCCGTTTCGCGGCTGTGCTTTGAAGGAACTCCGGAGGATTTGCAGCTGACCGAGAATACGCAGCCGGCGATATTCGCGGTTTCCGCTGCGGCGATTCGTACAATGGAAGCGGAAGGGTTTCCGCAGCCCGATTTCGTCGCGGGACATAGCCTGGGGGAATATTCAGCGCTGTTTGCGGCTCGCTCCCTGACAGCTGGTGATGCGGCGCAAACGGTCAGGGCGCGTGGGCGTTACATGCAAGAGGCTGTTCCGGTCGGAACTGGCGCAATGGCTGCAGTGATTGGCGCGGACTTAAAAGACATTGAAAAGGCTTGCGCCGAAGCCGAGCAAGGCCAGGTGTGCGCCCCGGCCAATATTAACTCCGGAAGCCAGGTAGTTATTGCGGGAAACACCGAAGCAGTTGACCGGGCTAGTGAGTTGTTGCGAAACGGCGGGGCGAAACGAGTTTTGAAGTTAAACGTGAGTGCGCCGTTTCATTCAGCGTTAATGATGCCGGCACAGGAACGGTTGGCTTCCGATCTTGACGGCTTAAATTTTAGTAATCTGGCGGTGCCGCTCGTAACGAACGTTGATGCTGCGATCATTCGCAACGGCGCCGATGCGCGAGACGCACTTGTTAGACAGGTTTCATCACCGGTACGCTGGATGGAGTCGATAGAGTTGTTGATTAAGGAAGGTGTTGATACCTTCGTAGAAGTCGGCCCAGGAAAGGTCCTAACCGGTTTGATGCGGCAGATAAGTCGTGAAGTAAAGTGTCTTAATGTCGAGGACACTGCCAGCCTGAAGAGTGCTGCCGCGAATCTCGGTGTTTCATGACGGCTGGTCAGTTGTAACGCAAACTGTTAGTTTGCGCGCAGTCGCCTCAGGTGCGACACGCAAACTAACAGTTTGCGTTACCAGGAGGTTGTTATCGATCTTTTATCACAGAGGAGCAAAACGAAATGCCCGATCCAGAAATCGAGAGTAAGGTCAAACAAATCATCGTCGACGAATTAGGTGTGGATGAAAATGAGGTTACCCCCAACGCCCGGTTCATCGACGACCTGGGTGCAGACTCTTTGGATACAGTTGAGCTTGTTATGCGTTTTGAAGAGGAATTCGGCATCGAGATTCCTGACGAAGACGCGGAAAAAATCCAGAGCGTCCGCGATGCCTACAACTACATCGACCAACATAAGAAGTAGGTTAGGGATGACCGAAGACGGACGACGGGCGACCGTTGGCCTCTAACGAGCGTAGATCCGTTATCGGTCAGTGATGGGTTCGACATCGGTCGTCTGTCGCCGATCGTCGGTCGCATTTCTTCAAGGAGCTTTGATTTGGCACGACGTGTAGTTGTTACAGGGTTGGGCCTGATAACACCGGTTGGCAATACAGTTGAAACGACCTGGGCGTCGCTAATGAGCGGCCGTAACGGCGTGGGTCCTATTCAGAAATTTGACACGGAAAAGTTCTCGGTCAAGTTTGCCGCCGAAGTTAAGGACTTCGATCCGCTTAATTTCATCCCCAAGAAAGAGGCGCGCAAGATGGGCGCCTTTATTCATTACGCCATCGCGGCCGCCACTGAAGCGATGGCTGATAGCGGGCTCCAGCTTACGGAGGAGGGAAAGTTTCCCGCCGAGCTGGCCGAGAATGCCGGCACGTACATTAGTAGCGGCATCGGCGATTTCTGGGCGATTGAACGCGAACACTCGAAACTTCTGAACGATGGCCCGGACCGGGTTTCGCCTTTCTTTATTGTTTCGGCGATTGTAAATCTGGCCGCGGGCCAGGTCTCAATCCGCTACGGAGCAAAGGGTCCTAATTCAGCCACGGCCACCGCCTGTTCCGCGGGCGCACACGCTATCGGCGACAGTTTCAAGATCATCCAGCGCGGCGATGCCGACATAATGATCTGCGGCGGCGCCGAGTCTGCCATCACACCGATGAGTGTGGCCGGCTTCGCGTCGATGCGAGCGCTCTCGACTCGCAACGACGATCCGCAACACGCCTCCCGGCCGTTTGAACGCGACCGCGATGGTTTCGTGATCGGTGAAGGCGCCGGCATCCTGATACTGGAAGAGCTGGAAATGGCGAAGCGCCGCGGCGCCCGGATTTATGCGGAGCTGGTCGGTTATGGTATGACTGCCGATGCGTTTCATCTGACCATGCCCGACGAAACCGGCTCGGGTGCGATTCGCGTCATGCAGAAAACAATTCGTGACGCCGGCATTCAACCGGAACAAATCGGCTATATCAACGCGCACGGAACTTCGACTCCCTACAACGACAAGTTTGAGACGCTTGCGATTAGACAGACGTTTGGCGCCCACGCCTACAAGCTTGCGGTCAGCTCGACAAAGTCGATGACCGGCCACCTGCTCGGCGCTGCCGGCGGAATCGAGGGAGTGTTCTCCGTGCTCAGTCTCCATCGTAAGGTCTTGCCGCCGACTATCAACTACGTAAACCCCGATCCGGATTGCGACCTTGACTATGTACCAAACCAACCGCGTGAAGCGGAAGTCGAATACGCGCTTTCAAACAGTTTCGGGTTTGGGGGAACGAACGCGGCGTTGCTTTTCAAGCGGTATGATGAATGAATAAATGGTCTTGGATCTTTGGACTTTGGTCTTTGACCTCTGTCGGATCAACCACGTTCCAGTTAACGAGACCCGAATCAAAGACTAAAGGCCAAAGACCCAAGACCAAAGACCGAAGCAGATGGTCTCGCAGGTATCAGAATGAAGATCATAGTAATGATGAAACAGGTCGCAAACAAAGATGCGATCCTGCGAATCAATAAAGAAGGAACCTGGATCGAAGAAGGCGACTTGTCTTTTGAGGTCAGCGAGTCAGACGGCTATGCG
>JBOGOP010000184.1:0-11284 GCA_050747225.1 Pyrinomonadaceae bacterium
GCGTCGTTGCTTACACCCATTACGTCCGCTCGCTTCACATAAATCTGCAGGCGTGCAACACCGTCAGACAAATGCACAAACGCAGCCTTGCCCATCACGCGTGGGGGCGAGGCAATACGTCCGGCCACGCGAACTGTGATCTTGTTCAGTTGTTGGTTGGCGAGCTCGATTGGTTCCGGCTTCGGACGTTCGCCCTCGCGCACTTCCGGTTGAAACGAGCGATATTTTCCCACCACGCTCGTGATCGTATCTTCGCTTTGCGGGTCAACCACGTGACTGCGTTCAAACTTGTTCGGATAAGCGTTTCCTACTAAAAGCCGCAAAGCATCCAGGTGTTCCCGGCGCGCTTGCGTCTGATCGTTCTCTTCGATGAATGGGGCGGACATGAGGAGCATCGTAAAGCCAAGCAAGAGCGGGGGCAAGCCCGCCTTTGGAGTGCGCCGGCAGAGCGAAGCGGCGACGGCGCTTTGGCTCTTGATTACAGATCCAAAGCGGTGTCTCCCGACTCGTCGGGATTGCCACCGCGCACTCCATAGAGTTCGCTTGCCACCGCTCTGATTTAGCTAAAGAAGCGCCTCATGCTAGATTGTTGTCTATCAATGATCGAAAAAATTCTGAGCCAGGATGAACTGCTCGGTTTGCGCCAAACTATGCGCGCCGAGGGCAAAACTCTCGTTTTTACTAACGGTGTTTTTGATCTGCTGCACGTTGGCCACGTGCGCTATCTCGCCGCCGCCCGGTCGTTGGGTGATGCGTTAGTCGTTGCGGTTAACAGCGATCGAACAGTGCGTGAGTTGAAAGGCGACGGCCGGCCGGTTATCAACGAAAACGAACGCGCGGAAATACTTGCTGCATTACGAACAGTTAACTACGTCACCATTTTCGATGACGTCTCGCCGCGATCGTTAATCGCCCTGCTGTTACCCGACGTTCTTGTAAAAGGTGGCGACTATGGACTCGCCGAAATTCACGGACGTGAAGAAGTGGAAGCTGAGGGTGGCCGCGTTGTGAGCTTACCTTTCGTTGCAGGCGCGTCGACAAGTGGGATTATCGAACGGATGAGAAAACAGTAGGCAGAAGGCAGGAAGCAGTCACCGGTCGTCCGTCACCGGTCGTGTTTTATGAGCAGTACGATTCAGACAACCAACCCATTACAAAGCGCGCTACAGCGCGTAACTGAAACGCCCGAGTTCAACCGCGTAGTCGACGAGATCAATCGCGGCGCACGGGTTGTTTCGATCAGTGGACTGGTCGCCGGATCTGCGCGCGCGTTGGCTTTGGCGGCATTGCAACGCGAAACGGGCAAACTCTTCGCCATCGTCACCCAATCAAACCGCGATCTTGAACCGTGGGAAAGTGACTTGCGTTTCTGGTATTGCGCGCTGGCCGGCAAACAAACCTGCGAAGACGAAGTGCTTATTCTGCCTTCCTCGGAAAGTGATCCTTACGCCGGCTCGTCACCCCATCCGGAGACTCTCGAACAGAGAGCGCTGACTCTTTGGCGGCTGGCGCGCCACTCGCAGGATTTTGTTCTGCTTACCGCGCGGGCCTTAGCACGTCGGACTGTGAAGCCCGATGAAATCAGGGATGCGGGCGTTGTCCTTGCCAAAAACGATAATCAATCACCGGAAGATTTAGTCTACAAACTCGTTGCGGCAGGTTATGTGCGCGAGGATCCGATAGGCGCTGTTGGCGAGTTCTCTATGCGTGGCGGCATTATCGACGTGTGGTCGCCGGGGCAGGAGCGACCGGTGCGCATCGAATTTTTCGGTGACGAGATCGACTCAATCCGCGGCTTCGATCCGGAGACGCAACTTTCCACCAGTCAGTTGAGCGAGGTGGAAATTGTGCCGATGCGGGAAGTGGTAGTCCGCGGCGAGGACTTCGGCGTTTGGGCCGAGGCTGCGCGACGGCGCTGGAGTGACGCTCGTTATGCGCGGGCGTTGCGCGATCGCACCGTCTTTGCTGATGAGCGAGAAAGCTTTCCCGGCTGGGAATGGTTGATGCCTATCGTTAAGGAAAGAGGCGGCAGCGTTTTTGATTATCTGAAAGACGCTGTCCTCGTCATCGATGAGCCATCATCGGTAGAAACGCATCTGAGCGAAGTCTTTCAAACTCTTGCCGACCGTTACGCTGAGACAGATGCAGTTGACGATATCGCTGTCGAGCCCCACGAACTGTACCTTTCGGTTGAGGAACTCCGGGCGAAGTTAGATTCAAAACAGAGGGTCGAACTTCGGGTCCTGGGGCGCGCGGCGGCTGAGCTTGATCAGTCTGTCGCGCTCGATGCGGAAGCACCGAACGTCCAGCTTGGTCGCACCCGAACCGTGCGCGAACCGTTATTTCTTTTTCCGGTGGTTGGGCCCGCGCCGGAAGTCGAATGGAAAACACAATCGGTGCACAAGTATCACGGCCGGCTGGCTGACCTCGCCGCTGATTTAGTTAACGCTCGCGATGGAAATACGAAAACGCTTCTGGTAATGCCCAGCCTGGGAGTCGCGGAACGAGTCGCTGAAATTCTGGCGGAATATGAAATCGCCGCACAACTCTCTTTACTCGAGCAGAGGAATGAAGCGGTTGAAGCGATCGAGGCTGGGGGATCCATCGGCGCTGCGCAGACGCTGGTAACAGTGGGCCGCCTCAGTAGCGGCTTTGAGATGCCAGGCGCGCGACTCTTAACGCACGTTGAAGCAGATTTGTTTGACGAGGCGGGGGCACAGGCGCTGGAGCGACGCGGCGCCACGCCATGGGCAGAAGGCAGTAGGCAGAAGGCAGAAGGCAGAAAACGTAAATCCAGGACAGCGGCGTTTCTGTCGGACTTTCGAGATCTGAAGGCGGGCGATTTTGTAGTTCACATCGACCACGGCATAGGACGTTTTGGCGGACTGCAAACGCTCGACCTCGGCACGCGTAGCAGCGAGTTTATGCTCCTCTTCTACGCTGAGGACGCGAAGCTTTATGTCCCGGTTGAGCGCCTTGATCTGGTGCAGCGTTATTCAAGCGCCGAAGGACAGCAGCCTACACTCGATCGACTCGGCGGTTTAGGCTGGCAGAAAACCAAAGCCAAAGCCAAGCGCGCCATGCGGGACATGGCGGACGAGCTCCTGCGTTTGTATGCCGAACGCAAACTTGTCGGCGGTTACGCCTTCGCGGTGGACACGCCCTGGCAGCGCGAGTTTGAAGACGGTTTCGAATACGTGCTTACTCCGGATCAGGAAACTGCTATCGAGGATGTGAAGCAGGATATGGAACAACCGACGCCGATGGACCGGCTGCTTTGCGGCGACGTCGGTTACGGCAAGACTGAGGTAGCAATGCGCGCCGCTTTCAAAGCAGTGATGGAAGGGAAACAGGCAGCAGTGCTGACGCCGACGACAGTGCTTGCTTATCAGCACTACGACACGTTTCGCAGCCGCTTCGCGCCGTTCCCCGTAAAGATTGAATTGTTGTCACGCTTCCGTTCCGCGAAAGAACAGAAAGAGGTTGCCAAACGACTTGAGACAGGCCAGGTGGATGTAGTTATTGGAACCCACCGGCTGCTATCGAAAGATGTTCGCTTCAAAGAGCTGGGCATCGTTGTGGTTGATGAGGAACAGCGTTTTGGCGTGGCCCACAAAGAGAGATTGAAACATCTGAAGAAGCGCGTCGACGTTTTGACACTTTCGGCAACGCCGATACCCCGCACGCTCAATATGTCATTGAGCGGCCTCAGGGACATGTCGTTGATTGAGACGCCGCCTCGCGATCGACTCGCAATTCAAACTCAGGTTGTCCAGTTTTCCGAAAACGTAATCAAGTCGGCGATCGAACTCGAGTTGGGGCGTGGGGGCCAGGTCTTCTTCATCCACAATCGCGTTGAAACCATCGAAACGATTGCCGCCCTTGTTCATCGCCTGGTGCCTCAGGCGCGCATGGTGGTTGGCCACGGGCAGATGAACGAAAAGGAGATGGAACGCGTTATGCTCGATTTCATTGAGCATAAGTATGATGTTCTGGTTGCGACCACCATCATTGAGAACGGGATAGACATCCCCCGCGCCAACACAATCATCATAAACCGCGCCGATCAATATGGTCTTTCTCAGCTTTATCAACTGCGGGGTCGTGTGGGCCGCTCAAACCGCCGCGCTTATGCGTATCTACTGATTCCCGGCGAGCAGGAACTCTCGCCGATAGCCAAGCGACGTTTGGCGGCGATTCGCGAGTTTTCAGACCTCGGCGCAGGCTTTCGCATCGCGGCGCTGGATCTTGAACTGCGCGGCGCCGGCAATCTTCTAGGTGGTCAGCAGTCAGGCCACATGGACGCGTTGGGTTTCGATCTCTACACGCAGATGCTCGAGCGCACGGTCGCAGAGTTGCGCGGCGAAACGGTTGAAGATGAAACGAGCGTGACGATCAACCTCGGCGTCGATGTGGCCATACCAGATGAATACATCAACGACATGGGCCAGCGCCTGCGGACTTATAAGCGCGTTTCTTCTGCGCGAGATGAAGAAACCCTCTCCAGTATTCGCAACGAGACGCAGGATCGTTACGGCCGGCTTCCCGAGTCTGTCGAACAACTTTTTGGCTATGCACTCCTGCGACGATTGGCGGAGAACCTGGCCGTACTTTCGATAGATAAAACCAGCGAAGGTGTCGCGCTGAAATTTAGCGATAAAGCGCGCATCTCACCCGAGAAATTGGGAGCATTTGTAAAAGAACGTGCCGGTAGGGTGTTTACCCCAACCGGCGTCTTGAAACTGGCCCTGAACGACGAAGAACAGGACAATTTGTTGGACACGGTTCGTGGCGTGTTGATGGAACTAAGGCTGGAAGACTAGAATCGGAAAGACAGTAGACAGGAGACAGGAGACAGTAGACAGTAGACAGGAGTCGGTAGTCAGTAGTCAGTAGTCAGTAGTCAGTAGTCAGTAGTCAGTAGTCAGTAAATAGCAGGCGACAGGCATTTGGTCATGATTGCGACGTTCGTTCAAATAAAGGTTAAGCTTGATCCGGCTGACTACTGACTACTGTCTACTGTTTGCTGTCTACTTTCCTTAAGGAGCATTTTGTGAAATCCAAACTTATATCGTTCGCAATAACTACCACCTTTGTATTTGCGATCCTGGCTCTGATGCCGTCAGCAACTTTCGCGCAGGAAGGCGAACTTCAAGTCGTCGATGAAGTGATCGCGCAAATCAATGACGATGTGATCACGCTCTCGATGCTTAAACGGGAAACCAACGAACGCATCGAAGCACTGAAGCAGTCACGTATGCCAGAACAGGAAGCCATCGCCGAGGTAACAAAACGTCAGCCTGAGCTGATTGCTACGCTCGTCAACGAAGCGCTGTTGCTGCAAAAGGGGAAGGAACTCGATCTTGCGAGCGATGTCGAGGCGGAAGTTAACAGGCGCATGCTCGAAGTCGCGAAGGACCAGGGCATCACGAGTATTGAAAAGCTTGAAATCGCAATGCGCGAGCAAGGCGTAGACCCGGTAGAAACTCGCCAGACGATGCGCACCGAGCTCATGAAACAGACTGTGATTCAGCAGGAAGTCGATCGCAAACTCTTCTTCGGCTGGACGATGGACGAACTGAAAAAGTACTTTCAGGATAATCAGGCCAAGTTTTTCAAACCTGAAAACGTGACCATCTCCGAGATATATCTTAGTTTTGCAGGTAAAAACGAAGCGGAGGTTAAAGCCAGGGCGCAGGAACTGGTCAGGCAGTTGCGAGCCGGCGCGGGCTTCGCCAAAGTGGCCGCCGCAAATTCGGAGCGCGAGCAAAACGGCGTGCGCGTCGCGCCTGAAAGCGGCGGGAACGTGGGCACCTTTGAAGTACCAAACTTGCGCACAGAAATCGCAGACTCAGTGAAAAGCGTGCCGGTCGGCGGTATAAGTGAGCCTTTGCGACTTGGTGATGGTTATCAAATCTTCCGGGTTGATGCGCGTACAGCGGCGACCAACACTGCAACTTTTAATGAGAATCAGGTGCGCGAGGCCATGACGATGGAGCGGGGCACCAAGGCTCGCGAAGACTATTTGCAGGGTTTGCGAGATGAAGCTTACATAAAGATTTCGGCCAACTACGCTGATGCGGTGTATCCGATTTTGAAGATTACTCCGGAAAAGACAGCCGACAACAGCGGGATTCCAAGCGGCGGAGAGCGGCCCGGTGGAAAGAAGAAAAAGGGCAAGCTACTTGGAATCTTCCCGAGACCGTAAAGCCAGGAGCAGGTGGCAGGAGCAGGAGGCACGAGGAGTTTCTTCCTGCCGTCTGCTCCTGCCACCTGCGTCCTGACTCAGTCATGCGTCTCGATCTTTTCCTCAAGGCGAGCCGGTTAAGTGGTCGCCGCACAGTGGCGCAAAAACTTTGTGACGCGGCCCGCGTCTCCCTCAATGGAACTACAGCTAAATCGTCACACGCGGTAAAAGTCGGCGACGAGATCAGCATCCGTCGTCACAAGACCCTGACGACTGTCCGAGTTCTAGCCGTACCCACCGCCCGTCAGACCTCGCGCAAAGAAGCAAGCACGTTGTATGAGGTAGTGAGCGAGGCATCTTTGGAGGATGAAGACGAGCTTTGATCACGATCGTTTCAGGAACAGTTTCCTTGAAACGGGGGTCAAATGAACTCGAGGATTAGTAATGAAGCAAGTCCTAATTTTCATAGTTCTTCTCACAACTGCTACTAGCCTGGCGTGTGTTTCGCAATCGAGTTTGGCGCGGGAATCAACATCACCGCCAACAACCAGCGCTGACAAACTCGACGCTGATCGCGAGACGGCTTCGACCAAAACGACCCTCAGACTTCCGCTTAAGGATCCGCGCATAGTGGTTCTAAAGAGTAAGCGCCGGCTGGAGCTGTATTCAGATGGCGCTCTGGTTCGGACTTACAAGGTCGGTCTGGGACTCAATCCGGTTCCGGCCAAAGAGCGGCAGGGCGACCGCGCCACTCCCGAGGGCGAGTTTTACGTGTTCACTAAAA
This sequence comes from Pyrinomonadaceae bacterium, assembly GCA_050747225.1. Classification (GTDB taxonomy): domain Bacteria; phylum Acidobacteriota; class Blastocatellia; order Pyrinomonadales; family Pyrinomonadaceae; genus PSRF01. Next base: position 6,972 of record JBOGOP010000184.1, read on the forward strand.
ACGACAAGAGCGCTTTCTACCTATCGCTGGGAATCAGTTATCCAAATGTTGAGGACGCCGAGCGCGGGCTGCGCGATGGCCTGATCTCTCTCGCCCAACATGACGCAATCTTGAGGGCCATTAAACGAAAGGCAACGCCGCCGCAGAACACCGCCCTGGGCGGCGATATCTACATTCACGGAAATGGCTCGAGCAGCGATTGGACCTGGGGCTGCATCGCATTGGAAAATGAAGACATCCGCGAGCTGTTTGACGCAATAGCGGTAGGAACTCCGGTAGCTATCAAACCATGATTCACATCTGGAAGCCGGCCATCACTGGAAAGAGTCTACTCCTGAGCAATCTGCCCGATGCCGCCCAACACAAGTAGGCCCAGCAGGATCCATCCAGCTCGTTTGTCGCCCTTAGTCATATGATATTCGCCGTCGTCCTTTTTCTGGTTAGACGCGGCATCGTTGTAGATCAAAGCTCCGTTTCTTCGAATTTCCAGGGCTGCAGGTTTCGAAAAACCCGAGTCAATTCTCCGATCTTCCTGAACGTTCGGCGGCGTTGGTGCGGCTGCTTCTTCACGCAGCAATCCTTGAAGGCGCAGCTGGCGACCTCGTCCAGACTGCGCCTGCGAGGAAACTGTGGTAGCGGCAACCAGCAGAATCAGAGTCGTCGCGATCGAAAAACCTCTAAACATGGATCGTTCCTCCTTTAGTCAAATCGGCCTGCCAAGACTAGCCGGATTCCAGTGGTGGAGTTTTCCGGGTGTGGCACTATTTCGATCGCCACACCGCAGAGGAAAAACCGGCGTTTGCCAAACGGCAGGATTGGACAGGAGACAGGGTGACATTGGAGAATGAGGACGCTCCGATGGCTCGGTTCCTGAGCCGGGGATGCAACGGGGAAAGTGACTGATGACATCGGAAGTTAAATCTTTCAAGATTCGCAACGTCGAAATCAATCCGCCATTAATTCTCTCACCGATGGCGGGTGTGACAGACGTTTCGTTTCGCCGTCTTTTGAAGCGACGCGGCGGTGTGGGTCTCAGTGTCTCCGAGTTTATTTCCGTTGAAGGTCTGACGCGCAGCAATCCTAAATCAAAACGTCAGATGCGGTTTTACGAAGACGAACGGCCGTTTGCCGTACAGATCTTTGGCGGTCAACCGGAGCGCATGCGCCTGGCCGCGGAAATGGCTGAGGAAATTGGCGCCGACATGCTCGACATCAACTGCGGTTGTCCGGCGCCGAAAGTGGTGAAGCACGGCGGCGGCTCCGGCTTGCTGAAAGATCACGAGCGACTCGAGACAATTCTTACCGAGATCAAGAACGCGATTACTATCCCACTGACGATTAAGATTCGCGCCGGCTTCTACGATCACACCATCAATGCTGTTGAGACGGCGAAACTTGCCGAGGGTTGCGGCGTTGAGCACATCGCCTTGCACGGCCGCACCAAAGAGCAGGGTTATCGTGGGTTGGCGAACTGGGATCTGGTGAAGCAGATAAAGGAAAGTGTTAGTGTGCCGGTTTCGGGCAGTGGTGACGTGACGACGATCGAGCAGGCGTTCGAACGTTTTCGTGAGACTGGTTGCGACGGCGTTTTGATCGGGCGCGGCGCCATGGCGAATCCATGGATCTTTCGGCAGATTGAAGACACGATGCACGGTCGTGAAGTCTTTGAGCCAACGCTCGCAGACAAACGCGCAATCCTGCACGAGTACTTCGATTTGCTGCGCCAAGACATGCCCGAGACACCGGCGATAAACCGCATGAAGCAACTTGCCGGACAGTTTACCCGTGGCCTCCAAGGCGGGGCGCTCTTCCGCACTTCCCTCTACCATTCTCACTCGGTGGACGAAATTCTGAACCGCATCGAGGAATACTTCGAGGCGATTGAGAATGGCAAGCCTTACTTTGGCGAGGCCGGCGCCCCGATTGAAGAAGCTCCGGAACTCGATTCTTGCGAAGCCGCGAGCGTGGCGTAACGTTAGCCTGAAGTTGTTCGCGACGTTGACGCTGTTAACTCACCGGAAGGAAGCAGACCCATGCGAAAAGTGACATTTGGCGGTGCCAACAGCCTTGATAACTATTTCGCTCGCAAAGACGACTCGGTTGATTGGCTGAGGTGGAGCAAAGAAGCGGCGTCGGTTATGAAGGACTATTGGAAGACCATCGACACGATCGTGATGGGGCGCAAGACTTACGAGGTGGCGCTGCGGATGGGTGGAGGCGGCGGGAATCCTTATATGGGAATGAAGACTTACGTCTTCTCACGGACGCTGAAGCAAACTGCCGGGAAGAAGGTCAAGAACCTTGAGATTATTTCCGATGATGCCGCAGACTTTGTGCGCAAGTTGAAGAGCCAGGAAGGCAAAGATATCTGCGTGATGGGTGGCGGGCTGTTGGCGAAATCGCTCTTCGAGGCAGACCTGATTGACGAGATCGGCTTCAACATTCATCCCGTCTTGCTGGGTTCGGGTATACCGCTTTTTCACGAGATGAATCACCAGATCGATCTGGAACTAATCGACTGCAAACCTTTCAAGAACGGCACGGTTATGGTCTCTTATCGCGTAAGACATGGAAGCGCAGGGAAGGGAACGAAGAGACTTCAGAAGACCAAATCTCGCAAAAAGGGGTAAGAGAATAGGAACTGACTACGAGTCTAACATCGCGTCTTGGCCAAAGCGGCGTGCCGCCTTCCGTGCGGGAAGCCTACGGCTTTCCGGCGAGTGAAATATGAGGAAAGGCTGCGCCTTCTTGAGTTGAGGCGCAGCCTCAGATTGGTTTTGCGACTTGACGGAAAGGCATAGCCTTTCCGCACGGAGGGCGGCAAAGCCGCTTGGCATTTGTCGTGCAGTTCGATAAGCGGCTGCGCCGCTCGTTATTCACGGAGTGGGCTTCGCGAGCGCCGCCACCGCCGCGGGTTTTCCGCCGCCAGTATCTAAATTTATTGCGGCTGGATAGCCTCTACCCTTCAGCGCTGCCAACTCAATAACAACTTCCTTTTGGTTTTTGGTTATGGGCTTTCTGGCCGCCACTTTATCCTTTTTGTCGCTCGCGGTTGTGGGTGAAGGAGACGGCACGGCAAAATTAGTAGACTTACTGTCTGCCTTACTGCTTGCATTTGCCTTTACCCGATGGAGCGACATTGCGTTGAGCGCCTCCAAAATCTGCGCTCTTTCTGCTTCACCCAGTTCTTCGAACTTGATGCCATTGGCCTCCAGAACGGCGCGCAAGTTTTCTTCCGTGTTTGTACCCTGATCATAGACGTCGCGATAGATGTGTAGCTTTCCATCCTCGAGAACGATCGTTTCATAACGTAATTCGACCGGTACGGGCTGTTTGAGTTTGACCGGGTGGGTTTGAGTCCTGTCCTTTAAATACGACTGTATCGTCTTGTCAGAAAGCTCCGAACCGGCGGCAGCTGCGAGCACTTTCGCAAAGTCTTGTACCTGTGCGTTAGTCAGACCAACACAGCCATGCGAAGCAAAGGTCCCGATTTTTGCGAGTGGCTTTCCGCCATGGATAAGCGACGGTCCACCAATGGGAATCTTGATCGGTCCCAGCGGATTCAATTTGCTGCCGGCCGCTACCTTCTCGCCGACGCTGACGTTCTTCATCTTCGCGACCCAGGGTTCGTCCGGCGGCGTCCAGGTAGGGTTGAAAATGATTGTTTGCGCTTTCCTGACCCCAGTCGGTAAGGGAAACTCCGGATAACCAATGCCGACCTTGTATGACTTGACGAGTGAGCCGTCTTTGAAAACATCCATCCGGAAAGCCGGAATGTTGACAACCACCCGCGTGTCTATCGGTACAGAGTTTGGAACCGTCGGGAGTGTATCCGGGCGAACTTCCCTTGTAGCGTCCTTGCTTTCAGCTCCCTGATTCCCCGTGACCCAATAGTCGTTTGCGAGTGCAAATAGATCCGCGGCTTTTTCCGGACCTACCGCACCTCGGATCGCCTCAGCAGCGCGCTCACGCGCCGCTTCGGCCTGAAGTAACTGCCCTGCGCTTTGTTCTTCGACGTTTGATTGCCGGAGCCTCGCTACCTCATCGCCGGCGATTTTCTTTAGTGCGCCCAGCTGATCATCCGTGAGTGCAAGCGTTGATTTCAATTTGGCGTTGAACGCCTCATCCGAAAACAACGCGTCCAACACCGGTAAAGTGACCGGAGCAGCTTTAGTAACTGCCCCGGGCGATGCCGAAGACGATAGTGAAGGACTTCCTGCGGCTATGGAGTTGCTGTTGTTAACAGGCTGCGTTGCGCAACCTGCGGCAAGAGTCGAAAGGGCAATGATTAGCCCGAGTGTTGTGTTTCTGCC
>JBOGOP010000185.1:0-11278 GCA_050747225.1 Pyrinomonadaceae bacterium
ATCATGATGTTGTCGGGTTTTAGATCGCGATGAACTATCCCCGCGGCGTGAGCTTTTGCCAGTCCTTCCGCCACCTGTTGCAGATAGCGCAACAGTTTTCTCAACTCGGCATGCTCGCGGTGAATCTTCTCGCGCAACGTCACGCCATCGATAAACTCCATTGCAATGAAGTTTGTGCCGTCGTGCTCACCAATCTCGTAAATGTGCGCAATGTTAGGGTGATTCAATGCCGCCGCCGCTTGCGCTTCCTGTTCAAACCGTCGCATGCGATCTTTGTTTGCGGCGACTTCACTCGGGAGAATCTTCAGCGCCACCTTGCGATGAAGCCTGACGTCTTCCGCCAGATACACCTCGCCCATTCCGCCTTCGCCAATTTTGGAGACGACGCGGTAGTGCGAAAGAGTGGAACTGGCGTCGAGTTCTTTAGACATCCTCGATCAAATTCACTGCGGCAGATTCATCCGTGTCAGCTGATCCTTGAATCGCGGGTCGTCACGGAGAGGTTCAAACCGAATATTCCATCGGATTTCCGGTAACTTCCCGTTTCGCACTTGGAAGTCTTTTTCCAACCATTCAAAAGCCCTGTCCTTGTCACCGAGTCCCGCATAGACGGCAGCTATTTGTTGTCCGAGCGCTTCTTTGCGTGCGTATTTGTTTTCCAGTTCTTTGATAACGGCGACTGCCTCGGCTCGTTTTCCCGTGGCGGCATATACATAGCCCAAGCCGCCGAGTACCACACTCGCCCTGTGGGCTAATTCTGCCGCCTTTTCCATTGCCGCGATCGCTTCACCATTTCGTCCCAGTTTCAGGTACGACAGCGCCATATATTCATAAGCCGGCTCGAAATTCGGATCGAGTTCAATGATCTTGAGGCTGTTCTCAATGCTCGCGTCGTGGTTATTTTGCAGTTGATACATTATGGAGACATTGACACTGATCACACTCGAGAGAGGGTCAATCTCATGTGCACGCCTGATCATCGCCGCTGCCTCGTCATTTCTTCCAATATGTTTGAGTAAATTTGAATACCAATGATACGCGGTCGCATAGTTTGGATTGATCTCGATTGCCCGTTTGAGCTCCTTTTCCGCTTCTGCCCATTGCCACAATTGCACGTTGACCGTTCCCAACGTAGCGTGAGGCTCCGCCAATTGACCGTCAAGGCTCAGGGCTCGCTCGGCATATGCTTTCGCTCGCGGAGCTGTTTCGCTTGTTGGAGTTCCGGCGTAATCGGTCAAAACTGCGTAGCAATCCGCGAGACCAACAAAAGCCAGGGCATAATTCGGGTCTCTGTCCGTTGCTAACTTGAATTGCTCGATCGCTTTATTCAGATTTTCGGTTGTGCGTCTGTTCCAATAATAACGGCCTTTCAAATAGGCTTGATAGGCTTCCGCGTCTGCGGTTCCAGACTTTGTTATTTTTGTTTCCTCCACCCCTGATAACTTGGCATTGAGTTTAGTTGAAACGTCTTTGGCAATCTCGCTCTGCAAAGAAACAAGGTCGGATTGTTTGCGTTGGTATTGCTCGGTCCAGATCACCCTGTCTCTTTGAACGTCAACCAGTTCCAAACTCAGCGTCAATTGGTCGCCGCGTTGCGCCACTCTGCCGTTCAAAATCGCCTGAACATTCAACGCTTTGGCGATCGTCTGTAAGTCTGTGTCTTTACCCTTGTAGCGAAAGACCGATGAACGAGGTTTGACATTCAAATTTGGCAGGTTGGACAAGCTCTTGATGAGCGTTTCGGTCATGCCGTCCGAGAGATATTCCAAATCAGCGTTGCCGCCTTCGTTGACAAACGGCATCACGGCGATTGACTCGATCACAGTCTTGCTTTTTCTTGAGAGGTAGAAGTAACCGGCAATAGAGATGGCGACGGCGAACAAGACGATTATTGCGATCATCGCTTTTCGCCGTTGCGGCGTAGCCAACGCCTGCGTTGAGTCCGTTGACTGCCTGGCGTAGAGCACAGTTGTTGGAGCAGTGGGCTGATTCATGCCCGGATCGGTAACCGTCTGTGGGAGGATGCTTGTCTCGACCTCACTAATTACCGGCGCGCCGCCGAACTTCACTGTACCGGCGTCACCACCGACCGGGGAGTCGCTGACTAGAGCCGTGCCGTCCGAGCGACAGAAGGTGAGCGCGTCGTCAGGTTCGAGGCGTTTGCATGCAGGACAGCGTTTCATGTTTTGGAGTGCGGCGACTTGTTGCCGCTTTCGTTACTAAGCAAGGCATCGAGTGTGACGCATATTCGACAAAAGAGGAAAAGCTGTGACAAGTCACCGCACTCCAGAATCACTGCGGCAACTCGGCGCGCCGCATCAATTCGGCAAAGCGCGGGTCCGACCGCAGGCCATCCCACGCCGGGCCGAGTCTGAGACCCGCATTAGTTCCAATGACTCTTTTCCTGACAGCCTCCTCCAGCATCTCGAATGTCTTTTCCTTATCGCCGAGGCTGGCATAGACCAGGGCAAGATCATAGGGAGAGACATCCTCTGTCTTTGCGCGTAGGTGCAACTCATCAAGTATCTTCTGCGCTTCGCCCTTATTACCGGATTTGCCGTAGCTGTAACCGAGTACTGCCACGTAATGTGGCAGGCGTCCGTTAAGGGCGATCGCCTTATTCATCTCTGGGATGGCCTCCTCGTAACGGCCTTTCATTCCGTAAGCGACAGCGAGGTCTTCATGCGCCGGCGGAAAGTTCGGATCAATTTCGAGAGTCTTTTTGAATTGCTCTATCGCCAGATCATACTGACGCCCCCAGAAATAAACGTTTCCCACCGTCCGGTTGATAATCAGAGCTAGTGGATCAAGTTGTTGCGCGCGGAGTATCTCTCTTCTGGCTTCATCATTCCTTCCTGAAAGACCCAGGAGAAGTGCATACCGATGGTGTGCGGTCGGATAGTTCGGATTCAATTCAATTGCCAGCTGGAACTCTTTTTCAGCTCCTGGAAGATTGTTATCGAAAGCGAACATGGTATAGGCGACAGAAGCGTGCGCCTCGGCCAGGTTGCGATCCAACTCGATTGCCCTGGCGGCGGCTGCCTTTGCTTTCGGGCCGGCCTCTATCTGCGGTGTCCCGCTATAACCAGGCAACGTGGAATACGCATCGGCTAAGCCGGAATATGCCAGCGCATAGTTCGGATCAAGATCAACTGCCTGCTGAAAATACTCGATAGATTTCTTTATCCCTTCGGCTGTGCGTTTGTTCCAGAAATAGCGACCCTTCAAATAATCCTGATAAGCCTCAGGGTTCGCGGTGTACTGCTTCATCAAGCGATTGTGTTCTTCGCCGGAGATCTTCAATCGCAAGTTGCTGGTGATCTTCGCGGCGATCTCACGCGGCAGTGAGATCAGGTCTGAGACTTTGGCGTTGTACTGTTCGCCCCAAAGCTGTTTGTTATCGCTCACATCAACCAGTTCAGTGCTGACTGTTACAGTGTCGCCGCGCTGCATGATGCGCCCAGTCAGCACCGCGCGCACTCCCAACTCCTTACCAACGGCGATAGGATCGGTTGCTTTACCCTTGTAACGAAAGACGGAGCTGCGGGCGATCACTTTCGGATCGGGAAGCTGCGTCAGGCTGTTGATGATGCTCTCAGTCACACCGTCGGACAGATAGTCGGTATCCGAATCGCGGTTCTGATTTTCAAAAGGCAAAACAGCGACCGATTCGATCGCAGTCCCGCTCGTTCTTGAAAGGTAGAAGTAACCGGCAGCCGCAAGGGCGACGGCGAACAATGCGACCACCGCAATCACGGCTTTCCGCTGCTGCGGTTTGGCCGGCGCGCGCGTTGTGCCCGACTTCTGCTGCGCGGGCAGTGCAGTCGTCGGAGCAGTGGGGCGGTTGATTCCTCCGTCGGTGATCGTTTGCGGCAGGATGCTCGTCTCGCTCTCACTCACCACTGGCACGGAGCCGAACTTCATCGTGCCCGCGCTTTCACCGACAGAGCCGCTGTCGACAACGAGCGGCGTCCCGTCAGCGCGACAGAAGGTGAGCGCGTCATCAGGCTCAAGACGTTTACATGCAGGGCAACGTTTCATGTTGTAGCGCGAGCTGTTAGCTTGCGATCTTAAACTGCACTAATTCGATAACCAGCGCCGCAAACTGACAGTTTGCGTTACCAGCTCACTTCAATCCCTCAACCACGTAGAGGTCGGAGAGAACGCGCCTGAATGAGTGCACATGCCCCTTGCCATCAGGCGTCATGAAAATAGAGTTAGGCCAAAAGACTCCAGCGGGGTCGGCAGGCACGACTTCTTTCAGCAGTTCTCTGCGCCCCGTCGAGGGATCAAACCGATAGACTCTGATCGGCATCTCTTGGGTGCGAGCGAGGTAGAGTGAGCGCCCGTCACTACTCCAACCGATGATCTCATCTTCGCTCTCCAGATGCGGAATCGGCTGCGGCGCGCCGCCTTCCACTGGGTAGAAAGACCGTTGATGCTGAGCATCCGAGGCGATCAGCAATCTGCTATCTGGCGAAATGAAGATTCCTTTTGAGGTGCCGGTTGTGCCCTCAGGCGTGATGGGACGAGGGGGGCCGCCCTCGATGCTCTGAATGTAGCAGCGCCAGTCGTGGCCCGGTTCCCGGCCCTGGAAGACGACTTGCTTCCCATCCGGGAACCAGCAAGCTCCAGGACTGTATTGCTCGATGGGCCCACGCTCCAACTGCCTTGCTTCACCTGCTCCGGTCGGCAGCAGCACCAGTTGCGGCGGCGTGTAGAGAGTCGTGAGCGCCCACTTCCCGTCGGGTGACAGCCGATGTGAATGTCCGTCACCAAGCCGGATGGCGGGCGAGCCATCTGTCTGGCGCAAATAAACCGTATAGTTGATTCCCGCTCCTTCTCCCGAATAGCGGAATAATATTGTCTTGCCGTCTCGTGACAGGTCTGTCAGCCTTCCTCGATCAAGCCAGGAAAGATCGCGCTCTTTGGTTTCTCCAGGAGCTTGGCCGATAACGTTTGTCGAGTCATTGAAGCTGGTGAGCAGCACACGCCCGGCACGAGAAATATCATGCAGCATCAGACGAATGGTCATCCGCAAGACCAACCGTTCCCGCCCAGAGAGCGTCACGGCATAAAGAGCATCGGCTTCTCCAGCCCTGTCTGCCGTGAACCAGACCTCGTCTCCAGCCGGAGACCAGGCCAGCCCCTCTTCACTACCCCACTCGCCTGAGAGCACCGTCTTCTTTCCGGTGAGGTCTACGACCGCGACCCACCCGCGACTGTCCCACTGCACTTGATGATCCATGAAGGCGACCAGATCGCCCTTGGGCGAGATACGAGGATGGCTGATATAGCCGGCTGTTTCGTAGAGCACTTTGCCAATCGGATATTCGAGCCGGTTACGCCCATTCACCCAGCGCACCACCGCGAGCTTAGTGCCATCCGGTGACCAGTTGGCCTCTTGCACGTCTTCGAGAATGTCACGCGCCGCGCTACTATCAACCGGCATGCGGGCTAACGTGCCACGACTAATAAACCAACCGAGGTATTGACGGTTGCGCAAGACAGCCAGTTCGTTGGAGGCGGAGATCGCCAGCAGATCGGTGTTGTCCAGTTTGAGCGAGCGCGATTCCGTTTTTCCCGCGCCAGCCGCGAAGACCTCTAACGGATTGCCGTTCCATCTGGCGCTATAGACCACGGTCTGGCCATCGGGCGCGAACCTCGCATTCCAGATCGTGCCGCGGCTGAAGGTGAGGCGTTGATACGAAGGTGGCAGTGTTGTGCCCGCTCTCTTTCCCAGGATGAATGCGCCGACACTGAACGCAACGGCCGCGAGCATTGCTGCTACAGCCAGTATCTTCCAAACACGCAGACCTGACGGTGCGGAAGCCGCTGGTAAAGTGCTCAAGTCCAGATTCAGCGCGGTGCTCAGTTCTGGATGGGAGGTTGTACTCGCTCCAGATAATGCCTCAAGCGCGAATGCCAGGTCCCGGGTTGATTGAAAACGATCTTCGGGTTTTTTCTCCAAACAACGCTCGACCACTTTCTCCAATGAAGGCGACACGTGCGGAATTAGTTCAGACAGTACCGGCGGGTCTTCCTTCGCAATCGCATGCAGGGTCTCGCGCAACGTCCCGCGTTGGGGAAATGCGCGTCGGCCCGCGAGCATCTCGTATAGCACGACGCCGAAAGAAAAGATGTCTGAGCGGTAATCGACGGGTTTGCCGTCCACCTGCTCAGGCGACATGTAGCCCAATGTGCCCAGTACCGTGCCAGGAGTCGTGTTCAGCTTGCGCGTTGGCAGATCATTGAGTTGGCTCACGCCGACCGGTTCGATCAGCTTGGCAAGACCGAAGTCGAGAACCTTTACCTGACCATCACTGGTAACGAAAATGTTCTCCGGCTTCAAGTCTCGATGCACGATGCTTCGCGCGTGCGCCGCCGCGAGGCCTCGGGCGATTTGCACGGCATGGTCAACCGCCTTGCGCTGTGGGATGGATGGACCATCAAGACGCTCGCGCAGCGTTTCTCCTTCGAGCAGCTCCGAGACGACATAAGGTGAACCGCCATGCGTGCCGACATCGTAAACCGCAAGAATGTTCGAATGATTCAAGGCGCCCGCAGCTTGCGCTTCCTGCTCAAATCGTCGCAGTCGATCCTCGTCTTGCGAGAGAGCTGCGGGCAGAACTTTGATCGCCACGTCGCGATTCAACTTTTCATCGCGCGCGCGATACACTTCGCCCATCCCGCCTTCGCCAAGTTTTGAGCGGATTTCGTAACGGCCGAGACGTGTGCCTTGTGAGAGAGTCATTGCTTGAAGCCGGTGATCAAGACTACATCGCTGTTGAGCACGCCGCGTGACAAGGCGAGTTGTTTTCCATCGCGCGACCAGGCGAAATTGAAGATGCGCTGATCTTTAAAATCGGTGAGCTGTTTCTGCGCACTGCCGTCGAGCGGCTGGGTCCAGATATTCGAGACGCCGTTGCTATTACGGATGAAAGCGATGGCGCGGCCATCGGGCGTCCACTGTAGGGGCCGGAAATAGCTAGGACTTGGAACATCCAGGCTTCTAATGGGAGAGCCGCCATCGAAAGGAATTACCGCGATCTTATATTGCCCGCTAGCTTGATCCAGATAATTACATGCGATCAGCTTGCCATCCGGAGAGAAGACCGGCATCGAGGCTACCTTGTCAGTTACTCGCGCGGGGTCGCCGCCGTCAATCGGGATCTTGAACAGTGCCAAATCACCCGCTACCCAATAAAGCACCCATTTCCCATCGAGCGAGATCTGCGGACCGCGCTCGCCGACGCCACTGGTTAACTGCTTTAGATTACTGCCATCAATATCCATCCGCCAGAGATTAGTATTGTGTGCTCGTCTGGAACTCCAGACGACATAACGACCATCAGGTGACACCGCAGGGTCAATGTTGATGGAAGCATTAGCCGACAGTTGTTGGTTTCCCCTGCCGTCCGCCGCCATGATCCAGACATTCTCATTACCACCTGCCTGTGAGCGATAGACGATTTTGCCGTCCGGCGTCCAGGATAGGCCGGCTATTCCGTCCTCCCTTTCAGCCCCGAAAGAGATCTGCCTGGTCCGGCTGGCGTCTCCGTTGGGGGCAATCCAGAGATTTATCGCACGCTCAGATCGCACCGCGGAGAGTGTGCCGGAGTCTGCCGTCAGCGTCAGGCCGGCATAACCGTTGAGGTCATTGGTCACATGGCGCCCCTCAACGCCCGGCCACGGCAGATACCAAATCTGAGGCAGACTTCCACCCTGCTCTGCTCCCGTAGCCAGGACGCCCGTGTTATCTGCGAGCCATGCTACTCGTTGACCAGTTTGGCCACCCCAACGCAGCGACGTGATCGGTTGTTCCGTTCCATCAGCGACGCGCACTGCCAAGACATTTCGGTAAGTACCGCCGGTACGATTGAAATAGCCGCAGGCAATGATACTTCCATCCGGGGACCAGGCTGGCCCGCCGCCTGTTAGAAACGCATCGGGGAATTTATGCGCCGCAAGTTTCTTCTCTTCAGCGCCATCAGCGTTGGCTACTATTAATGTAGTTTCATCCGGGCTCCGATTAGCGCGGACAAAAGCTATCTGTTTTCCATCAGGAGAAAGCGTAATGGCACCGGCGATATCGGCAAGCAGCTTCCGCGCACCACCTCCCAGGACAGGAATTCGGTAAAGCGCACCGGTGGGATTATTCGTGTCAGTTATGACGTAGTAGAGGAGGTTACCATCGTGCGAGAAGGTGATGCCCTGGTAGTTCACTTCAGCGGGGGGCACGATCTGGTTCTGACTTGAGACGACCACCTGACTGAGCCAGAGGCTTTGTTGTCCACCTTCATCCTGCGCATAGACTACATATTTGCCATCCGGTGAGATAGCGGCGCTCGTGGCTTTGCCCGTGCTGGTCAGACGCGTGATCTTCAGAGCCGCAGAGACGGTTCTCGACCTGTTGCCGATCCACTTGTATAGTTCGAAAGCTGTGCCCGTGACGACTACAACAAGCGCTGCCAGGGCAAGGAACACTCCGCGTTTGTGCTGCTTGATTTCAGAGGCGAGATACTCGGCGCTCGAAAGGGGGCGCGTCGCGTCGGACGTTCCGGAACCAGACGCATGTTTCAGAGCGCCTTCTGTTACGGCCGATGACTCTTTGCCGGTAGTCGATTCACCGCTCGATGCGGGTTGAATTGAGTATTCCAGTTCAGCGGCACCCTTCAATTCCTGCTGCAGTTCCTCTAATTCAATCGCCACGTCCTTGATCGACTGAAAACGTTTCTCAGGCTCTTTCGCCAGACACCTGCGGACGATCCTTTGCAGATCGTCAGGCGCTATCGCGTTGAAGTCTCTGATCTGGGGCGTCGGCGCATGGACGATCCTGTGCAGCGAATCCAGAACATCCTTACCTTCGAAGGCTCTCTTTCCAGTCGCCGCTTCAAAGAGAATGCAGCCGAATGAGAATATGTCCGAGCGGTGATCGATCTCTTTGGTCTTGCCTTGCGCCTGCTCCGGCGACATGTAGCCGACGGTGCCCATCACCATTCCCGGAATAGACTGCTGCGCCATGACGGCAGTGGCGATTTCACTTGAACCTGAGTCGCTGGAATCAAACGGCTTCTGTGGTTCGACGAGTTTCGCAAGACCAAAATCAAGGATCTTGGCGTAGCCTTCGCGCGTGATCATGATGTTGTCAGGCTTCAGATCGCGGTGGACGATGCCGGCTGCGTGAGCTTTGGACAAACCTTCAGCGACCTGCGTGAGGTATTTAAGAAGTCTTGGCAGTGGTGCTTTGTCGCGATGGATTTTCTCGCGCAGAGTTTCACCGTCGATGTATTCCATCGCGATGAAGTTCAAACCTTCGCTCTCGCCAATTTCGTAAATGTGCGCGATGTGCGGATGATTGAGCGCAGCCGCTGATTTTGCCTCCCGCACGAAACGCTCCATGCGATCGCGATTCGAAGCAACCTCAGCGGGCAAAATCTTCAGCGCGATCTTGCGATCGAGTTTCGTGTCCTGAGCCAGATAAACCTCGCCCATCCCGCCTTCGCCTAGCTTTGAGCGGATTTCGTAGCGACCTAGTTTTGCGCCGGCGGCAACTATCATTTGAACTGCGGCCGATCGACACGGCCTTCACGGCTGCGCTTTGATGATGACAATGGAGTCTGCATGTAATAACTATAAACCGCGGTCAAACACCACTGGACTCCATGTCACTACGGAAGTCCCACGCGCCGCATCAAATCGGCGAAGCGTGGATCGGACCGCAAGCTATCCAGTTGCGGATCGTACTTGAGCCACGTCAAATAAAAAGAGCGATCGGCGTACGCTCGCTCGAGCCAGGCGAACGCTTGTTCCTTATCTCCCAAACCGGCGTAAACAATCGCAATGTTATACGGAGGCACATGCCGTTTCGTGGACATGTCCTTCAACTGCTCTAACAGTTTGCTCGTTTCGCTCTTCCTGCCAGCCACGGCGTAACCATGCGCGAGCATCGCGTAGTTCTCCGGAACATCTTTCTCAAGATCGAGGGCACGCTGAAACTCCACGATCGCTTCACCGGGTTTTCCCTTTTCTTCGTAACTGCGTCCGAGAACAGAATGTGCCAGCCAGTAATTCGGATCCATGTCGAGTGTATTTCGCAGTTGCTCAATCGCCTCATCGTAGCGACGTGCAAAATAAAGACTCTGACCGAGCAAGATGTTGGACTCAACTGAGAGCGGATCGAGACTCTGGGCTCGCTTGTTCTCTGCAATTGCTGCGTCAGATTTTCCAAGCGTGAGTAAGAACCAGCCATAGAATTGACGTGCTCTGGCGTCGTTTGGATCCAGCTGAATGGCTCGCTGGAACTCCATCTCGGCCGCCGGCCAGTCCCAATCGAACCACCAATGCACGGTCGCGAGCGACGCATGTGCCTCAGCGAGTGTGTCATCCAGTTCCAAAGCTTTCCTGGCGGCGGCACCCGCCCGTGGCAACGCCTCCTTTGAAGCCATGAACCAATCAGCCGCGGCTATGTAGTTGCCGGCAATTCCGTCGTACGCCAGTGCGTATCGAGGGTCGATAGCGATAGCCTGGTCAAGATACTCGAGCCCTTTGGCCAGGCTCTCTTTGGTGTACTTTGCCGTATGATAGCGGCCCTTCAGATAGAGTACGTAAGCCTCAGGGTTGGCAGTCTCGCGCTTCGCCATTCGATTTTGCTGCTCGCCTGAGAGCTTCAACCGCAGGTTGCTGGTAATCTTTGCCGCGATCTCACGTTGAACCGAAAGCAGATCGGACATCTTCTCCGCGTATTGTTCGCCCCACAGTTGTTTGTTGTCGCGCACGTCGAGCAGTTCCGTGCTGATTCTCACCTGATCTCCGCTCTGCATAATGCGACCGGTCAGCACCGACTGCACGCCCAACTCTTTGCCGGCAGTGAATGGATCGATCTGTCTGCCTTTGTAACGAAAGACCGAGCTGCGCGCGATAACTTTCAGATTGGGAAGCTGCGTGAGGCTGCTGATGATGCTTTCAGTCACCCCGTCGGACAGGTATTCCGAATCGGAGTCGCGGCTTAAATTCTCGAAAGGCAATACAGCAATAGAGCCTACCGTCGTTTGGGTTTTCCCATAATAATAGTAAGCGGCTGTGGCGATTACAGCCGCAACTAATACAGCGCCGGCAATCACAAACTTTCGTTGTGTGAATTTGTTTAGCTGGCGCGTTGTGCCATGTGCGGGCTGGCCAGCGAGCGATCCACTCTCTGCCTGCTGCGGAGGAAGAGCAGTCGTCGGCGCCGTCGCGCGGCTCATGCCGGCATTAATTCTGTGGGAAAGAATGCTGG
>JBOGOP010000186.1:0-11250 GCA_050747225.1 Pyrinomonadaceae bacterium
CACGATGACTGAAAGCGACAGATAGCGCACGTACACCACCCTACCGGTACGCCACCGCATCTGCACCCGAGTGTGGGACGAGTAGGAGCGGCCGGCGCAAAGGAGGTCCGCACCGCGCAAGCTAAACTCGCCTCCTTGGTCGACAACAGCTGGCTCTATGCTGTCTATGCGGATGCGATCAGTCGCGCGTGCCTCTGACCCAAGGCAAAACATCGCCGATAACACAGAGACTATGAAGAAGAATCCGATAACGCGCATTTTCTTACCTCCCTCGTTGCCGTTGCCCATTGCGACACGGCTCTTTTGATGAACTCCCATGCCGATGCGACTTCCGGCAATGGGCCACGTCACGTTTTAGTTGACTCCTCTGATATGGATGGGGTAGCACGCGGTGTTGTTATGCTCGTTCGACTCCGCGACTTTATTTCCCGGGTCAATTCGCGCACAGAGGAAATACCATCCTGTGGGCGTGTCGGCCGGGATTGTGGCCCCGACCGGGTAGGCGCGGATGCCACCCGGGGCGAGGTCAGCCGTACTGCTAATGCGACCACCGCGGAGCAGCATGTCCTCGACGAAGTTTGCCGATGGATTTGCAAATCCCTCCGGCATGAGCGCATCCGTGGAGAGCACCACGTCGATCATGTAGCCGTCGCCCGGAGCTATTCGACCGGCGGTGCCCGGCGCAGCTGCAAGGCCTCTGTTCCTGGCCCTGATGCTGATGGCTCGGCCAATCTCATCGCCTGCATTCGCCATCCTTGGCGCTCTAATCACCACCACGAGGTCGGGCCTCAAGGGCGGTAGCGGACGCGCTCGGGTGATCGCGCCAGGGCGACCTTTGTTGGGGTTGGCTCCAGGTACCTGAGCAACAGACGTCGAAGCCATAACACTCAGGAAACTTGCCGCCAAAGCGACTGTATTGAGAATCTTGATCGTTGATTGCATCGTCTTACTCCTTTTCAGTTTGTAGTCATCATTCATAACCTGGGAGCGCCTCATCCCTATCTGAGTTCGGAGCGAAGCAGGTAGCCGAGTCCTTTGATCTCCCAGTCCAATGTGCGCTTATTCCCTACTACTTTGTTTCCTCTCAAGTCATAGTTCTTTCTCATGTTTCCTCCTTTCAAATTAGGACCTAGCGAGGTCGATGTAGATCGTCCCTGACTGTGACCTCCAGGGAATTGCTGCTGGTCCGGTAACTGTCATCGCAGTAGATGAGCACCCGGTAGGTTCCACCTACTAGATCCAACGGCGATCGCGCGAGGATTTGAGTGTCGGTCCACTTGGTGACTTGTAGGAGATTGACGTGGCCGCGGTTAATCGCCGGTAATTTCGTGCCCTGCCGGTTTCCGAAGCCGCTCCCATTGATGGCAATGACGCCGCCGGGAAAGGTGATGTTGGGCACGATCTTCTCGATCAGCATTCCTCCGCATTGATTGGGATTGGGGGCTGGTCTAAGCCTCGACACTTTCGCCTGGTCCACATAGAAGTCAGAGCCCTCAACCGCAGTCGAGTAAAGGACGAACCAATTGTTGGTTGAACTCCCGTCGCTGCAAGCTGTGAGCTTTTCCCAGCTGCCGAAAGTTCCATTGAATGAAGCGGTCGGAGTAACACCCTCATTGCCAGTCGCCAATACGACGCGGCCTCGCTTGACGAACACCCACACTGATGCGACGACCAGCTCTGGGCCGTGATCGTCACGATCGAAGAGTTGATAGACACCGCCTTCGTTGCTGCCAGCGGTTATGTGAAGCATCGACGAGCCGCTTTTTGGTCTGTTCGATTTGACCAGTGCCGTCGTTACCTGTGCACTATTGTTGCTCGTATGCATGGTCCAGTCAGCTGCCGCCGAGCGGGTGTCAACAGCACCACCGCGCCCGAAAATGGACGCTGACGTGCCACGTGGTCCAGCGTCTTCAAAGCTTGCGTTGCGAAGCAGATTCGGAGCATTCGCATCGAAGCCTACCGGAGGGCAGCCACCGTTTTGGGGCACTATTGCCGTGTACGCAGCCGACTTTGCCAAGCTCGCGGCAACATGATGATCGTACGCTGTAGCGTGGGACCTTTGAACATTTGGTGAGTAAGCGACGAGGCCCAGGCAAATTGCGATCAGAGCCACGGTTTTGAATTTTCTGGTAGTTGATTTCAACATCTTCGTACTCCTTTTCGGTTGCTATTTCGTTGCCACGTACCTGCCGGCTATCTGAGTTCTGAACGCTGCAAATAACCGAGGCCCTTGATCTCTGTCTCCAACGAGCGCGTATTCACGTCCACCTTGTTTCCACTGTTTCCTTCCAGCGTCCAGATAAGATTCTTTGAGGTGTCGTAGGCGAGAAACATCGCACTATGATTGGTCTTGCCGTCGGCATTTGAATCGATGGGAAGGTAATCGCCGGGAGCAGCGCGTGAAGGAATTTCCGCAGGCGAATAGAACGAATGGTTGTCCTTGAAAAAATCTATCAGGTCGTCGTATGTATCACTGCCGGATATGCCTGGCAGCCAGTGCTTAGTGACCCAAACATAGAATTCAGAGCACCAAATCTCGTTTCTGTCCGCGTGGTAGCGTGTGCCATCTACTTCTTCTGTTCCGCGATACCCCACTAAGCCGTTCAGAGAGTCTGAGTATTCTTTGAAGCCTTTGAGGACAATGCGCGCTCGCGTTCGTGTTTTGTCCAGCTCGCCGTTCGTCATGGTGTAGTACCAATTGGACCAGAGGCCCAGCTTATGAAACGTCCCGTCATCGGATCTCCGATAGAAATGGACCCTGGCCCGGAACACAGTTGCTGAATCCGAATTGCTGACTGCCACGCTGATGCGCGCGGCCGACGTCTCGCGGTCGAACATATTGACGAGGAATTTTTCACGCTTAAGAACATTCTCGGAGTCTTTCAACCTGGCATACTCCACGTCCGCGTAGAGGCGGCCGGCTGCTTTCTGGTCGAGAATGTCCTGAGAGTTCAAGTTCACCAACATATGAAATCCGTAAGAGGTGTTGTGATTGCCCTCCTCGAAGTATTCGAATGTGGGTTCGTCAACTCTTCCATTACAGTTATCGTCTTTTCCGTTTAAACCTCTTTCAGGCTTTCCGGCATTCACGTTCGGATCGAGATCGTTGCAGTCGTTAATAAACCGCACGTAATTGGACGGACAATTCGTTCTGCCCTTGCCGTCCCATTTGATCAATTGATAAGCCGACCTGGCATCCTCGGTGTTTAAGCCCGCATAACCGTCCCCATCCCGGTCAAACCCATCGCTGTAACACTTCATTGAGTGGTCTTCTGCATGAGTGACGGGAACGATCTCGCTGAATCTCGAGGTACCAGTTAGTGCGGCTGCGCCTAACAGCACAACCAAAATAGACATGATGGTCCAAGGCAGTACTTGATGGACTCTCTGCTGTTTGTTGGTTCTTCGTGTGTCTTGGTATTTCATTTTTGTTTATCTCTCTCTCGTTTTGTTCCGGCGCACAGATCAGCGGCGCCGGGTGTAAGTAATGTTGAGCGGGAGAGATGGAAAAGTTAGGCCACCATTAGCGGTGGGTTGTCCGACCGATCTGACAGCCAGTCAGTTTTTGCGAGTTATCAATCGCTAGTCGCACATGTAGATCTCGAAGGCGTAATCCCAGGCGCCCAGGCTCTCCCATTTGCCCTTGCCGCCGTTGGCATTGCGAAAACCTCTGACGTCGGCGCCGGGTCGGGCGTAGAGGTTGCCGGCGCTTCCTTGCCACGAATAAGCACCCGCGGCACTGCCTGGCGATTCGAGTTTCAGACCGTAGAAAGGCCTGCCGGCTAGCGCTACGCCGTTACAACCGAAATCGAAGACCTGCACACTGTTGCCCATGGGGATGGGGCCTCCGGGAATGGTGACGGACGCGTCCAGTTCCGCGAAGTTGGAGCCCACGATATGTAGAGTCAAATTGTCTGCGTTGAAGGCGTTCTTCTGAATCATGACCTTGACCTGACAAACGCGATGTCCAGGCGCGCTTGGAATAAAGGTCTGGCCGAGAACTGTCCTACCGCCCAAGAGAAAAGCCCCGGGATGCTGCATTTGCCTCTGATCGAGCCGACACACGTTGTCTGCCAACGTGGTTGCCGGTAGTGCGAGCAAAAGCACAAAGGAAGCAATGATGGTGAATGCGGTTGCGATGCTCAATTTGGTTTGTTTCATTTTCATCTCTATCTACCTCGTTTCTTTGAACTGTGAATTTCAGACATCTTTGGTGTCCGTTAGCGGAGGCCGTTGTCTGACGCCCGACGAACGCCGCTACGATGCGGACTTTGCCCGAGCGCACGGTGAAATGTCCTGAAAAGAATGGCGAAAAACGCCGAAGGCGGATGAGAAATGCCGAAGTTCAAGGCAACAGCGTTTGTTTGATACAATGCGGCAGAACCGTCCAGCAACGATCAAGCAAATCGCAACGCACCAAACCCATGAGCGAGGAAGAGCAGGGAACGAAGAAAACTTTGCTGTACTTCGGAGGCTTCACTCTCAATCTTGAGCGGCGAGGCCTTTATCGGGGACCGGAGCGCGTGCGCCTCACGTCAAAGCCGCTCGAGACGTTGATATTTTTGCTGGAGAACCCCGGGCGCATAGTTGAAAAACAGGAACTACTCGATGCGGTCTGGAAAGACACCTTCGTCACCGAAGACACTCTTGTCCATGCCATACGCGAGATTCGCCGCGTGCTAGGGGACGACAAAGAGGATCCCCGCTACATTCAGACCGTTCCGCGTCAGGGTTATAGGTTTGTGGGTGAACTTACTGCTGCTGAGCCGGTTTCAGTTTCTGCAGCGATAGCTCAAGATATCTCTGTGCTGCCGGTGTCGGTCACGAGGCCTGGCCGGAAAATCCCGCGTTGGTTTTGGGTTGCGGCAGCCGTTTTTGCATTGATCTCGATCCCGATCTGGTTTTTTGGGTGGCGTGACGAAAGCAGCCGAACCCAGCCGCCTACCGAGTCGCGCCTGGGGGGTATTAAGAAGCAGATAACCACTGGAGAGTTCTCCAGCAGCAAACCGGCTTTTTCTTCGGATGGAAAATTCGTCCTGTATGTTTCTTCCGAGGAAGATACACGCGGGTATGGTGATTTGTTCATCAGGCAATTTCCTGAAGGCAATGCCCAGCGTATCACCAACAGGATAAACCCGAGCGGCGACCTTCCCGTTTTCACGGCGGATAGCAGCCACGTGGTTTTTTCACTTCCTCGTTTCGGACCGGATGGCGCCCGCCATCACGACCTCTGGATCGTTCCCTCTTTTGGAGGCCCTCCGACGCGGTTTATTGAAGACGCCAGCGGGGCCGGTTTCTCGCCGGATGAAAAGTGGGTCGCTTACACCAAACAGCTGCCTTCCGGAAATGCTCTCTGGGTCAGTCCGGTGGGTAAGCGGGAAGAGCATCTTGAAGTGAGCGATGAAGGCTACACGCCGCGCTGGTCGCCCAGCGGAGAATGGCTCACCTACACCACGAGCAACCCGAACGAGGGGATGGGAGCTATCTGGATTTGTAAAGTTTCTCAGTCAAGCGAAGGATCAGCGGTGATGTCCGCTCAAAAACGAATTACCAAAGAAAATGAACAGATGTATGGCCTCACCTGGACGGCTGACAGCAGTTCGATCATTTTCTCATCAAAGCGCGCCGGCCCCGCACAACTCTATAAGGTTTCGCTTGCCGATGGCTCAACGACTCCTTTGCTGGTCGGCGTGGGCGAGTATAACGCCCCCTCGGCCTCACCCGATGGAAGCGTCGTAATTTTTCAGTATTTCCGCCTCATCAACGATCTCAAGACCGCTGCGCTCAGCGGAGAATGCAACGCGAAAAGTATCACCTTCGACGAGTTTCACCTATGGCCTCGAATCTCTCCCGCCGGAGAAAAAATAGCCAGTGTGATCCGCCAGGTTGATGACGCTGAGCGCCTCGTCCTCACTGACCTCAAAACAAAAGAAAGCTCACAGTTGAGCAGCCTGGCCGCGCGCCACCCCTGTTGGCTGAATGAAGAGAACATCGCCTTTTTGTCGCCGGATGCCTCAAAGCAAAACACTGAAGCCCTGGTCGTGAACATCCTCACGCGCGAAACATATTCACTGACTCGCTTCTCCGGCAAGGCTGCTTGGCTGGCGATTCATCCCGACGGAAAAAGGGTTGCTGTTGTGCTGAAATCGCCGGACGGAAGAGAGAGAATCCTGCTGCGAGACTTGAGCAATCAGGTTGATACAACGATTCACGAAGGGTCGGAGTATGAATACCTGCGATGGTCGCCAGATGGCTCGAAGCTTTCCTGGGATAAACCC
Organism: Pyrinomonadaceae bacterium; assembly: GCA_050747225.1. Lineage (GTDB taxonomy): Bacteria > Acidobacteriota > Blastocatellia > Pyrinomonadales > Pyrinomonadaceae > PSRF01. The sequence continues at coordinate 6,279 of JBOGOP010000186.1, forward strand.
GGCACATCGCGAAATGCACCGCAGGTAAGCGCGGGAGTCTGGATGATTGTAATGGGTCAGTCGGAGCCGCGCCTCGTCGTTAAAGACGGTTACTGTCCGGTGTGGAGCGAGGATGGCGCGGCTGTTTATTTCGGAGTACGGCAGGGGCAGCAAGGGCTATGGCGATATGATCTTCGGCAGCAGAAAGAGCATCTGGTTTGCAGTTGGGAAACGGTCTTCAGTTACGATATTGTCAGCAACCGGCTAGTGTTCGCGCAACACAAGAGTGACAGCCAGATTCACTCGATGTCCTTGCGCCCGTAACGTAACTTCATGAAGGAGCAAAACTATCAAGTCAGACAAGATGAATCCACTTCTCGTCATGTGGTTGACTAAGGGTCAGCCTTAGTGCCGAGAATGGAGCAGGCGAACGTTCAATTTGAATGCACGAGAGGTAAATTGATGATGCGATTATTTGTGGCTTTCCTGGGGTTGTTGTTGTGCGTTATGTCGGCGCACGCGCAGGCTGCTGTGGAAAATCCAAAGGAGTGCGCCGAACTCGCGGCGGAAGTCGCACGTTCCGCAGCGAAACTCAAAGACTGGCCCGCACTGGCGCGCTACCGTGAAGCGAATGCGAAAGTCACAGCGCCGGCGAAGGACGAGCCACGCGTTGTTTTCATGGGAGACTCGATTACCGACAATTGGGACAACGAGGGCTTTGGTGGCTTCTTCCCGGGAAAGCCTTACATCAATCGCGGAATTGGCGGACAGACAACGCCACAAATGCTGATACGCTTTCGCGCTGACGTGATCGCATTGAAGCCCAAAGTAGTTGTGATTCTTGCGGGCACAAACGACATTTCCGGCAATACCGGACCAACAACTCTGGAGGCGATCGAAGACAATCTTGCTTCCATGGCGGAACTCGCCCGGTCGAATGGCATCCGCGTCGTGCTGGCCTCCGTTCTTCCGATCAGTGATTACGACCGCAGCGACGGACAGCCAATCATTCGCTCGGCTCAAAGACCACCGGAGCAAATCAAAAGACTTAACACCTGGATCCGAGGTTATGCACTTCAAAATAAGTTAACTTATCTTGATTACTATTCCGCTATGACTGATACCAAAGGGTTCCTGAAGGATGAGCTTAGCAATGATGGACTTCATCCCAACCAGGAGGGTTATGCGGTGATGACCCCTCTAGCCGATCGGGCCATCGCGGCGGCTATGAAGAGAAAGTGATGGCCTTCACGCCTCGCGCTGATGCGAGGCTATTCACTCTCGGCTACGATTTGATTTGACGTGCGACAAGGCGCGCAAGACGAGAAAGGATAAGATCAAGGAAGAGGTTAAAGCATATGCGACAAGAAATTGAATTAAGTAAGGAGCTGGCGGTGAAGTGACGGAAGCTGCGGTCCGCAGGAAACTGCGTTGGGGACTGATCGGTTGCGGCGACATCGCGCGCAAGCGTGTCGCGCCGGCACTGCGTGATTTACCCAACTGCGATCTTGTCGCAGTCAACCGTGCGAATTTTGCTCAAGCGGAGTCCTTCGCGAAAGAGTTTGGGGCGAGTAAGTGGTACTCAACCTGGCAGCAGTTGCTTGCCGATGACGAGATCGAAGCAGTCTACATCGCGACTCCTGTCGACTTGCATGCAGTCCAGGCAATCGCCGCTGCGGAATCGCGCAAGCATGTGTTGTGCGAAAAGCCGATGGCGCTCAATGTTGCTGAGTGTGATCGAATGATCGCCGCCTCTGATGCCAACCAGGTCAAGCTCGGAGTTGCCTACTATCGTCACTTCTATCCGGTAATCACCCGGATCAAAGAAATTCTCATATCAGGTGAAATCGGAAAACCGGTCATAGCGCAGGCGAATGCGTTTGAAAGATTTGACCCGGAACCATTGCATCCGCGACGGTGGTTGCTCGAAAAGGAGCGATCAGGTGGTGGGCCAATGTTTGATTTCGGTTGTCATCGAATCGAAGTCCTGATGAATTTGTTTGGTTCAATCAAAGACACGAGGAGTCTGATGGGCAAAGTTCACTTTTCACGCGAGGTGGAGGATACTGCGGTTGCCATGTTTCGGTTTGAGACTGGACTCCAGGCGGTGCTTTCAGTTACGCACGCGGTTAGTCTTCCCGCAGACACCCTGGACATCTACGGCAGCTTGGGATCGATCAAAATTGCAGTCCTGAATGACGGAAATATTAACATTAGAAATCGGGATGGCGAACGCGTTGAAACCCACCCACCCCACAGCAACCTGCACCAACCCTTAATAGATGATTTCGCTCAGGCGGTACTTACGGATCGAGAACCTCAAGTCAACGGTCCTCACGGGAGAAACGTGGCGAAGGTTGAAGCCGACATATACCAACAGGCGGGGCTTAGCCTGACACAGCCTGCAACGCTTGGCTGATCACAAAGGCCGTGCTCAACCGCGCTCGTCAAGTTGAATACTCACAGTTTGTCGAGGTCTCCTTGTTCAGGTGCGCTGTTTCTAAGCAGTGCAGTCGTTGACTGAAAGGGTCCGCTAATATATATAAACTCGCGACGATCATTAAGGCCACCGTGTAGGGTGCAGTTTCTTTTTCTAAGAACCATCTCAATAGAGGCCCGTAATGCGACGAATTGATCTGAGAACTGTTCAGGCCGCACATCTTCACACCATTCGTAATATCAATCGACAGATCGTGCTGAACTATGTTCGCGAAAGAGAACCCATTTCACGCGCGACGATCGCCCGCGAGATGGCCCTACAACGCTCGACCGTCTCAGAGATTGTCGAAGTTCTAACAACTGAAGGCTTGATAGAAGAGATAGGCGAGGGCGAATCAACCGGAGGTCGACGACCTACATTGCTGCAACTGCGCACCGCCGGAGCTATGGCAATCGGCGTCAATATCACCCCTACGTATACAACGGTAGCAACGAGCGACTTGGCCGGCCGCTTGGTTGACCAGCGAGCCTTCTTGACTGATCCTGATCCCCAACGCATGTTGGACCAGATTGTCGAGGCTATTCGACAGTTTTCAGCGAACGCCCCCATAGAAGGAGTAGGCGTCAGTATCCCGGGATTGGTCGATCCTGCAACTGGACAGGTAATCTTCGTTCCCTATTTTCTATGGCGTGATTTACCACTCGGCGAAACGATCTCCAAGCGGACAGGACTGCGAGTCACTATAGATAATGATGCGAATGCTGTAGCACTGGCTGAGTTGTGGTTTGGTCGCCCCGAAGTTAGTGCCGCCCGTGATTTCATCCTTGTCCTGGTCGCTGAAGGAATTGGAACGGGCATAATCATTGATGGGCAAGTTTACCGCGGAGAGTACGGAGCGGCGGGCGAATTTGGTCACATGATAGTTGGCAGCAACGCTCCTGTCGCTTGCTCGTGCGAGAACGACGACTGCTGGGAAGCATTCGCCTCCGAGCGGGCCGCGACGGCGCGATACGTCAAGTTGAATCCCGAAATGCGATCCGGCAAAGAAGTGGATTTTGAGATGCTGATTGACCGAGCGCTGGCCGGTGAAGAGGCCGCAAGAGCAGCCCTCACGGAAACGGCGAGGTATCTCAGTATTGGCATCTCGAATCTGGTTGTGGGCTTTAGTCCAGAAGCTGTGGTCGTCAACGGAGCGATCACGAGAGCCTGGCCGCTGGTAGAAAAGGCCCTTAATGAAAAGGTAGAGCGAAGTGTCCGTCGAGGCTTGCCGTCTGCACGAATCCTGCCATCTACGTTGAGCGGAGACCCAACACTAATGGGAGCCTTTAGTTTAGTCCTCACCAGCAAATTCGCCGCGGTGGCGTGACGTTCAGCCGGACAGACGCCAAATCGCAGTCCTCCGGATCTAATCTGCCCTTAACACCTGCCTAATGGACTGTCGAGCCGTCTGGCAATTTCACTAAAACAGGCTATTTCTTGCGCGAAACAGGAATTATGTTGACGCTGTCTCGCAATTGTATTACTTAGTAGCACTCGTCTACATAAGTACTCCGGCTTGGCCCTCTGTTTTGATTGGATAGGAACCCGCAGGCGCAAAAACTGTGCGAAGAATAGATCTCAAGAAGGCGAATGTTGCGCGGTCAAATACGATTCGTGACATCAATCGTCAAATCGTGCTGAATTATGTTCGTGAGCTGGGACCTATCTCGCGGGCCACCATCGCCCGCGAGACTGCAATGCAACGGTCGACGGTGTCTCTAATTGTGGATGAATTAAGAGCGGACGGCATGATCGAAGAGGTAGGTGGCGAGTCTACCGGAGGCCGTCCGCCGAGTTTGCTTTCGTTGCGTGTGGCCAATGCTGTGGCGATCGGTATCGACCTGGGCACAGTCAAGACGGTAATGGCCACCAGCGATTTGGCTGGCCGGGTACTCGAACAGGAAGAATTCCCGACTAGGGTCGACATAAATATCACCCTGGACAATATTATTGCTTGCTCGCAAAGACTGATTGCCCGGAATCGGGGAACGATAGAGGGCATCGGTATTAGTTTACCGGGAGTAGTGGATCCTGAGTCTGGAGATCTGTATGTGCCTCACTTCAACTGGCGCAATGTACCAATTGCCGAGGGGTTGACGCGTGCAACTTCCTTGCCGGTAAGCATTGACAATGATGCGAACGCTGCAGCGTTGGCTGAACTTTGGTTCGGTCGACCGGAAATCCGCGAGGTTCGCGACTTCATTCTTGTTCTGGTTGAAACCGGCGTAGGAACAGGAGTCGTCTTTGATGGACAGGTTTATCGCGGGGAAGGCGGTACGGCTGGAGAGTTCGGGCACATGACGATTGGCAGTGGGGCGCCCGTGACCTGCGCGGTCGGAAGCGACGAATGCTGGGAAGCATTTGCTTCAGAAAGAGCGGCGTTAGCACGTTACCAAAAGCTCTCGCGACCCAATGGACTTGGTGAAATTAATTTTGCGCAACTGGTGGACCTGGCGATAAAGGGAGAACAATCTGCTCGTACTGCGTTGAAAGAGACAGCACGTTATCTTGGAG
>JBOGOP010000187.1:0-11241 GCA_050747225.1 Pyrinomonadaceae bacterium
GATTATCTCTAATACTGATCAAACAAGGGTCCAGAATGAAAGATTTAGTATCCCCACCAGCGCCCTGGCAGGAAGAGTCGGCGAATTTCAAATTCGTCTGAGCTTCTAACCAGATCTGATAAGCTGCGGGAAGAATGCGCTGAGACCATTCTTCCCACTTATTTTTTGTTCAGGCTCTTGAAAATCTCCAGTTCCTGATTAGCGTCGTCTTTGCGATTCAACCGCGAATATGTCAGAAAGAGTTGGTAATGAACTTCGGCATTGGCCGGCAAGATTCTACTGGCTTGTTGTAGAGGGGCTAGAGCGTCGGAGTATCTTTGTTGTTTGGTTAGCAAACGTCCCAAATCATAATTGGCGTTATAATTATTGCTGTTAGCCTGAATGGCTTTTCGAAAAAGCTTTTCGGCTTCGACGAGGTCGCCTTTGTCTAAGAGGATCGCACCAAACAAAGCCAGGGCATCAGCATAGGTAGGATTGATTGCCAGAGCTTTCTTCAAAGCAGTCAAGGCCAGATTCGAGTCCCCTTTTGTTCGCGCAGTAACGGATAAGAAATAGTGTATCTCAGCTATGCGCGGAAATCGTTCCGAAGCATTTTTGAAAATTTCAAAGGCTCTATTGAAATCATGGAGATAAAGGTACGCGCCTCCCAGCCGGATGTGGTAAACGGCCGTCGCGGCATCTTGTGACAAAGCCTTTTGGTAATAGGTCTTTGCTGTTGCATAGTCGTTGCGCTTGACCGAAAGTTCGCCCAGCATGAAATTGGCTGCGGCATAATTTTGGTTCAACGCTATGGCCCTATCCCAAAGCTCGTGAGCAGTTTCATCAAGATTGCGCGCGTAAGCAATCAGGCCCAGAAAGTAGAGAGGCTCCGCGGTGCCGGGTGAGAGTGAAGAAGCGGATTGAAGGGCGGTTGTGGCGTCGTCGTAACGCTTCAGATTGTAAAGACTGATTCCCAGATTGTAGAGAATGTCGAATGAGTCTGGCTGAATTTCACGAGCTCGCTTGAGGAGTTCAACTGCAGGTTCATATTCGCCGCGAGCCGTGTAAAGCACCCCCAGATTCATTGTCGCTTGCGGATGGTTGGGCGCAATTCGCAGAACCGCGAGGAAAGCATCTATTGCCTGCGGGATACGTTGGGTGCGCGTAAATAATACTCCCAGGTTCGCGAGGGGCGAGACGAACTTCGGGTTAAGCCGGAGCGCTTCGCGGTATTCGCGCTCGGCTGCAGCAGTTTTGCCGGCCTGGTCTAAAACGATTCCCAGCAGATTGTGTGCATCGGAGTTATTAGGGTTCGCAATCAGTACCCGGCGAAGAATGGGCTCAGCTTCAGCGGCCCGGCCGCTTTCTAGTAACGAGGCAGCTTCGCGCAGTTGTGAAATTGTTTGCTCGGATGTCGCTTGCGAAGGATTGGACCGTGGCCCGCGTCGTTGCGCGGATGCGGATGGGGTCAAACCGGTAAAACTCGTGGCACCGCAACCAGCCAACATCAACAGGCTGGCGATGATTCGAATTATGCGGCCGGCATTCATAGGTTAGACTGACTCTTCGAGTGCAAAGTAAGAATATACTACGGTGAAAACTTTCTGTGACACAGCTGGCTGAGTCTAAATAACGAGCGGGGGTAAACCACCCTTCCTGACCTGAGAGGCTTTCCGATTGAGTTGTTTCTTTCGAGATTGATAGGCTTCAAGCATAGCGCAAGCTCGCGCCTCGAGTCAGCTCTCAGGTAGGGAAGGGTGGTTTACCCCCGCTCTTCTGGAAAAACTAGAATGCAGAAAATAAAATTCATTCGCCCTAAACTTCTCCTCGTAGTTGTTGTCATTGCTCTGTTCGTACCCGCTTCGCCTTCACACTCGCAGCGACCGAAAAACGTCGAGCGGCAAATCGACGCGCTGCTGGCAAAGATGACGCTCACTGAAAAACTCGGCCAACTACAACAACTCGATGGCGAAGGGAATGGCAACTTCCGGCCCGAGCATCTTGAGATGGCGAGCCACGGTCAGCTGGGTTCTACTCTGAACGTCCGTGGCGCTCAGAAAACAAATCAGCTTCAGCAGATCGCTATCTCCAAATCGCGCCTGAAGATTCCCCTCATCTTTGGCTTCGATGTGATTCACGGTTATCGCACCGTGTTCCCCATACCGCTTGGTGAAGCAGCGAGTTGGGACCCCAGCGCCGCGGAACGCTCGGCAAGTATCGCTGCGGCCGAAGCCAGGGCCGCCGGCGTTCATTGGACGTTTGCGCCAATGGTCGACATCGCACGCGATCCGCGCTGGGGCAGGATTGCTGAAGGTTCTGGCGAAGATCCATATCTGGGCTCGGCTATGGCGCGCGCGCGCGTCCGTGGCTTCCAGGGAAGTGACTACAGCGCGCACGATAAAATCGTAGCCTGCGCCAAGCATTGGGGGGCTTACGGCGCGGCCGAAGCAGGCCGTGATTACAACACCACGGACGTTTCGGAAAGGACCTTGCGCGAAGTCTACTTTCCTCCATTTAAGGCGGCGGTGGATGCGGGCGTGGGCACATTCATGAGTGCCTTCAATAGTCTTAACGGCGTGCCTGCTTCCGCGAACCACTTCACACTTACGGAAGTGCTCCGCGGTGAATGGAAGTTTGACGGATTCGTGGTCAGTGACTACACCTCTGTAGAAGAACTGATCAAACATGGCGTCGCCGGGAACGGGGCTGAAGCAGCAAGTGCAGCACTTAATGCCGGAGTGGACATGGAGATGGTCAGCCGGCTCTACAACAAACACGCCGATGAACTCCTAAGCCAGCGTAAGCTTTCGCAAAAGACAATCGACGAGGCTGTGCGACGAATTCTGCGCATAAAATTTCGCCTCGGCCTCTTTGATGATCCGCTAACAAACGAATCGCTGGAACAGTCTGCGATCTTCAATAAGGCAAACGTCGCCGCAGCGCGAGAGATTGCCGCGCGTTCGCTGGTGCTACTCAAGAATGATCGTGACGTCTTACCGTTGAATAAGAACGTTCGCTCGATAGCTTTGCTTGGGCCACTAGCGGACAACAAACCCGACATGCTCGGCTCGTGGACAGGCGACGGGAGGCCGGACGATGCCGTGACGCTGCTCCAGGGGCTAAAGACAAAAGTGCCGCAAACCAAAATCAACTACGCGAAGGGTTGTGACATAGATTCTGACAAAACAGATGGCTTTGACGAAGCAGTCCGCGCAGCGAAAGAGTCGGACGTTGTCATCATTGCGGTCGGTGAATCAGCAGGTATGAGCGGTGAGGCAGCATCACGCAGCTCACTGGATCTGCCGGGCCGGCAGCTCGATTTGATAAAGGCCGTTAAAGCGACCGGCAAGCCTATCATCGTCGTCCTAATGAATGGTCGACCGCTGACAATCAGTTGGATCGCGGAAAATACTCCTGCCATTCTGGAAACATGGTTCGCGGGCACAGAAGCCGGAAACGCGATTGCCGACGTGCTCTTCGGGGATGTGAATCCTGGTGGCAAGTTGCCAGTGACGTTTCCGCGCGCAGTGGGGCAGGTACCGCTTTACTACAATCACTTGAATACAGGCCGGCCTCCAGATCCTAATAATAAATACACTTCAAAATATCTTGATGTTGACTGGAAGCCTCTCTTCCCTTTTGGCTACGGCCTCAGCTACACGAAGTTTGAGATTACCAACCTAAAACTCAGCGCTCCGCGCATTGCGCCAGGCGGTAAGCTCACAGTCAGTGTTGACGTTAGAAACGAAGGCACGCGAGCAGGCGACGAAGTGGTTCAGCTCTACCTCCGCGATGTGGTCGCGAGCGTGAGCCGGCCGGTAAAAGAGCTGCGCGGCTTTCAGCGGGTGACTCTTCAACCCGGGGAGACGAAGCATCTGGATTTTGAGCTCACGAGTGAGCAACTCGGATTCCTGAATCGAGATATGCACTTCGTGATTGAGCCAGGTGAATTCCAGGTGATGGTTGGGTCAAACTCGGAGGAAGTGATCTCAGCAAAGTTTGAAGTGGGGGCCCGATAGGAGATAGCTTGGTCGCCAACTCAGCAGGGCACTTGAAAGCGTGAACCTGAATAACCGGCGGGGGTAAACCGCCCTTCCCAACCTGAGAGCCTTTCAAATTTGAGTGACTTCTTTTCTGGTTGCAGGCTTCAACCATGGCGCAAACTCGCACCTTGAATAAGCTCTCAGGTCGGGAAGGGCGGTTTACCCCCGCTCATTCGTCGCGCACTAGTTTTGCTACCTGTTATGAAAAGCTTCCTCAGGTCACCGTATCACTCCTGCTACTCGCATGTTCTTTAATAGTCGCTCGGCCTCTGCCGACGGCCGCCAACTCCCATTATCCGCAGGCGCCGTCCAATAAGCTCACTCACCAAGACCAACAATTTCTTGAGGATCTCGAGCGCCGCTCCTTTCAATACTTCTGGGAGGAAGCGGACCCGCATACCGGCCTCGTTCCCGATCGTGCCCGCATGGACGGCACGCCTCTGGACGAGAATCACCGCAACGTAGCCAGCATAGCTGCGACCGGCTTTGGCCTGAGCGTGCTCTGCATCGCCACGGAACGCGATTGGATCAGTCACAGTCAGGCGCGCGAACGCACGCGTAACACGCTGTTGTTCTTTGCAAACAAGGCTTTCCAACAACACGGCTGGTTCTATCACTGGCTGGACGCAAAGACTGGGGAACGGCGTTGGAACAGCGAAGTCTCGTCAATTGACACAGCGTTGCTGCTGGGAGGAGTGCTGACTGCGCGTCAGTACTTTAGCGATGATCCCGAGATACGAAGGCTCGCCACGACAATTTACGAACGGGTCGACTTTCAATGGATGTTGAATGGTGAGCAACTGCTCTTGTCGCATGGATGGAAACCGGAGACTGGCTTTCTAAAACCTCGCTGGGACACCTACAGCGAAGACACCATCCTCTATTTGCTGGCGATCGGATCGCCGACGCATCCGATCTCGCCTGCATCCTGGTACGCTTTGTGGCGCGATCGTTATCGTTATGAGGGTTACACGTATTTCACAACCATCGGCGTACCGCTCTTCATGCATCAATATGCGCACGCCTGGATCGACTATCGTAACCGGCGCGAAACCAAAGGCGATCGGATCGACTACTTTGAGAACTCAATCAACGCGACGCTCGCGCATCGCGCATTCTGCATAAACCTGGCGCACGACTTTCCCGCCTTCGGCCCAAACGTCTGGGGCATTACTGCTTCCGATAGCGCCAAAGGCTATCTCGCCTGGAGCGGACCGCCGCGCGATCCGGAGATCGACGGCACCGTTGTCCCTTCTGCTGCCGGGGGTTCCCTGATGTTTACTCCGGAACTATCAGTGGCGACATTGCGAACGATGAAGGAGAAGTATGGACAAAAGGTTTATGGAAAGTATGGATTCATCGACGCGTTCAACCCGGGCACTGGTTGGATTGATAGCGATGTGATTGGGATTAACGCCGGAATAATTTTATTGAGTGCTGAGAACGCAAGAACGGGAAATGTTTGGCGCTGGTTCATGCGCAACGCGGAGATAGCGCGCGCGATGCGCCTGGTAGGGCTGACAAGTAGACACCGCGAATCACGAGTTAAGAAAGCCGCATAGTAGAGCACAACTCCCTGGAGTGCGCTGACCTGTCAGCGCTTTGGTCCACCGCGACCTGTCGCGGCAGAGGCTGGAATTGATTCAATGATGCGGCCTCGGGCGTCAAGTCGCCCAAGGCCAAAGCGGTGAAGCGGGGTCCCCGGCCGGGCAGCCCGGCTGGGGTGCTTGTCAGGTCACCGCACTCCAAGGAGTTGTCGCCTTACTTCAACTCGCGTCTAAGAATTCGATAACCCCAGGCGTCAAGTGAAAGCGCGGGAAGATTCACTGCCCGTTTCCTCGCGGCTCGTTCAGGAGCAGGAGCATCCGGCGGCAATGGCGGGTCAACATCTGGAGTCACGTCCGCGAAAGTCTCCCGGTTCCCCACCGTGACTGATCCAGTGAACGCGCGGTTCGAAAGATTAATCGCCACCAGCACCTCTTCACCTGCCGCCCGGCGCACGTAAGTCAAGACCCGCGACTCGTCTGAATTCGGCAACCACTCGAGCGAGCCACGCCTGAGCGCAGCACTCGATCGACGCAAGGCCATCATCTGTTTGTAGAAGCGCGGGAACTCAGGACGTCTCTCCGCAATCGGCCAGAAGATTGGCAGCTTCTCAAACAGCGCCGGCGCTCCTGACTCAGTCGTATCGCCAACTTCCTGTCCGTTATAAAGCAACGGCACTCCATCCAGTGTGAACATCAACGCCGAGGCCGCCAGCGCACCGGGTTCACCGAAACGCGCGATCGCACGCCGCTCATCGTGATTGTCAGAGAATCGCAGGTGAAGCGAGCCTCGCGGCCACTCCGCAAATTCTTTGTCCCAGGCCAAACGTAAGTCTGCAGCGCTGCCACGGCCCTGCAAAACATTAGTCAGCGCGCTGTGAAGCGGCCACGAATAATCAAAGTCAAATGCTTTGAGGAGCAACTCGGCCTTGTGTCCCTCCGCCAGCATCACGATGTCAGGTTTGATCTTGTCCAACTCCGCGCGGGCGTTTTCCCAGAAATCGGTTGGCACTTCCTCGGCAACATCGCAACGAAATCCGTCGAGGTCAAACTCACGCACCCAGTACTTCAACATGTCGGTCATGTATCGACGCAGCTGCGGGTTGTTGTAATTTAGTTCTGCGACGTCACTCCAGTCGTGTGGGTAGGTAATCCGGCCCTGGGCGTCGCGTTCATAAAAATCAGGCGTCTTCATCATCACGTTGTCCCACGACGTGTGATTTGCCACGATATCGATGATCACCTTCATTCCGCGCCCGTGGGCTGCAGCAACCAGTTTCGCAAAGTCTCCTTTCGTTCCGTAGTCAGGATTGATCCCATAGTAGTCGCGCACGGCGTAAGGACTGCCGATGCTTCCCTTCTTCTTCTCTAAGCCGATGGGATGAATCGGCATCAACCATAGAATGTTGACGCCCAGGTCCTTGAGATCATCGAGACGCTTCGTGATGCCATTGAAGTCGCCCTCTTGTGAAAACGCGCGCGGATAGATTTCATAGACTACGCCATCGCGCACCCAGTCGCGCGAGGATCGCGCCCGCTCTCTCGACACATCGCGCGCGGGTTGTTGCGCCACAGTGTCAAGTCCGTGGGAGAGACTCGAAATGAGTAGTCCAGTTAAGGCCAACTTAGTGATTGAAAAAGTTTTCATTGTTCTGATTCGAAAAACAGATGAAGTCGCGAGCTTCTCCGGAAAGCGGCTTTGCCGCCTCCGTGCGGAAAGGCTCGGCCTTTCCGTAACAATACTCTTGCTTTCAAGGCTGCGCCTCGGACTGGTGCAGGCGAAGCCTCGGAATTTTCAACAGTTCCCCGGAAAGGCGCATAGCCGCTGTGATGACATCAATCTTTGTCGATCAATCCAGTGCTCGGAACCGGCTGCACACTCTCAGGTACAGTAAATAATTCATGCTCGTCAGCTTCAAGCACAGCTGCGCCGGGCACCGCCTGATCGGCGACATCTTTCACCAACAGCACACTAATAGCCGCGAGCACCAGGAACACTCCGCCAGCCATAACAACGTACATCGGAGAATTCGGGTTGTCAGGACCAAACAGGGCGCGTATCACCGGACCAAAAGCAAATGACGCTATGATCTCGGGTATCACAATAAAGAAATTAAAGATGCCCATGTATACACCCATCCGGGCAGCGGGCAGCGCGCCTGAGAGAATTGCATAAGGCATCGAGAGAATGGAGGCCCAGGCGACGCCTACTCCAATCATCGTTACCAGCAGTAAAAATTTATCGTGGATCACAAACACCGAGAGCAAACCAAGAGCGCCGCACAGTAGTGAAATTGCATGAACTGTCTTTCGGCTGGTCGCACGGGCGAGAGGCGGCAGTAGAAACGCGACCACCAAACAAGTGACCGAATAAATCGCAAACGCGTTGCCGCCCCAAGCCTGGCCGTCTGTAAAGCGCGGGTCTCGTTCATTCGCAGCGCCAAAAACGTGATAAGAAGTCATCAAGCCAAAAAACATCCACATGCAAAACAGTCCGAGCCAGGTGAAGAACTGTACTACCGCCAGTTGCTTCATTGTCTGCGGCATTTGTCGCATGGCGCTGGAAACTTCGCGAAGCAGTTCGCTGACAATGCGCAGTATTTTTGCCAGACCCGTGGCGTTGCCATATGTTTCCCGGCGCTGGCGTTCAAATTCTTGTATGTTTTCCGGCGGATATTCTTTGGTAGTAAAGACTGTCCAGAGCACGCATAACAAAAAAGCAACGGCGCCAATCTTGAAGGAATAACTGACGCTCGCGGGGATAACGCGAACCGCCTCGTTCGCCGTATTCACTCTGCGCTCATCGACACCGAGAGCGCGGAAAATGTACGGCAATCCATTGGCGAGGCTGGCGCCAATACCGATGAAGAAACTTTGCATCGCGAATCCGGCAGTTCGCTGATCAATGTTGAGCTTGTCGGCAACAAACGCGCGAAAGGGTTCCATGCTGACGTTGATGCTCGCGTCGAGAATCCAGAGCAGGCCCGCCGCCATCCACAACACGGATGAGTCAGGCATGAAGAAGAGGGCAACACTGGCCAGGATAGCGCCCGTGAGAAAATATGGGCGGCGCCGACCCAGGCGATTCCACGTTCGATCGCTCATTGAGCCGATAATTGGTTGGACGAGCAGACCCGTCACCGGGCCAGCCAGCCAGAGGATCGGGACCTGTTCAGGCTTTGCGCCGAGGTAGGTATAGATGCCGCTCATGTTGGCGAGCTGCAAGCCCCAACCAAACTGGATCCCCATGAACCCAAAGCTCATGTTGAAGATTTGCCAGAAACTCAAGCGTGGTTTTTGCATTCGTAGTCCTCCCGGAACTCCGTCGTACCAACCCGACATCTCAGTCGCGGCTTTGCCGTCTGATATGCGGAAGGTCTGTGACCTTCCGACCGCATTCTGAACTGATTTGGGGCTATGCCCCTATGATTTTGTCCGAGGGCATAGCCCTCAATTATCTGCTCAGCCGGAAGGCCGGAGGCCTTTCGCACATCGGGCGGCAAAGCCGCGACCATTCGTCCTTAGCGAGCGTAAATGCTTATATCTTCCAACACCACATTCCGATCGAGCGAAAGCGCATACATCAATGTCCGCGCCATGTTTGCCACGTGAACAAAACCCGCACGCGGTTCCTGATCAATCCCTGTGTTTTCCACGTCTACCAGTCCGGGACAAAAATTGAAGACCCGGATGTTCGCGCCCGCCTTGCGCACGTCATCGCGCAGTGCTTCGGCAAACCCGAGAAGTCCAAACTTCGATGCACAATACGACGGCACGTCGGCGTAACCATGTTTGCCTGCCTGCGATGAAACGTTAACGATGTCGCCGAAGTCATTTTTTCGCATGAAGGGAAGAGCGGCCCGCACTAACTGCATCGCTCCGCGCAGATTGGTGTCCATAACGGTTTCCCAACCATCATCCGTAATCTCTGCAACAGTCTCGGGAATCGCCAGGCCGGAATTATTGATAACCACATCAATCGCTTGCCACCTGCCATAGACATCAGCGACCAGTTCTTCCGTCTGCGCCCGGTCGCGAAGATCAAACTCATAAGGAAAGACGAGTTCTAATCCCAAAGCCGCATTGAGTTCATCGGCGGTGCGATGCAGCACATCTGTGCGACGCGAGGCAATCACGACTTTGACTCCAGCTGAGGCCAGCGCTTCAGCAAACGCGCGCCCGATCCCGGAGCCGCCTCCGGTGACGATCGCAACTTGTTCAGTCAGCGGTTTGGTTGCCATTTCTGCCTAAAAATCCACGCGGAACGTCCGAGCAGCTTCACCTTCATGTTGCCCAGAGCACCTTGCGCTATTTTGCCCGTACCCAGCAGATCAACGATGGCTGCGCCCGGAGCAATACCGACAGGCGCCACACTAAATTCAATCTCGACGTCCTCTGGCTCGTTATTAATCACAACCACCACCGCGGCGCTTTTCGTCTTTCGCGCATAGGCATACTGCTGGTCAGAGACGTAAAGGTTGACCAAAGCGCCTCGCTGCAATGGCTCAAGTTCGCTATGCAACTTAGTTAGCTTGCGCACGTACTGAAATAAATCCTCTTCTTCTTTTTTGCGACCCGCACTGGAGAACGCGTTTCGCTTGTCTCCCGGAAACCCGCCTGGGAAATCGCCGCGTGTAGTTGGTTCGTCGGATCCGGTCATCGCAATCTCGTCGCCGTAGTAGAGCTGCGGCCCGCCGCGCGTCGTCAATAGAAACGCATTTGCCAACTTCAGCCCCGCGATCGTTGCTCCGGGCTCGCTCATGAAACGGCCATCGTCGTGACCACCGAGCAGCGTCACCAGAATTTCTGAGTCGTTGTAGAGATAGTCTTTCGCAAGTGTTTTGGGAATCTCATCAAGCTGATGTCCTTCGGCAAAGGCATGCCGAATCGGATAGAACAGCGGGAAATCCAGCAGCGAGTCGAGACCGGAATCCACGCCGTCGAAGCGCACTCTGCCGCCCTGGAAAAACGAGGTGTGAACCGCGTCGCCGTCTTTCACTTCACCGACGACTTTGAAGCTCGGAAACTCGCGCTTCAAAGCTGCGTTCCAGTCTCGCCAGAAACTGTTTGGCACATACTGCCAGGTATCCATGCGAATGCCGTCGAGCCCGGTGGCCCCAATCCACCAGAGCGTGTTCTGAATCAGATAGCGCGAGACCTCCGGATCCTTCTGATTGAGGTCAGGCAGGAAATCCAGAAACCAGCCGTCCATTGTGGCGCGTCTCAATTCTTCAGCAGGACGCGGATCGTGGAGCACCCACGTTTGAAACACATTCTTCAGATGATTTGCCTTAGTGCCGTTGAACCAGGTCGGCGTGGGCGGGTCATCAACCCATGGATGATAAGGACCCGTATGGTTGACGACTTCGTCCTGAATGATCTTGATTCCAGATCGGTGCGCGAGTTCGACCAGCTCGCGCAACTTCTGGAGCGTGCCGAAATGTTCCTCGACCCCATAGAAGTCCTGTGGATTGTAGCCGTGGAATCCAGTGCTCGGCTTGTCTTCTTTGAGTTCGATCTGGTTCGGATGATCGTAGTTGTCATACCAGGGCGTCAGCCAAATCGCGGTGACTCCAAGGTCTTTCAGATATGGCAAACGATCGATGACGCCCTGCAGATCGCCACCGTGGTAATAAAACTTGTTCTGGCGATCGTAGATGCCGCGTGACTGAAGT
>JBOGOP010000188.1:0-11235 GCA_050747225.1 Pyrinomonadaceae bacterium
GCTTGCGTTATGAGGGACAAACGAACATTGGCAGCAAGTTTAACTTTGCTCCGCGCCTGGCTTTCGCGTGGTCGCCTGGCGCGGCCAACAGCGCGAAGCCTCCGAAGATGGTGATTCGAGGCGGCGGTGGTGTTTTCTACAATCGCTTCAGCGAGGGCAACACTCTTCAGGCCATCCGCTTTAACGGCGTGAACCAGCAACAGTTCTCGGTTGCGGAGATACCTCTTTATGAGTGTCAGGCCGGGGCGCCAGCCAATGCCCAGTCAGCTTGTACCTTCGCGCAGGCTAATGGCCAAACTGCCGACGGTCATTTGCAATACATTCCTCCTTCGCTTATTAACCCCAGCCCATTGGATTCTTTTCCGGCCGTGCCGCTGACCAGCAGTTTGATTGCGGCGCGACAAATCACCTGGCGAGTTGCCGATGATCTCCAGGCTCCGGTTGTTTACCTCGGCGGCACTCAGGTTGAGCGTCAGCTGCCCAAACGGTTCACACTGTTCGCTGGTCTATTTCTGATTCGCATTCAACACGTGATTCGCGCGCGCGACATAAATGCGCCGATTCCCGGAACTAACGGAATGCGACCGTTCGGTCCAGTGGGCGAGATTTACCAATACGAGTCGAGCGGCAGGTTCAATCAAAACCAATTGTTTATAGGTTTCAATAACCGATTCAGCCGGGCGCTGACATTTTTCTCGAGTTACGCGTTGAGCAAAACAACCAACAACACAGACGGACAGGGCAGCTCTCTTTTCCCGGCAAATTCCTACGACTTAAGCGGAGAGTTTGGTCGTGCTTCATTCGACGTGCGGCATCGCTTCACTTTCGCGGGCACGCTCAATCTGCCCTGGCAGCAAGTGAGTCTGAATCCGTTCATCATTGTCAGTTCAGGCGCGCCTTTCAACATCACAACCGGACAGGACACCAATGGCGACCGCCTGTTCACCGAGCGTCCGTCTTTTGCGCCGGCAGGTGTGGATTGCAGCAACCCTGCGGCAAACATTGTCTGCACGCCATTTGGAAACTTTAATTTGCGACCCGCCGCCGGCGAAGCGTTGATCCCGCGCAATTTCGGCCAGGGACCCGGCTTCGTTTCGATAAACATGCGCGTCAGCAAGACCTGGAACTTCGGCACAATCCATTCATCGTCCGCTGCCAATCAGACAGGACCGGAAGGTCAGACTGCTCAAGGCGGCCGCAGTGTTCGTGGCAGCCGCGGCGGCGCGGCAGGTGGAGTGCCACGAATTCCTGGTGCCACGGGCGGCGGCGCAGGCGGACCGCGAGGCGGTGGTGGCGGGCTGTCGTCCATTGGCGGTCCTCCCCCTGGCGGAGGAGCCGAAGCCAAGCGCTACAGCATGCAGTTTTCGTTGAACTTTCAAAACGTTCTGAACCACGTCAACCTGGCGCCGCCCGTAGGCAACTTGTCGTCTCCGTTCTTTGGTCAAAGCCTCTCGCTCAGCGGCGGCTTCGGGGGATTTGGCGGGCCCGGTGGCGGTGGTGCGCCAGGCGGCGGGAGCGGCGCCGGCAACCGCAAGGTTACCGCGCAAGTGCGCTTCAATTTCTAACTTGCGAATCTCCTTTGGAGTGCGGTGACCTGTCACCGCTTTGGTCCGTCGCGACCTGTCGCGACCTTCGCGTAGCAAAACCTGCTGAGAGACATGGGCGTCAAGTCGCCCAAGTCAAAAGCGGTGACAGGTCACCGCACTCCAAAAGGCGCCACCGTTTTGCGCAATACGTTATCGGCATTAACCGCCGAGAGGATTGATCTCATGAAGAAAACTTTTATCCGGTCGCTGTCACTGCTGTCTCTGGCCCTTTGCGTCTCGGCATCCGTTCTCGCCCAGACGGAAACAGCGACGAAAGCTGTGGACAACAGCGCGAGAGCCGTCGCACCAGGTGGCGCCAAAGATCCAACGCCGGGAGTCGGGATTACTGCAATAACTGCGACCACTTCGCCGGTCGATCTGGCGCGCGCCGCGCTGGCCGCACAGGGTGGAGAAAAATATAAGACGCTAAAGAATATGGTGCTGAGAGGTTCAGTTGACCTCTACGCGCCAAACTCAACCCAATCGATTCCCGGCGGATTTGTTTTAGTGACTGCCGGAGAAAAGTTTCGGCTCGAGGTCGACGCGCGTCCTGCGTTTAGTCTCAAGTTTATCTCTGACGGCGAGCGAAATTATAGTTCGCTTCCGGGAGTTGACCTGCCGCCCCCGAGTAAGTTTGGAATGGTGGCGCTGACAAAGTTCGATCAGCAGGGGTACACGGTCTCGGCGCTTCCAGACAAGAAGAAACAACGTGGATTTCGTATTTCAGACGCCGAGGGCAACACTACCGATTTTTACATAGACACCGCAACCGCTCGGGTGATGACGTTTTTGATTCCCTACAACGGTTATACCTTCGGCACCGACAACGACAAATTCAAAGAGATCGATGGCGTGCTGGTTCCGGTTGAATTCTCCTGGCGACTGGAAATGCCCCAGGGCGCCTTTTTTGCGGCATACAAAATCAAAGAGCCAAAGCTCAACCAAACGCTCGGCGACGACGTCTTCGCGATGCCGAATTAGGTACAGGAGTCTCGGCAGCTCGCAGTTGGGATACGGTCCGAGCAGATTCTGTTTGTAGTGAAAGAGGCCGCCATTACGCGGCCTCTTTTCTTATCGTTCTAACCAACTCTCTTTCAAACAAACCAATTCTGGGCTATAAGAATGGCGTGCACCTTTGATGCGGACCTCGATCACAGTCAGGAGTCAGCCTCATTGACAAGCCCGCTCGAAACTTATCTTCGCGAGCTGTACGTCATTCGTAGCTCCGGAGGATCCGTCAAAGAGACGTCGTATTATCCCGTTCTCTCAAACCTGCTGAACGAAATCGGCAAGACTCTCAAACCCAGAGTTCGCTGCATCATCAATATCCAGAACTCAGGCGCGGGACTGCCGGATGGTGGCTTCTTCACCGCCGAGCAATTTCGCAAACAGTCGTCAGGTGAACTACGCGAGGGTCAGCCGCCGGCGCGCGGTTGCATCGAGGTCAAGTCAACGGGCGAAGATGTAAAGGATGTAGCTCGCAGCGAGCAGTTGATGAGGTATGTGAACCGCTACCGCCAGGCCTTGGTTACAAACTACAGAGACTTCGTTCTCGTCGGCGTAGATCATGAAGGCAAGGTCACCAACCGCGAGAGCTTTAGTCTGGCGCCGAACGAAAAGGAATTTTGGCTCGCTGCTTCGCATCCGCACGCGACAGCCCAACAACAAGGCGAAAGGTTCGTCGAGTATCTGAAGCGCGTGATGCTGCATGCCGCGCCGCTCGCACTGCCGAAAGATGTGGCCTGGTTTCTCGCCTCCTACGCGCGCGACGCGAAGGCGCGAATTGAAACGAGCGATCTCCCCGCGCTGGCTGCTGTTCGCGCTGCACTGGAAGAAGCTCTCGGTCTCAAGTTTGAAGGCGAGAAGGGTGAACACTTCTTCCGCTCGACGCTAGTACAGACGCTCTTCTACGGCGTCTTTTCAGCCTGGGTATTGTGGAGCAAGAAGCACCCGCCCATTGAGAGAGGCGCGCGGTTCAACTGGCACGAAGCGGCCTGGTCATTGCACGTACCGATGATTAAGGCGCTCTTCGAACAGGTCGCTACACCTTCAAAGCTCGAACCACTTGGCCTGACCGAAGTGCTCGACTGGACCGCCGCTGTGCTGAATCGCGTCGATCGCAAAGCATTCTTTGAAAACTTTGAAGAAGGGCACGCAGTCCAGTACTTCTACGAGCCTTTCCTCGAAGCTTTCGATCCAGAGCTGCGCAAAGAACTCGGCGTTTGGTACACGCCCACCGAAGTAGTCCAGTACATGGTTGCGCGCGTCGACACGGTCTTGCGGAAAGAGTTGGAAATTGCCGACGGGCTGGCCGATCCGCGCGTGTATGTGCTCGATCCGTGCTGTGGCACTGGAGCCTATCTCGTCGAGGTCTTGCGCCGGATCAGCACGACTTTGAAAGAAAAGGGTGAGGACGCGCTCACCGGCCACGCGGTCAAACGCGCAGCGATGGAGCGAGTCTTTGGTTTCGAGATTCTGCCCGCGCCGTTTGTTGTATCACATCTGCAACTGGGCTTGCTATTACAGAACATCGGCGCGCCCTTTAGCGAAACCACTAGCGAGCGCGCAGGCGTCTATCTGACCAACGCACTCACCGGCTGGGAACCGCCTTCGGATGAGGTCAAGAAACGCTTGCAGCAGTTGGCGTTCTCATTCGCGGAACTGAAGAGCGAACACGATGCCGCCGAACGGGTGAAGCGCGAATCCCCGATTCTCGTGATTCTCGGTAATCCGCCCTACAACGGTTTCGCTGGTGTTGCTGTCGAAGAGGAGCGGGATCTTACCAATGCTTATCGCACAACGATAAAGGCGCCCGCACCACAGGGCCAAGGCCTGAATGATCTGTATGTTCGGTTCTATCGAATGGCAGAGCGCAAGATCGTCGAGCAGACGCACAAAGGAGTTGTCTGTTTCATTTCAAACTATTCCTGGCTCGATGGACTATCTTTCCCGGGAATGCGAGAACGATACCTCGAAGCGTTCGATAACATTTGGATCGATTCTTTGAATGGCGACAAATATAAGACGGGCAAACTCACTCCAGACGGCAAACCCGATCCGAGCATCTTTTCAACTGAATGGAATCGCGAAGGCATTCAGGTAGGAACAGCAATCGCCCTACTCGTGCGAAAGGAAAAACACCTTGCGCCGGATGCAGTACAGTTCCGAAATTTGTGGGGCAAAGAGAAGCGCCTGGAATTGTCGGCAAATGCCAGAGGGGAGCAAGAGACGACGTACGCTGAAATTCAGCCGATTATCGAACTGGGTTTGCCCTACGCGCCTTCTATCACGAACGCGGAGTACACGAAATGGCCGCTGTTGCCCGGTCTGATTCCTGTGTCCTTCCCCGGTGTGAAGACTAGTCGTGATGATTTTGTAGTCGATATCGACCGTGACAGATTGTTGGAGCGGATGCGGAAGTACTTTGATCCGCAAATAAGTCACGAGGAAATGCGCCGGATGGCTCCAACCGTTATGGAAGATACGGCTCGATTCAAAGCTGAGAATGTGCGCGACGCTTTACGCAAACGCGGCTTTCTTTCAGGGAATGTTGTTCGCTACTGTTATCGTCCTTTCGACATTCGTTGGCTTTACTGGGAACCCGAAACGAAGCTGTTGGACGAGAAACGCACCGAGTATTTCCCTAACGTCTTCGAGGGAAATGTCTGGATCAGCGCCGGTCAGCGCAATCGTAAGGAGGATTTCTACCAACCGCAGTTCACGACTCTACTGGCCGATCATCATATCGTCGAGTCAAATGTCGGGATGTTTCCTCTATATCTCCGCCCTGAATCTAGCCTGCTGAATACTGGCGCACACGTGCCGAACCTTAGCGAAGCGGCTTCGACTTACTTGGGGCACATGGGATCGAATGTTGACGAGTTGTTCTTTCATGCGCTGGCCACGCTCCATGCTCCGCAGTACCGCTGTGAAAACGGAGGCGCTCTGCGTCAAGATTGGCCGCGCATGCCGTTGCCTTCCGCGGAACTCGGCCGCAAAGTTGCGGCATTGCTCGATTCTGAACGCGGCGTAGCCGGTGTTACTGAAGGAAAGATTGAAGAGCCGATCCGCTCAATCGGCGTCATCTCGCGCGTAGGCGGTGGCACGCTGCGCACCGATGGCGACAACAATGAACTCTCGATTACCGCTGGTTGGGGCCATGGAGGCAAAGGCGGCATCACAATGCCTGGCAAAGGCAAATTGATCGAACGTGATTACACGCCGGAAGAGCGTAAGGCCATTGTAGGGGCAGGGCTTGTCCCTGCCCGGTCACAAAGGAATTCGGGCGGGGACGAGCCCCGCCCCTACAATCCGTTCGAATGTCTCGGCGAAAAAACCTGCGATGTCTACTTAAATGATGTGGCTTATTGGAAGAACATTCCCGCGCGCGTCTGGGACTACACCATCGGCGGCTATCAAGTGATCAAGAAGTGGCTCAGCTATCGCGAGCACAAACTCCTCGGCCGCCCGCTAACCATGGATGAAGCGCATGAAGTAATGAACATCGCCCGCCGCATCGCCTCAATCCTCCTCCTCGAACCATCACTTGACGCCAACTATCAAACAATCAAAACCGCAACCTATCCTTGGCCATCTAGCTAGGCGGGCAACTAGCGGAGAAGCCCAAGAAACGGGTCAAAAACTCTCCCCATGTAGCGGGCATTTTTGAAACTCGCTTTGAGAGAATTGAGAAGATTCTGTTATCTCGATCAGTACGCCTTCCAGTGCGGTTCCGTGAATAAACCAGCGATTTTCTTGAGATCTCAATGCTGCCAGAGGCCTGCCTCACAAATGCCGCAGATACTCCTCTGTAAGTTCCATTCCGACGACCTTGGAACGCTGCGTTTTAAGCTTCGGGTGTCTTGCAATGAGCAGAACGACTTCTCTCTCGAAAAGGACATCGCCATTGTCGTCGGTCACTTTTTTCCACCACGGAGGCATGACAAAATCCATCGAGTTGCGTTTGCCACGAACTGTTTCGTAAAAGCCTACCCTCACGTACCCTCTAGCAATGACTACTGTCACATACGAATCGCTCGCCCGAGCTATGTCGCCACACTCTCCAGCCCAGTTGGACTTTGCAGCATAGTTAGAGAGAATTTGCGGGTGAACTTCTTCTCGCGGTCCCTTGAAGCTGATATTTGCCAGGATTTTGTCAGCGCCTTCACTTACCTCAAGAGTCGCCTGTGCGTTGATTTGATCTGGTCTTCCTTCTCCTTTTGTGAGTCCTGCGTCGATAACCAGTTTTTTGAAAATATCTAATGGTCGTCGCTTCCAAACAACATAATCTCGCGCGAAGGTGTAATCCTGCCACGTGTTGGTCTGTAGGCCCGCGAAACAACTGCCTGGGTATTTGGTTACAGTTTTGTCCCAGCTGAAAATATCGCCGATAGAGACCAATGAACTTCCGGCCGGAATGTACTTCCCGCTCTTCCACGCGCTCTCTTGTACTTTGTTTTCAACCGAAAACTTTTGCGCTGAGGCTTGGAGAACGGGAAAAGAAACCAAAAGCATGAACACAGCGATACTGGTTAAAGGGGTCCTTAAAGTCATAACGTCACCTCGATTTCTGATGCTAGGAGGTTCATCTTGCAGGCTGGAGCGAGAAGGGGTGCGGCGGTCAATCGACTTGGCGCTCGCAGGCTCTGAGGACCAGCCCAAAAAGTTTCGAGTTTCGAGTTGCGGGTTTCGAGTAGAGGGAACTCAATTCACTTCAGCAAATTCTTGCATGTTACACTCCAACAATCCCTTACCAATTAACCGGCTTCAGGTCGGGGCCGCAGATGTGCCCAAATTCCCGGTTGATCCTGCTTCCGTACTGTCGAATCAATTAAGCTGCTCGTTCTTGGCTATCACGTTGCCAAGGACATCATCGTACGCCACTATGACTCGAACTTCGTCGATCTGTTTCTCAAGTTCCTCAAGCAACGCGGCGGCCTCATCTTCTGAAAACCCCTGTTCGAGAAGATGATCTTGGGTGAGCTCAATCATCATCTCCGAGGAGTTGGGTCGAATGTACAAGATGCTGTTCTCGAGTCCGGTGGTGAAATCGTCCCATTCGATCTCCTGCTCAAATTCCAACAGGTCGAGAACATCAGTGGCGGTGTGCTTGCCACGGCGGAAAGCAAGTTCGCGTACTACCGCAGTGCCAGCCCCGTGATTCTCCACCTCGAGCGCTTTGCGGTCAACATAGCCGCTCACAGTAACTGCCAGAAGCGGCCGGATATTGGCCTCTGCGATCCGACGGCTCAGATCGAGTTGTTCCTTGAATCGAGTCTGGTTGCGGCGTTCACCGCGGAACGCTAGATACAGGGCCACTAGGGCCACGGCCGTTGAGGTCGCTTGAGCAGCCAACTTCAATATCTCGCTATCTATCATTCTTTTAACCTCCGTTGTGACCTGCGAACGCACGCTCACAAAGAAAAAGCGCGTAAACAGGGGTCACCTAGCACCGAACGTCAAACAAACTTGCTGAGCAGGCTGCCGTTGCGGGCTGGAGCAAGAAGGGTGCGGCGGTCGGAAGCGGCGGTCGCAGGCTCTGAGGACCAGCCCGTGAAAAAGTTTCGAGTTTTGAGTTCCGGGTTTCGAGTTAGAGGGAACTCAATTTCAATTCGATTATTTGCGAGGCGGGCGAATCATATTCCAGCTAATGGTTCACGTCAATAGCTTGGAGACGGAACTATGGGAACCATCTATCTCAACGCAGCCGAGCTGTTCTGAAATTGGTTCACGGCTGGGGCGCTCATTTCGGCCACGGCCGCCCGCTCAACTAATAGCAGACAGGCAGGAATGCCTGTCCTACACGTTGGTGAGTTCGTTTTCTTTCGACTTTGTCAGTTCGTCGATCTTGCCGATGTAGGTGTTGGTAAGCTTCTGTACTTCGTCGAGGCCATCGCGCTCGTTGTCTTCGGAAATCTGTTTGTCCTTCAACATCTTTTTCAAGCGCTCGTTTGAATCGCGGCGAATGTTTCGCACCGCGGTGCGATGATCTTCCGCGATCTCATGGACTTGCTTCACCAGTTGCTTGCGGCGTTCTTCGGTGAGCGGTGGAATGGGAATTCTGACCAGCTTGCCGTCGTTTGAGGGATTGAGGCCGAGGTCTGCGGATCGTATCGCCTTTTCGATTGTGGGCACCTGCGTTTGATCCCAGGGCTGCACGGTCAACATGGCTGGTTCGGGAGCGTGGACCGAAGCCATCTGATTCAGGGGCGTCATGGTGCCGTAGTAGTCGACCAGCACCGAATCAAGCAGGCTCACGGCGGCACGTCCGGTGCGCACGGTGGCCAGTTTTCGTTGGAAGTCGTCAATGACCGTGTCCATGCGCGGCCGCGTTCCTTTGATTACGTCCTGCTCGCTCATAGTCAAACTCCGAATAGTTTCAAGTTTCAAGTTTCAAGTTTCAAGTTGCGAGTTGCGAGTTGCGAGTTTCGCGCTCAAGAATTAAACGCGCAGGTAACAGTTTCGAACTTGAAACTTGGAACCTGGAACTTGAAACTTTATTGTCCCAGCCAAACTTTTGAACCAACCCCAGGCTCGCCCTTTACGACTCGCATGATGTTGCCGGCTTTTCGCATATTGAAGACGACTATCGGCAGATTATTATCCATGCACAGCGATATCGCGGAGGCGTCCATCACTTTCAACTGGCGTTCCAGCACCTGTTGGTAAGTTATGGAATCGTAACGAACGGCGTCCGCATCCTGCATGGGATCTGCTGTATAAACACCGTCGACCTTTGTAGCTTTAAGAATTATGTCAGCCTTGATCTCGAGGGCGCGCAAGGCAGCGGCGGAGTCGGTGGTGAAATAAGGGTTACCGGTTCCGGCCGCAAAAATCACGATGCGGTTCTTTTCCAGGTGGCGCACCGCTCGACGGCGGATGAAAGGCTCAGCGAGTTGCGGGATGTCGATTGCAGACATCACCCGTGTCTGCACGTTGAGCTTTTCCAGCGCATCCTGCAACACGACCGCGTTCATTACCGTGGCCAGCATGCCGATGTAGTCGGCCGAAGAGCGGTCCATGTTGCCGGCGCTTTTGGAGACGCCGCGAAAAATGTTTCCACCGCCCACTACAACCGCGACCTGACAGCCTAACTCCTGAACTGCCTTGAGCTCCTCGCCGACCATGCGAGCCACGTCAACGTCGATGCCGTAGTTTTGCTCGCCCATCAGGGCTTCACCGGAAATCTTCAACAGCACTCGGCGGTAAGCGAGCGTGGGTTTGTCAGAACTTGATTTATCGGCGGTCGTCATCAGCTTGTCAGAAAGGAAACTAAAGTTTGAACTCTGAAGTACAACTCAAAACTCAGCACTCAGTACGCAGAACTCAGCTTACGAGCGAGGCCACTTCGCTGCCAAAGTCTTCACCGCGCTTCTCGAGGCCTTCGCCCATTTTATAGCGAGTGAACCGGCGGATCGTAATCTTCTCACCGGTTTTTGCCACCTTGTCGATGACCAGCTCAGCAACCGTCTTCGTCTGGTCCTTCACGAAGGGTTGGTCAAGCAGGACGTAATCTTCGTAATACTTGTTGAGCCGTCCCTCGACAATCTTGTCAATCACCTGCTCAGGCTTATTCGCGTTCTTCGGTTCATTCATGGCCTGGGCACGGGCAATCTCTCTTTCCTTGTCCAGGTCGGCTGCGGGGACTTGATCCCGCGAAACGTACCTGGGTTCGGCCGCCGCGACGTGCATGGCGATGTCTTTCACTAGTTGCTGAAACTCTTCGCCGCGGGCCACGAAGTCGGTTTCGCAGTTTATTTCGACCATAACGCCGACCTTGCCACCCATGTGAATGTAAGAGCCGACGATGCCCTCGGCCGCGATACGGCCTTCACGTTTCTTCGCCGATGCCAGGCCGCGCTTGCGCAAAATGTCTACGGCCGTCTCTTCATTGCCTGCAGCTTCCACCAGCGCGTTCTTGCATTCCATCATGCCGGCGCCTGTTTTTTCCCGAAGCTGCTTTACTGCTGCTGCTGTTACTTCTGCCATGATATGAAACTCTCCGATTAATTGTCCTGGGTCTTGTAAAAGCAAGCTGTTAGTTTGCGGTTTGCATTTTTTTGACTCTAAACGCCGGCACGCAAACTAACAGTTTGCTTTACGAGCGTCAGCTATTGAAAAGCGCAGCCCGGCGGTAGTTCCGCTTTGAAGGCTGCGCTCGCCGGTAATAAAAATCTAAATGCCTGGGGTTAGTTCGCCGCCACAACCGACTCAGCACTTTCGTCCACCGCCGCTTCTGTTGTCGTCGTTTCGGTGGCAGGAGCACTGGCATTGAGCTGACTGCCATTAGCTTCCGGCGCCTCAGCGGGTGGCACCGCTAACGTCGCTTGAGGCGTTGCTACTGGCGCGCTTACTGACGGGGTTTGTCCGGTTGGTTCACCCGCTTCTGCAGTAGTCCCTTCCTCAAATGTAGCTACCACTCCATCGCCTGCCGTTTCGGTCTGCGCAACCACGCCGCCCTCGGTCGCGATTTGTTGTCCCTCCAGAATTGAATCGGCGATTCGCGAAGCAAATAGGCGCACGGCGCGCAAGGCGTCGTCGTTACCCGGTATGACGTAATCGATTCCTTCCGGAGAACAATTCGTATCGACAACGGCGACGATCGGAATTCCCAGCCGGTTGGCTTCGGCGACCGCGATTTCTTCTTTCC
>JBOGOP010000189.1:0-11223 GCA_050747225.1 Pyrinomonadaceae bacterium
GCAATACTTCGGATACTTGCGACGCGAACCGGATGATGCCGGGTTCCATTTCTGGCTGAACAAGCTGAACGAGTTTGAAGGGAACTTCGAACGCGCGGAAATGGTCAAGGCGTTCCTGGTCTCAGGTGAATACCGGGATCGGTTCCGTCCGTAACACTTTAGATAACTCGCTGGAATAAACTCGACGATGCCAGACGCACACGGATCAGAATAATATTCTGATCCGTGTGATCTACTTCCATCTCATCTCACCAAAAAGATTGACTTGTTGCGCAAGTAATAATACCTTGCTCGCCGTTCTTGGAAGACTAGGTAGGGAGAGCGGATTCAGCGTCCGACTTTTCCCGGTTCCATCAATCCACAATCAACAAAGAATATTCACGAACGAGCTAAAGGTTAGCCGATAGGCTAAGCATTACCCGAACGTCCCATTCCGGAATCGGTAGAGCCACATTCGATCCCTGGTTTTTTGACTCGACATAGATCTAACCAACTTATGACGAAAGCACTGGAGGCCACCATGAGAAACTTCGCCCAACTTTATCAACGAACAACTTTAGCAGCACGCGTGGGCGTAGTCCTTTGCGCCGCTCTTTTTCTGGCGGCCAGCATCTCTCCCACAGCTTCCATGCAAGAGGAAGGCGCGCCGACCCAGGCTCTTGATCGGGCAATCGAAAAGTCAGGTCGCATCCCGAGCCTCGAGCCTGCCAGAGCAGAGGCTAACCAGGCGGCGCCGGCTCCACTGACGCCTGAAGTGGCCGGCAATTATGCTTTTGCTACTGCAACCAATGCTTCGTTGACCGACATGAGCACCGGCACCACCCAGCTGCTTGGGGCTAACATCGATGACACGGCTTCGACCCTCAACAATATCGGCTTCGAGTTTTATTTTCAGGGCGCGAGGTTTACCCAGTTCAGTATCAACGACAACGGCGTGGTGCGGCTCGGCGCGACAGCGCAAACCAGCACACCCTACAAGCCCCTGTCCCAGGCCGGAATATCGATCATCACCGCATACGGCGCCGACCAGCGCACCCACGCCGGAGACGGAAAAGTACATTTCAAAGTCACTGGCTCGGCGCCGAGCCGAGTGCTGAACATTGAATGGCTGAACAATCAGGCAAATTTCAACTCCGGCGGCACGGCGGACCTGACCTATCAGGTGCGGCTTTATGAGACCACCGGCGTCATCGAATTTGTCTATGGCAGCATGACAATGACCACGCTGGGCGCGGCGGATACGAATTCAAGGGACCCAAACATCGGTTTCTCTTCCAGCAACGTTGTCGGCACAGTCGGCTCGATTGCCGCGCCGCAGGGCGGTGCTCCGCCGCCAAGCTACGACGGCGCCTCGGCCACACCGACGGCGAATCTCTACACCGCCGGCGCGATCACCGTGCTTACTTCGGCCTCGCAAGGTTCAAGACGCATCTTCACTCTGACGCCGCCAACGCCAAACGCGCCGACCGCCTTGAACTTCACTGGTGTCACGCAACTCGCGATGACATTGAACTGGACCGACTCGGCAAATGAAACGCTCTATGCGGTCTACCGTTCAACCGACGGCATCAACTTCAGCTTCGATGCCACCGCGGCGCAGAATGCGACTTCGTATAACGCGACGTCGCTCAACCCAGGCACCAACTATTTCTGGCAAGTCTACGCCGTTTCAGAGGGGGCGCTGAGCACCGCGCTGTCCGGCAGTCAGATGACAGCGCCGGCCGGCAATATTAGTTCAACCGGAGCCGGTGGACTCTGGAGCCTGGGGGCTACCTGGGTCGGTGGCAACGTGCCGGGCCCGGGGGACAACGCGACGATCGTAACCGGCGCAACCGTAACAATCGACTCGAGCAACTGCTTGAATCTCACGGTTCAAACAGGCGCGACGCTGGAATACGAACAGACAACGGCCAGGACGCTCACCGTTGGTCAAAATGTAACCATCGACAGTGGCGCTGTTTTCCAATCCAATGCGGCCGGAACCCAAACCGCGCACATTCTTTCTATCGGCGGAAACCTAACTAACAACGGCACGATCGATTTCAGCACTAACGCCAACACCGCCGCCGCCGGCATTGTCTTTACCGGCGCCAACGATGCGACCATGACACTCGGCGGCACCAGCACGACCGACCTTAAACAGACGGCCGGCGTCACTGTCAATAAAGGAACCAACAACACACCGGTGCTGTCGTTCCTGCCTGGCGGCACGTTGACCGTTGCGGGGGCCAATACAGTTGGCTTCCTGACAATCACCACCGGCACTTTCAAAATGGACGGCAGCGGTACGTTCAGCAATCCGCTGTTCAATCTCGCTGCTTATAACGTTCCCTCAACGGGTGGTCTCTGGATGAACAACGCGAACGCTACGGTCGTCGGACAAAATGGCAGTCCCACCGTAACGGGCTTATTCAGAATGACACTAGGCACCTTCAACATCGGCACTGCCACCGGCAATTCGATGGGCTTTGTAACCGGATCCAATATCAATGTTGAGGGAGGGGCAATCAATTCCACGGGAAGGTTTGGCATTACGGCGGCGGCCAACGCCATCACCTACAATCAATCGGGCGGCGTCATCACGGTTTGCACCATAGGCAACGCCTCGACCACGCTCGGCAACTTTGACCTGGGCACCGGTGTCGGCACCACGAACATCACCGGCGGCACGGTCATCGTCCAGCTTGCGAGCACCGCGGCCTCCGGTCCGCGCGACTATCGCAATCAGTCCGGGCTTACCGGTACTACTACGGTCACTGGCGGAACAGTGCAATTTGGTAATGCGGCTTCAGGCGCAGCCAAGGCATTCAGCGCCGCCGGCGTCTTCCCGAATCTCGTCATTGACAATACTTCCGCCAATCACTCGGTGACACTGCTTGCGCCGGCGGTCTTCAACAACGTCACGCGCAATATCACCATCAACACGGGTACCACTCTGAACATTGGTAACAACGTGTTCCTGATGAACGGCGCAACGCTAACGAACAACGGCACTTTGACTGCCAACGGCGCCAGCTCCAACTTCGTTTGGTTCCTGACGACCTCGCCGCAGACCTACACCGGCACCGGCGTGGCTACTGCTCCGATAACCAATTTCGCCGTCCAGGCAGATTTGGGCCTAACCATCGACCCGGCGGTGAACAACGTCGTCGTCGGCGCACTCAGGTTGTTCTCCGGCAGTGTCATCAATTCAAACAAGATCACGCTCGGTAACGGCGGCGCCACGACCGGCGTCGTCCAGATCGGCAACACCACGACGCCAACGGCGTGCGGCACTTTCGATCTGCCGTTCACGTTTAACCTGGGTACAGGCGGTCAAACCGTGTCTTACTTGCGGTGCACGCTATCAAGGTCGATCGGGCCGGAAATCAACCCGGCACGTACGCTTACCACCATGACCCGTGACGACAACGACGTCACTCATACCTTGACACTTGCGGGCGGCGACCTAACGGTCACCGGCACGACGGCGCTCACCAACGGACGCCTCGTTACCGGCGCGAACACGCAAATCGTCGGCCCCGCCGGGATCGTCACGCGGACCACTGGTCTCGTGGACGGCAATTTCAGAAAGAACTACACCGCCGCGGCAAGCAAGAGCTTTGAGGTGGGCACGGCGAATGGATTTTCGCCGGTGACGGTCAACGTCACTGCCGGAACATTTCCGGCTGACTTTACTGTCAGCGCCACGCAGGGACCGCAACCTAACTTCGTTTCGCCCCAGTTTGCTCTGCAAAGATACTGGACGCTTACGGGTACTGGCGTGACGGCGGATCTGACTTTCAATTACCTTGATCCGACGGACATTCCGGTAACTGCGAACGAAAACGTTTTCGTGATCTTCAAGTACAACGCCGGGTTCACAACCCCTGGAGGAGCGGTCAATCCAGCCGCCAATACGGCGACAATCACCGGTGTGACGTCGTTTTCCGACTGGACGTTAGGGCAGGCCAACGCGCCGACAGCCGCGCCGGCAAACATCAGCGGCCGGGTCACGACAACCAGCGGAGCACCTATGGCCGGAGTAACGATGCGCTTAAGCGGGTCAGGTTCGGGGTTGGCGATTACGGACGCTGCCGGCAACTACCGCTTCGCGAATCTCGAAACCGGCGACTTCTACACGGTGACGCCGGCGATAGTTAACTATCAATTCAGTCCGCTGAGCCGTTCATTCTCGTTGCTGGGTAACAATACCGAGGCGGCGTTCACGGGCACGCGTGACGAGACCAGCAACATCAACGTTATCGACACGCCGGAATATTTCGTGCGGCAACACTATCTCGATTTCCTGGGACGCGAGCCAGACAGTGCGGGCTTGAGTTTCTGGAGCAATCAGATAGTGAGTTGCGGTAACGACTTCAACTGCATCGAGCGGCGCACGATAAACGTTTCGGCAGCCTACTTCCTGTCGATCGAGTTCCAGAAGACAGGCGGGTTGGTAGACGGACTGTATCGAGCAAGTTATGGGCGAGCGCCACACTACGATGAGTTTGTGCCGGATGCGGCGCGGGTGGGTCGGGATGTGATAGTGGGCGACCCGGAGTGGGAAAGCCAGTTGGCAACCAACACGCAGGAGTTTCTGGATGCGTGGGTGGAGCGAGCAGCTTTCCGAGCCGCCTATGACAACTTAACGAATGACGGCTACGTTGACGCCTTGATTGGCCACACCGGAGTGACGTTCACAGACAGTGAGCGAGCTACGCTGCTGGGTGGACTCAATGACGGCACGCTGACGCGGGCACTGGTTTTAGGGCGGGTAGCGCAAAACGCACTATTCGTGAAGGCGAAGTTCAATGAAGCGTTTGTGCGGATGCAATACTTTGGCTACCTGCGACGCGAACCGGATGACGCCGGGTTCCATTTCTGGCTGAACAAGCTGAACGAGTTTGAAGGGAACTTCGAACGCGCGGAAATGGTGAAGGCGTTCATCGTTTCGGGTGAATACCGAGATCGGTTTCGTCAATAATGTAGTCATGACTGCAACGTTGAGGAGTTGTGCAGGCACGGACGTCTAAGCAAAAACTGAACCGACAGCGCGACGAGCAGGGCGAGCTTTTTGGAGCTTGCCCTGCTTGTTGACGTCTAGCTGACACAAAATCTTGCGAGCGTTCTCAAACACTCCGTCCAACTATTGACAAACTATCTTGTTTCCGAATAATCTCACGCTCACCAAATAGCGGCGAGGCTGGGGAACGCCCAATTTTTCGTCGGCGCAAGCCGAGATCAGCAGTAGAACAAATTGGTTTTACATTCCATCGGATGATGGCTGTCTCTTCTTCTATCGACAATGTGGCATTGTCTTTCCGTCACAAGAGCGCAATCTGCTAATCCGCGCATCAGGCACCGGATTGTTCTCTAAGTCTGTGCCTTCTCATTGAAGCTTCGAAACGAGGGTGTTCTAAGGACCGTGATGCCGGCCTAATTCGTGGAACTAGCAGTGTTCGTAGGTTCAGATCTTTCCAGACAAAACTTGTGTCGACGCGATTCAGGAATTTACCTCTCAGAATGGTGAACTATATCCAGGCTACTCCCCAAGGAGAAACGAAATGAAACGGAATTTAGGATTGGCTCTCGTTGCGATTTTTGTGGTTGTCCTGACAGTCTTGCTGCCAACCAGTTTGGCGAAACGCAATGACAACCCGGTGAAGCACAGCAACTCAGCTGGACAGATGCTTCCTGAGTTGTTCAGGGTCAATAAGCAGGACCAAAACAGCGCTGCCCCCATCGCCATGCGCGCGGTGAATTTCGCTGAGTCGATCCCAGTTCGTGACTTTCCGGCGCCGGAAGCGAAGCAGTGGCCAGGTAAAGTGCGCGAACTGGAACCAGAATCGTTTGAGAAAAATGATACCAGCGAAGGCAAGTATGGAGTAGAAGAGATAAACGAAAAAAACCGTGAGATCATTCGCCGCCACGATCCGAATGCGCCACGTACACCTGACCAGGCGCTCTCAACCAAAAACGCTCGCGGCAACGCACCATCCCCTAATCCGCCGAATCCGCCAAGTCTAAGTTTTGAGGGACAGTCAATTGCCGAAACGATTGCCGTCGGCCAGGGATTTCTTCCGCCCGACACCAACGGCGATGTGGGGCCTGCCAACTATGTGCAGACGGTCAACGTAACCTTCCGCATCTGGGACAAGGCGGGTAACCCTTTGACGCCGGTTGCCTCGCTCAACACTTTGTTCGGACCGATAGGTGGATCTTGTGGTAGTTCAGAAGATGGCGATCCAATCGTGGTGTACGACCAACTGGCCGATCGCTGGTTGATTAGTCAGTTCTGCACTGTTGCCAATCCCAACAATCACCAACTGATAGCGATCTCTAAAACCGGGGATCCAACCGGCGCCTATTATCTTTATGATTTCATGATGCCGAATAATAAGTTTAACGACTATCCACACTTCGGCATGTGGCCCGATGCCTACTACATGACTGACAATCAGTTTAACCAGGCCGGGACTACGTTTCTACAAGGCGGTGTTTTTGCGTTTGATCGCACCAAGATGCTCATCGGTGACCCGGCTGCCAGTTTTGTTTACTTCGATACCGCGGTGCTCTTCCCTCCCGGGGGTGCCAATGGGCCTGACGGTATCGGCGGCATGTTGCCGGCTGATATGGAAGGTTATATTCCGCCTCCCGCCGGAGCGCCTTGTCCCTTTGCGTATTTCCAGGCCGGTGAATTCGGAGAACCCGGCGATCAACTTCGCATCTTTGATTTTCATGTGGACTTTGCAGTGCCGGCCAACTCGACCTTTACCGAGCGCACCGGTAGTCCACTTGCCGTCGCTGCTTTCGATCCGATACCGGTACCTAATTCTCGCAACGTGGTGCCACAACCGGCCCCAGCGACCGCCGGCAGCTTCCTCGATGCGATCAGTGATCGCTTGATGTATCGACTGTCCTATCGCAACTTTGGCACTAGCGAAACGTTGATTGCAAACCACACGGTCAACGCGGCCACCAATCCGCTGTTCCGCGCCGGCGTTCGCTGGTATCAACTCAACCGCGCTACGCCCGCGGCAGCATTCACAATTGGTGAACAGGAAACGTGGGCTCCAGCCGGCACTGACCAGCGCTGGATGGGCAGCGCGGCCAATAATTTCCAGGGTGACGTCGCGGTAGGTTTTAGCACCTCAAGCGCCACCGTATTTCCTTCGATTCGTTACGCCGCCAGGCTGGGTACAGACACTCCCGGCACCGGTTTGGCTCAGGGCGAAACGAGCATAGTCGTTGGCGGCGGCTCACAAACCAGCACCTCCGGCCGCTGGGGCGATTACAGCGACATAACAGTTGACCCGTCAGACGACTGCACCTTCTGGTATACGCAGGAGTACTACATAACCAGTACCGAACCCGGCAACACCACGGCTCCATGGCACACGCGCATTGCGAAGTTTGCGCCCGGCCCCTGCGCCACTTCGCCTCGCGGCACGATTTCGGGAACGATTACCAATTGCGGAACCGGCTTGCCGATTTCTAATGCCCTGGTCAGCGTCAGTGGCGGCTACTCGCGTGCCACCGACGCCGCCGGAACATACTCAGCAATTGTTACTCCGGGAACCTACGACGTTAGCGCCACAGGCTTTGGCTACGATACGGCGTCAACGACCGGCCTGGTCATTGCCAACGGTGGTGCGGCAACTTTCAACGCCTGCCTGAACGGCAATCTGAAGCAACCGGTTGCGGACACCGCCAGCGTTACAGCGGACAGCTGCAACTCAAACGGATTCATCGATCCAAACGAGACGATAACAGTCAGCCTCGGCGTCAAAAACACCGGCACGCTCAACACGGCGAATCTGGTCGGCACCTTGCAAGCCACCGGTGGTGTTACCAGCCCGAGTGGTCCGCAGAATTACGGCGTCGTGGTCGCAGGCGGAGCCACAGTGTTTAGGTCGTTCACTTTCACGGCCGGCAATCTTGCTTGCGGCGCTCCAATCGTACTCAGCTTACAATTGCAGGACGGTCCGACTAACCTCGGCACGGTTACTTACAATTTCACCACGGGCACCATTGCGTCCAGCAATTACAGCACCGGTGACATAGCCGTGCCTATTCCCGACAGTCCGGCGCCGGCGATTAATATTCCGATCACAGTCGCTGACGTGATGACACTAACCGACGTCAATGTCAGTTTCCGACTCAACCACACTTTCGATGGCGACCTGCAGATCAGTTTGGTCCATCCTGATAACACCGTAATCCCGCTCGTGACCAATCGCGGCAGCAGTGGCGCCAATTTCGGCACGGGAACAAATAATTGTGCCGGGGTTCCGACCCTTATGGACGATCAGGCGGCCACGGCAATTACAGCCGGTAGCGCTCCCTTTGCGGGATCGTTCCGGCCC
Source organism: Pyrinomonadaceae bacterium (assembly GCA_050747225.1). GTDB lineage: Bacteria > Acidobacteriota > Blastocatellia > Pyrinomonadales > Pyrinomonadaceae > PSRF01. The sequence continues at coordinate 8,349 of JBOGOP010000189.1, forward strand.
GAGTCAGTGCTAAGCGCGCTCAACGGCAAGCCGTCTAACGGTACGTGGAACTTGAGAATTCAGGACACTGCCGGTCAGGACGTGGGTACTGTTGGCTGCGTCAAACTCGAGCTGAACAAACGCAATGTGTGCTGCGGTGCCTTAATCAACGCTGTTCCTCCGCCAGTGATAACGGCTGAAAGCATAAGCCCAGCCAACAACGCAGCGGATCCGGAAGAGACGGTGACGGTAAACTTGTCGCTGGTTAATGTGGGCGGCACCAACACCACCAACTTGGTCGCCACGTTGCAACCGACGGGCGGCGTGGCCGGCCCAAGTGCGCCTCAGAATTACGGCGTGGTTGTCTCCAGCGGTCCGGCCGTCACTCGTCCGTTTACGTTCACGGTGCAGGGCAGCTGCGGCAGTACCATTACGCTGACGCTGGCGCTTCAAGACGGCGCGACCAATCTCGGCACGGTCACGTTTACGATGACGCTAGGGGCGCTGACGACGACGACCACGTTCAGCGAGAACTTCGACGGAGTCAGTCCGCCAGCGCTTCCCGCCGGGTGGGCAACCGCGGCCACCGGTGTCGAGGTCAATTGGGTGACGTCTGCCACCAATCCGAGCAGCGCGCCGAACGATGCGTTTGCCCCTGATGTCAGCAACATCGGAAACACCACCCTCGACACGCCGACTATTAATGTACCCGCGGCCGGTGCGCAGTTGACGTTCCGTAACCTCTTCAACATGGAGGCCAGCGGCGTCACGCCAACCCGAGGGTTTGACGGCATGGTGCTGGAGATAAGCATTAACGGCGGCGCCTTCAACGACATCACCACCGGCGGCAATGCGTTTATCGCCGGGGGCTACACGCGCACGATTGATTCCACTTTCGGCAGTCCGATCGCTGGCCGAATGGCCTGGAGCGGACTCTCAGGTGGGACAACGGCTGCCCCAACCTACATCACTTCGACGATTAATCTGCCGGCGGCTGCCGCGGGTCAACCGATCAAGTTGAGATGGCGCGCGGCCACTGACAACAGTGCCGTGGCTTCGGGCGCCGCGGGCGTACGCGTCGACACCATCGTTGTTTCGGGCTCCAGCTTTGTATGCAACTCGCAAAGCTGCACAATCAACGCACCAACCAGCATGACGATCCCGCCCGGTACTTGCGGCACGATCGTTAATTACAGCCCGGCGGTAACCTTCACCGGAGCTTGCGGCGCGGTCGTAGTGGATCCACCCACGGGTTCCTTCTTCGGCATCGGCACCAGGACCGTTCTCGTTCGCGGCACCAGGGCAGACGCCAGTTTCACTGATGCTTCCTTCCCGGTGACGGTACAAGAAAGCGAGACTCAGGCGACGGGCCTGGGTGCGAACGTCACCAACAACTACTGCAACACCACCGTCACTTACACCGCCATAACGGGTGCGGGTTCGACCACAGTGATTGACGCGCCGGCGCAGACATTGCCGCCGCCGTACCTACATTGCACCGCGTGTCCGGAGTTGAATATCACCACTACGGCCACCTTTACCGCGCCAGTGACGACCTGCATAACCATGCCGGCCTCCATTGACTTCGATACCTTCACTCGATTGCGGATATTGCATGGTGAGCCTGGCCTGGTGAATCGCACCATCAGTAGTAGCTTCGGCTCGAAGACCATTTGTGCGAGAACTAGTACTGTATCGCCTTTTGTTGTTGCCCTTGATCCAAATGCGCCGACAGCCGCACCGGCTTCAATCAGCGGTCGGGTCACTTCTCCCGACGGCGCACCACTCGCGGGTGTGACGATGAAGTTGGGCGGTGGACAACCGGCGAAGGTCATCACCGACAGCAACGGCAACTACGTTTTCTCAAACGTAGAAACGGGCGGCTTCTATACGGTCACGCCGTCAATACTGAACTATCACTTTGTTCCCGAGAGCACGTCCTTCTCGCTGCTCGGCAACAGGACTGAGGCATCGTTCACGGGTTCGCGCGATGCAGTTATCCATGGCAACGTGATCGACACTGCTGATTACTTTGTCCGGCAGCACTATATCGATTTCCTTGGTCGTGAGCCTGATGTTAGCGGCTTCAACTTCTGGAGCGATCAGATATTGTCGTGCGGCGGAAACGCTTCGTGCATCGAGCGTAGAACAATCAACGTGAGCGCGGCTTATTTCCTGTCCATTGAATTCCAGGAGACAGGCGGCTTAGTTGATAGTCTCTATCGCAGCAGCTATGGGCGAGCGCCGCTCTTCGCGGAGTTCATGCCTGACAGCAGAACCATCGCCAACAACATCATTGTGGGCGTCGGCAGCTGGCAGGGAGATCTGGAAGCGAACAAACAGGCATTTATCAACGCCTGGGTGCAGCGTCCGGAATTCCAGTCGGCCTATGGCGGTTTGAGCAACGAAGGCTACGTGGACACGCTTATTAGCCACACCGGAGTTGTCTTCAGCCTGAGCGAGCGAAATAATCTCGTGGATGGCTTAACCAGAGGCTCTTTGACCAGGACCGGCGTGCTGAGGGCAATCGCCGAGGACGGCCGGTTCGTAAGCGCAAAACGCAACGCAGCGTTTGTGATGATGCAATACTTCGGGTATCTGCGTCGTGATGCTGATGCGAGTGGCTATCAATTCTGGCTCAATAAGCTGAACCAGTTTGGTGGAAACTTCGAGCAGGCAGAAATGGTGAAGGCGTTCATCGTCTCTGGAGAATACAGGCAGCGGTTTGTTCAATAGGAATGCATGCGGTCATGGTTCCGAAGCAGCGGCGTCGGAACCATGACGGTTAACCGAGATATTTCCTGGCGATATTTCCGGACAAAACAGGGTTTGGCTATTGACTAGGTAGCCCTCTCGGAGATATTGTCTTCACGCTTGTACAGGCCAATGCCTCTAG